>JAUSHX010000004.1 GCA_030648265.1 bacterium
GAAATCTACGAACGCCTGCAATCGCGCATTGCGACGTTCAAGGAATCGCACACGTACGACGACATCGCGCGTGAATTTGTGGCGTTATTGAAAATATGAAGGTTCTGCAAATAGGTTCAGACAGGTCAATATTTGACGAGAAAAGTGCGTCCGCATCACGCATGCGCGCGTACGGGAAACGTTTCGGTGAACTTGAAATCATCGTTTTTTCCCTTCGCAGACACAAAGTTCGGGAGGCGCGCTTGAGCGAATATGTGCATGCGTATGCGACCAATTCCTTTTTCCGTTTTTTGTATGTATGGGATGCGGCATGGCTCGCGCTCAAACTACCGAAGCCGGACGTAGTTTCAGTTCAAGACCCATTTGAGGGCGGAATTACTGGCTGGATTATCGCTCGTTTGCGGGGCGCCCGTTTCCATGTGCAAGTGCACACAGATTTTCTGTCACCGGAATTTGCCAGGATTTCATTCCTGAACCGCGTGCGCGTACTCATTGCCGGCTTCGTTTTACGCCGCGCATCCCGCATACGCGTCGTTTCGGAACGCATCAAGGATTCACTAAAAACTAAAAACTATAAACTAAAAACTGAACCAACGGTGCTCCCGATTTTTGTGGACGTAGCAAAATATCGCAACACACAGCTTGAACCCCGACTTGCGGCACGCGAGCATCTGTTCAGAGCGAAACTGCTCGTCGTGTCGCGCCTGGAGCCGGAAAAGAATGTCGGGCTCGCCATTCATGCGTTTGCCAAGGCCGCATTGGAGAATTCCTGCCTCATTATCATCGGCGAGGGAAGCGAGAAAAAATCACTTATGAAAATGGCGGAAGAGCGAGGAGTCGGCAAGTGGGTATTTTTTGAGGGGCAAGTGGACCCGGCGCAATACTACAAGCTTGCGGATTTGGTTCTTGCTACCTCGCTTTATGAAGGATACGGCATGGTCATTGTTGAAGCGCTCGCATCCGGCACGCCCGTTATTTCCACCGATGTCGGCATCGCACGCGAAGCAGGCGCGATTATTGCGGAAGAAGATGATTTTGCAAAAGCGATTACCGCGTGGTTTGAGAATGGTCCCAGAGAAGGGAAACTGCAGAACTATCCGTACAAAACTTTTGAAGAATATGTTGAAGCGTATTGCGCGGACATAGAATCCTCAAAAAATAGCATTCAGATAGGTTAGATATTTATAACGGCTAGCGAGGATCCGAAATGAAAGCTTGCTTTCATTTCGTCCGAGCGAAGACGGTATACAGGTTTAAAACCCCGCGGCTTGCCGCGGGAATTGCGCGAGCAAAGCGAGCTCCATTTAATACCGCGGGGCTTGCCCCGTGGAACCTTTATTAAAGAGACTAGACATCTGCCGATTAAATCATTTGTTGAACTGTTTAATCAATATTCCATTTCTTACGCCATGGCGTAAGAAATGGAATATTACGAAATTCAAAACCAGAACAAATTATTGCAGGCCAAAGTGCCGCTTAATCCATGCATCGTTCTCAATTGAGTCAACAACTGCGTATAGCAACTCTTTTCCAATTCTCATATCCGATTTAACGAGAGTAATCAGTTCTTCGCAATCGTACGGAAATAACCACACGCTGTTCTGCAGGCGCAAGAACCCGCACTCGCGCAGGATGTGGCGTACGCTGTCCCGCATAGTCTTGCGCTTTTGCGGAATATCAAACATGACTAGCCGATAACGCTTGTCCCATCGCTTGCCTCGCATGGCCAGAAGCCGCGCTTTTTGTTGCTCAATGGAAAGGGCGCGCTTGCCGGCATCGGTAATTTCAATCCACTTCTTTCCGTTCTTTTCAACAAACCGTACATGCCCCTTAATGGCGAGACGCGAAGCGGCGGTGCGAGCCTGAAAAGCGAGCTTGTAGCGCTTTTTCCCCATGATGCGCGGGAGCGCTTGGAAAATATTTGGCGCAATCATTGTTACGGCAAGAATACCCGCAATTCCGATAGTGGCTAGAACTGCTCCCTGAATATTTCTTCTCTTGCGTCTTTTCTCCGCAATCCGTTCAACGTTTCCCATATTCCATATTCTACGCCATGGCGTAGAATATGGAATGTTGTTTTCGCGCCTATGCTGTGCATAAGTAGAAGACATAAGCAAAAGCACAAAGTAGTTTCGTGGGTTGGGGAAAAGATGCGATTGGTGCGAGAAAGCGATGATACAATCAAGATTATGACCACTACGAAAATGCCGGGCGAATCAACTATAAGCAAAGATTGGAAGCCGATATACCGGAGATGGTGGTTTTGGGTTCTCGCCACACCGCTTATTCTTTTTATCGCAATCGTCATCTATCGCATTCCTTTTGTGATAGAGAAGGAGAAGACGCAACAGGTGATCGCGCAAATTCATGCGCAAAAGCTGACAATAAACGACGTGAACGGCGAACATCTTCCGCCACCGCCCGACCCCACGCAAGTGGATGCAACGATTGAAGGAGTGGATGCAAATGGAAACGGCATCCGAGATGATGTTGAGTTAGCGATTTTCAAAAAGTATCCCAATTCCGCAAAAATCCGCGCGGCGGAGTTGCAGTATGCAAAGGCGTTGCAAAAGGAGTTCACGTCTGTGTTTAATTCGGAGACGCTAGTTGCTGTGATTCAAGAGGAAGGTAGAGGTAGTGTTTGCATTCTAAATTCCAAGCGAACTCAAGAAATAGAGGATTTGGTATTTAACACAGATGCTCGCAAGAAAGCCCAGGAGGATTTGTATAGAAAGTTTATGACATCGTACGCTCTTCCTAATTCGGACTATTGTGACATTGACCCCAAAATACTTGCAAATTAAACATGCGGATTCTCATTACAGTAATAGTGCTTGTACTTTTTCCGGTTGCCACCTTTGCTGCCTCTTGTAGTCCGTCTGGTATGACGGTAGTTTACGTTAATGGAATTCTTACAACCTACCCTGAAGCAAAAAGAGACTTGGGTGTATTACAAACAGAATACATAGCAAGGACCAGTGATTATTCCACTAATTTCCTAACTGGCTACAACGAATCTCACATCGCTGGCTTTGGCGATACGCTCCAATCAATCGCGCAGGCATTTGGGACTTCAATCACGGACTTTGACCGAAATACGATATTGATGCAAATCCAGCCGCAAGTGTCCACGCGGAAGATTCTTCTTGTCGGGCATTCGCAGGGCACTTTCTATACAAACTCAATGTATAAATATCTTACTGATAATGGAGTGCCAAAAGAATCAATCGCCGTATACAACCTTGCGACTCCAGCAGACCACGTGGAAGGTAGCGGCGGTTATCTCACTTCTACAAACGACAGGGTAATCAATGGTGTTCGGCCGTTGATGGCTAAGTATGGTGCGCTACCACCGCTCGCCGCGAACATCGCAATCTCTATTCCCGCAGACGAAATAAATGACAAAAACGGCGGACATCATTTCGGAAGCAGTTACCTCGCAATGGAACCGGACAGAATCGTTTCCGATATCACGAACGCCCTGGGAAATCTGGAAGCGGGAGTTTCATCGTCCAGTGACGGATGCTTCACCCCTCCGCCCAAAACTCTCGGATACAAAACACAGGCGGCAGTGTTTGCGATTGCCGACCCGCTTTCGCAAAAAGCGGTCAATGGAATTGGAGCGACAGGAAACGCAATAGTGGCGGCGGCGCGGAAAGCATCTGCGGCTGCTGCATACGCAATGGCACAAATACGAAACATATTTGCCAGTGCGAGCTCGGCGTCCGGTAGTGTAAGTGCGGCAAGCCAAATTGCCGCGATTTCGGCGGCATCGCTCAAATTGTCTCCGGCAACTAATAATACTAATCCTCCGAAAACGACTGTTGCATCTGTGCCCACGCCGCCGCCCGCGCCCGTACAAACCGCAGTAATTCCGCTGAAGGAAACACCTGTTACAGCACCTGATTCGCCGCCAGTGCAACCGCATATTCAACCGCCAATTCCCACTCCGCCGGTATTTGGGCCGGAACTGATTAGCGTCGCTCCCGGATTTGGAGGAGGCGGAGCAGGTGCTCCGGTTCCTAGCCCGGTTGCCGAAGCGCCTGCCCCAGCATATGTTCCCCTCTCCGTTCAAGCGCCCCCAGAAGGGGCGCTTTTTTCAACATCTTCTGTCACATTCACCGGCACGACCACACCCGGCTATTCGGTAGTTGCTTCGTATGCGAGCATCGCAGTCGCGACTGTTGCCGATACAAACGGCAACTGGTCTATCGCTCTTACATTACCGGAAGGCGCGACCGCGGTTGGCATCGTTGCCGCCGACAGCGCGGGAAATACATCAGATGCCATTACGCGCACTGTTACCATTGACACCACTCCGCCAGGCGCACCCTCTCCATCTCTTTCAGAATGCGCGGCATCCCTCTCAACAAGTTTTTGCCTCATCTCAACTACAAGCGCAACGCTCGCCTGGCCGCCAGTCACAGGCACTGCGTATTATGCGTATTCTATAAACGGGTCAACTTTTGCAACGACGACTGAAACCGGAGTAACGCTTTCCCTCTCACCAAGCGCATCCACGACCATTTCCGTCGCGGCATACGACGTACTTGGAAATGCCGCGACATCTACTCCCGTAGAAACATATGTGCTGACAAACCCGATTATCATCAATGAGGTTGCATGGGCGGGGACAAAAGCAGGCGCTCAAGACAAATGGATAGAATTGAAAAATATCTCACCGTATTACATCGGCAGTCTATCGCACGTAGCAATCATTTCTGTAGACGGTTCGCCATATCTGCAGCTTTACGGTGATATCCCGCCAGGCGGTTTTTATCTTATTGAAAGTCGTGACGAATCTACGAGTGCCGCAGGCAATTTCATAACTCCTCTTGATGCACTTTCGCAGGTAGGAGAGGAATTGAAGCTGAATTGGGGCAGTGGAAATGCGACAACAACTCTTGATCGTACGCCTGCTGTTTCCGTATGTGGCGGTTGGTGCCCGGGGATGGACGCAAGTTGGCTAGCAAACTTCCTATCTAATCCAATGACCATGGAACGCAAGGCCACTGGGTCAGACGGTGCGAATGCCGGGAGTTGGCAATTTGGCGCATCGGGTGTTCCGGAGGCGACAGACAGCGCGGGCAATGTGATA
Source organism: bacterium (assembly GCA_030648265.1). Lineage (GTDB taxonomy): Bacteria > Patescibacteriota > Minisyncoccia > Phycocordibacterales > UBA2100 > UBA10103. Next base: position 5,099 of record JAUSHX010000004.1, read on the forward strand.
TTGGGGACCCCTCATGCCGAAAACAGTGCCGGCGGAATCTGGCCGCCTCTGCTTTTTGATGGCATGCTTTAATTGAACATCAGCGCGGAATATATTTCTTTGCGAAGGAGTAGGTCTTGAAGTGGCATTCATCATATTCCATATCCTACGCCATGGCGTAGGATATGGAATATTGTTTTGTATCAATTTTGTGAACAGACTGATGCAGGGATTGATACACAGATAAATAAATGCGCACTACTGAGAGGGTGCAGGCGAATCTTGCGCGTTCGGGAAAAAACGGCAATAATGCGCGGATTATGACAGACAAGAACCGCAAGAAACCGCTTATTGGCTTTGTCGGACAGGGATTTGTCGGCAAGAATTATGCCGACGATATGGAGCGTCGCGGCTATACGACAATCCGCTATGCATTAGAAGAACCGTATCGGGGCAACAAGGAGAAGCTCAAAGAAGCAGAAATAGTTTTTGTATGCGTTCCTACGCCGACAAATCCTAAAGGGTTTGATTCAAGTATCGTTGAGGCGGGCGTTGGGCTCGTGGGCAAGGGCAAAATTGCCGTCATCAAGTCCACATTGCTTCCCGGAACAACGGAATGCGTACAGAAAAAGTATTCTGATCGTATCGTGCTGTGCAGTCCTGAGTTCTTAAGTGTCGCGACTGCCGCATGGGATGCCGCACATCCTTTTTCAAACATTATCGGGATGCCAGTAGACACTCTCAAGCATCGCGCCGCGGCAAAAAAAGTGCACGCTGTCCTCCCGCGAGTTCCGTTCGCTGTAACTACAAAAAGCGTTGAAGCTGAAATTATAAAATACGCGCACAACGGAAGCGGGTACATGCAAGTGATACTTTTCAATATTATGTATGACCTCGCGCAAAAGATGGGCGCGAAGTGGGATGTCATACAAAAGGCAATTGAAGCCGACCCAATGATTTCAAACCGTTACGCAAAGCCGTTGCATAAGAGCGGACGCGGCGCGGGCGGATTCTGCTTCATTAAAGACTTTGCCGCACTCCGTGCCCTGTACGAGAAACATCTTCCGCATGACGCAGAGGGAAGTGCCGCACTTCGAGCAATTGAGCGCAAGAATATCGCCCTGCTTCTGCAGACGAATAAAGATATTGAATTACTGCAAGGTGTCTATGGCCACGCTATCGTCGGGCATCGCGCGCGGAAAAGCAAAGCGCGCCGCTAACCATGCGGTTCTTGGGGCTCGTATTACTTCCATGAAGCTCAAAGGAAATAATTATGCGTTCATTGATGCTTAATTCATGAACAATTTGCAAAAAATGTTGGAGTACAAAAAGAAAAGCACCGCATGAGGACGGAACCTCACGAAGTGCCTTTCCCTAGAAATACCCTATAATCATAGGCACCAACATGTCAACTGTCAAGCGCGCGTTCAAACAAAAAAGGACACCATGGGGACGGAACCCCAAGGAGGACTTTCATGCTGATGAACATACTACATAGGTACGAGCATTAATGTCGACATGAAACTCTTGATTTGTACACAAGCCATAGATTTGGACGATCCGATCTTAGGATTCTTTTGCCGTTGGGTGGAGGAATTTTCCAAACACTGCGAATCGGTGCATGTCATTTGCTTGAAAGAGGGAAAGCATTCTTTGCCAGCGAATATTCGCGTCCATTCATTAGGCAAACCATCCGTCGCTAAAGCTATGGAGGGCGAGGGAACCCGGTTTCTATCGCGTATCAAATATGTATGGAACTTCTATAAATATATTTGGACGCTTCGGAACGAATACGATGCAGTGTTCGTGCACATGAATCAGGAATACGTTCTTCTTGGCGGCTTGCTCTGGAAATTCCTCGGCAAAAGAATCTTTTTCTGGCGCAATCACTATGCGGGTTCACTATGGACAGATATCGCGTCTGCGCTTTCAACCAAGGTCTTTTGCACGTCAAAATTCTCCTATACGGCGAAATTTAAAAAGACGGTCATCATGCCGGTGGGTGTAGATACGAGCACGTTCAAACCGCTCTCGGGAGAGCGCGACCCCGCAGGAATCCTTTTCTTGGCGCGGATGGCACCTTCCAAGAAAGCTCATATTCTTGTGGATGCCTTGAAACCTCTCCATGAGCGGGGGACCAATTTCCGGGCATCTTTTTACGGCTCGGCGCTGCCGAGGGATTCTGCGTACTACGCGGAGCTTCAAGAGAAGGTGCGCGTTGCGGGGCTTTCGGGCGTTGTGCGTTTTCATGCCGGTGTTCCCAATACGGAAACTCCCAAAATCTACAACGAGCACGCCATCTTCGTGAACTGCTCTTCTTCGGGTATGTACGACAAGACGATATTTGAAGCCGCCGCGTGCGGTACGCTCGTTCTAGCGGCAAGCCGGGATTTTGCCACGCTCGTACCCCTCCGTTTTTCGTATGTCGCGGATGATGTCAAAGATATCGCGGCCAAATTGGAAGCACTGCTCTCTCTTTCCGAAAACGAGAGAAAAGAGGCATCAATTGAACTTCTTGAACTCGCGGATAAAAACAGCCTCGCTACGCTTGGGGCTCGGCTTGTACAAGAAACCGGATGATGCTTATGCGGAGTTTTCTATGTGATGCAATATTGTTCTAACGCGCGCATCCCATGTGTATTTTTTGACGGTCTCGCGAGCGAACAGAGCATGTGTCCGCGCTTCGTCGGGGTGCGATAGCGCATATTCTATCTTCTGCGCGAGGTCTGTGGCGTTGTCCGGCTCAAACAAAAATGCGCTCTCTGTGGTCAGAATTTCGCGAATACTCGGCAGGTCGGATGCAACAATAGGCACGCCGGAGGCCATGTATTGGAAGAGTTTGAGCGGGGAAGTGTAATGCGAGGAAATCTTGGGCTTTGCGCTGCTTGGGAGCACCAGGACATCAGCCGACATGAGAAACGATGGGATTTGCTTGCGCGGCTGATACCCGATTACGTGCACGTGTGAGTTCGCGTATGTTTTTTGAAAGTCGGCAAGCTCCCGGTCAACACCCCCCATGAGTACAACTTCTACGTCGGAAGGTAAATGGCGGGCGGCCTCCGCGAGTGTTTCGGCCCCTTTCCAGCCATAAAAATGACCGGTATAGAGAGCTATCTTTTTTTGCGGATCAACATGATGGACACGCCACACCTCGCGCGATGGAGTGATTCTGAATTCAGAAAGGTCTACCGCGTCCGGTGCGACCACTATTTTTTCTGCTGGTACACCGTTTTTAATGAGTGATTGTTTCAGTCCGTCGCTAATCACAACAAGCCGGCGAGCCCGCGCGAGCGCGCGAAGGAATAAAAATGTCCGTTCCGGAATACTATGTATCTCAAGTACGATATTGCTTGAGCGCGCGAATAAAGCGATCTGGTAGTCGCGCGTATAGACAAGCGTTTCGCCAAACCGCTTGCCCAAGACAGATAGCAAAAATGTAAGTTGGTCAAGCGCAAACGCCGCGCGCGCGTTCTCGTGTTTACCGAGGAAGTCGGTTGCCCAAAGTTTGCGCAACGTGAAATTGCGTTTGATACCGTAATACTCAAACGGGTCAGCTTTGATTCCGTGATGGCGCGTAGGGACAACCAGCTCCACAGCGGCTTTTTGTGCGGAAAACTCTTCGCACATTTTCATAATTGCATAGCCATGCGCGCGATCGGTCGGAAGGCGTACGAGAGTTATATAGGAAAGTTTCATACCAATCATGTATTTGAGACTATAGCATTCTGGCGTCGTTTTGAAGATTGTCACAATCGTGCTAAAAGATGTGTATGGAAGCCAGATTTCTGGCAGGTAAAAAAATCCTCGTATGCGGCGGGTGCGGGTTTATGGGGTCCGATTTTATACTCACGCTGCTTGAGCGCGTGAAAGATGCGGAGGTCGTGAACGTCGACGCGCTCACGTACGCGGCCGACCCGAATAATCTCAAGGATGCAGATACTCGGCGGTATCGCTTCGTGAAAGGGGACATAGCCGATGGCATGCTCATGCAGAAGCTCATGAAGGATGCCGACGCGGTCGTTAATTTTGCGGCTGAAACACATGTGGACAGATCAATTCACACGCCGGCGGAAGCGTTCATACGGACGAACATACTCGGCGTTCATGCGCTTCTGGAAGCTCTCCGCGCCTCACCCCACATAGAAAGAATGATACACATCTCCACCGACGAAGTGTGGGGCGATCTCCCGCTCGATTCAAAGGAGAAATTCACGGAAGACTCTCCCTTCCGCCCCAATTCACCGTATGCGGCTTCAAAAGCGGGAGGCGACCTACTCATCCGCTCATACGTGCGCACGCATCACGTGCCGGTCATCGTTACGCACTCGGTAAATAACTTCGGTCCGCGACAGTACCCCGAGAAGCTCATCCCGTTTTTCACGATGCGCGCGCTTCAGGGTAAGACCGTGCCGCTATACGGCACCGGTAAGAATATGCGTGACTGGTTGCATGTCGACGATCATTCCGAAGCAGTCCTTACTGTGATGGAGAAGGGAGAACTTGGCATGGTATACAATATTTCACAGCAGAAAGAGTACTCGAACATTTTTATTGCAAAAAATATTTTACGCATCCTGAAAAAGCCGGAGTCGCTCATAGAGTATGTGAAAGACAGGCCGGGCCACGACCTCAAATATGCCGTTGACTCTTCAAAACTGCGCGCGCTCGGATGGAAGCCTCGATACTCGCTAGAGGACAAATTGCCCGAGGTTGTCGAATGGTACAAAAAGAACGTGCGCGAGGGCTCTACTGCCGCCAACGCCCATATAGGGCTATAATCAAAATATGAAAGGCATTATTTTGGCAGGAGGCTCTGGAACACGGCTTTACCCTCTGACAATGGGGGTCAGCAAGCAATTGATGCCGATTTACGACAAGCCGATGATTTATTATCCGCTTTCAACCCTGATGCTCGCCGGCATTCGGGACATTCTAATTATTACGACTCCGGAGGATGCAAGCAGTTTCAAGCGGCTTCTCGGCGACGGCACACAGCTCGGTTGTACATTTGCCTATGCCGCGCAAGAAAAGCCCAACGGCCTTGCGCAGGCATTCGTCATCGGTAAGGAATTCATCGGGAGCGACAGTGTCGCCCTAGTGCTCGGAGACAACTTGTTTTACGGGTCGGGGATGCGCAAGATGCTGGAGACGTGCGCGCATCCAAGGGGCGGAATCATTTTCGCGCATCACGTGGCCGACCCTGCCCGCTATGGCGTCGTAGAATTCAACAAGAAGGGCGAAGCAATTTCAATTGAGGAGAAACCCGCAGAACCAAAGTCATCGTATGCCATACCGGGGTTGTATTTCTATGACAATAGCGTCGTAAAAATGGCAAAAGAAGTAAAGCCAAGCGCGCGCGGAGAATATGAGATTACAGATATTAACAAGCGTTATCTCAACATGGGTAAGTTGCGCGTACTTGAAATGGACCGCGGGACGGCATGGCTCGATACAGGCACATTCACTGCGCTCATGGAAGCGGGACAATTTGTGCATGTGATTGAAAAACGCCAAGGGTTCCGTATCGGCTGTGTTGAGGAGATGGCCTATCGGATGGGCTTCATTGACAAGAAGCAACTCAAGAAACTCGCCGAGCCGCTTCTTAAAAGCGGCTACGGGGGTTATTTGATGAGCATCTCGGATGAGACGTATCTATGAATGCGGGAGAGGAGAAAAAGGTCAAGATCCTTTTCGCAATAGGAAGATTCAGTGTCGGAGGCGCTGAAAAACTTCTTGTGCGCCAAATTAACGCACTCGATAAAAAGCGCTTCGCGCCCTCGCTCATCACACTGTTCGATGAGCAGAAAGATACGTTCGCAAATCGTGTTCGCATTGATGAATGTTTCCGGTTCCGCTTCATTCTCGATGTCCCTGCATTTCTTCGGCTCTATCGCTATCTGCGGCGCAAGAATTTTGATGTAGTCGTCACCTCGCTTTTTTCAGCTAATTTCTTGGTGCGCGTTGCGGCTATTTTTGCCAGAGTGCCCACTATCATCAGCTACGAACATAACATATATCCCAACAAGCATGGCTGGCAGATATTTATGGACTGGCTTCTCGCGAAGCGCACCGCCCGCATCATTGTGGATTCGGAAGCGGCGCGCGCTTTCACGGCACGGCAAGAGGGAATTGCACTCGAGAAATTCGTGACGCTTTTCATTCCGCCGCTCCTTGAGCAGAGGCCGCCGATGGATGCGGCTGCACTGCGCACACGGCTCGCCATACCCCTTCGCGCGCCCGTCGTTCTCACGGTAAGCCGGCTCGTTTCGGACAAAGGACATACGCATCTCATTGAAGCGGCGAAGAATGTGCTCGCGCGCTTCCCGGACGCCTATTTCCTTATCGTCGGGTGGGGGCCGCTTCAAGACGACCTCAAGAAACAGGCCGAGAGTCTCGGCATCAGTTCGCACGTGCTGCTCCTCGGGAGAATGGACATTCAGGATGTTCTGCCGCTTGCCGACGTCTATGTTGATTCATCCATTTCAACCGACCTTCCGGTCGCCATCATGGAGGCGATGCGCGAGGGGAAGGCAATCGTGGCTACATCGGTGGGCGACGTGCCAGTTTTCATTCAGAACCAGAAGACAGGCATTCTTGTCGAACCGAAGAATCCTGCGAGTCTTGCCGCAGGGATAGAGATGCTGCTCACTGATGCGGCGCTTCGCGCGAAACTCGGCGAAGGAGCGAAGAAAAAAGTTCAAGAATACTCACTCGATGCATACATGAAAGCATTTGAAGGATTAATCCACAGTCTTGTTGCATGAAGTTCGCGGCACATATTCGCAGTGCTCTTGCAAACGAGCCCATACTGTATGCGCTCCTTGCACTCGCATTTTTGCTACGCATCGTTGGCGTCGGATACGGGCTGCCGCTCGCGGTCGTCAACGACGAGTACCCGTTTACCTACGCGGCATTGCAAATGCTCCAACTGCACACGCTCATACCCGCGCTTCATCCGGACTCTTTTGCGAGCATCCTTCCGTACCCGCCGTATCTTTCGTACGTGTTGCTCGTGCCGTTTGCCATAATCGTTGGGGTGAAATTGCTCTTCTGGCATGGAGCGTCCGCACTTTTCTCGGCATATCTCATCTCCGATCTCTCGGCATTTTTTATCACGGCGCGCCTCGTCAGCGTATTTCTCGGTGTTTTTTCGGTATACCTTGCGTACCGCATCAGCGAGAGGTTATTTCACTCCCGTATTGCGGCGGGAGCGGCGAGTTTTCTTCTCGCGACGAGCATTTTGCACGAGGCCCTCTCAATGGTCGGGAGGAATTGGATGCCGACATCCGTTATTTTTCTTCTTATTCTGTTTGTGTTGACGCGCGAAGCGTGGAGTTTGAGACGACGCTATACGGTAGGTCTCGTGATTGCTGGAATTGGCATGGGAATCACATCTATCGCCGTGCTTTCGGTGGCAATGATGGGACTGTACTACCTATGTTTTGATGCGCGAGATGCGAGGTCAACGCTCATCGACGCATATCGCATGGTACCGGGCGCGCTTATGTTCTCTGCCCTCGCCGCAGTGCCATTTCTCCTCTGGCACAGCGGCGGCACAGTCTTTCTTGGCGCGGTCACGCTCTTTGAAGGAAAAACGCTTGTCGGCCTGCTCGCAAGTCCGTGGGCAGCGCTCAAGCTCGTCATGTATTCAGAGCCGGTTCTCATCACGTTGTTTCTCGGCGGCCTGCTGTTTTTGTTTGAGCGGTACCGGAGGATGAGCATTTTTATCGGAGGGTGGTGTTTACTGTATGTGAGCGTTTTTTATGTTTTCTTCAGATTTGATTCGCGTTTTCTTCTCCCGCTTATTCCACTCGCTGCGCTCGCGGGCGGATATTGCATAGCGCGGCTTTGGAGCCGGCGCTTTACCGCTATCCTCTGCATTCTGCTCTGCATTCCGCTTGTTGCAGCGGTGCGGCTTTCATATTTGGCGGCCGTTGGCGATACGCGCGCGCATGCGCGGGAATGGGCGCTTGAACATTTGAAGCCAAGCGACCGCGTGCTTGTGTTTTCCTCGGCTATGCACGTGCCCACGCAACGGTCGGCGGTGGCCGAATTGCGCGGAGTTGATTCAAGTGCCCTGCGAAAGATAGATGGAGCCGATGAGGTGCTTGACCGGCATGACGTCCCCTATGCGTTGAACAATCTCACCTCATTGGTAGGGAATCCGTTTATGAGCGGTCTTCCTGCGTACGCGCGGGAGCGCGGATATGAGTATCTTGTCCTTGAACCGCGTTCTCTTACCGGCACGACGACCATCGAATCGTTTGAGTCGCTTACGAGAAATGCCACTGTTCTGGCCCGGTTTGAAGGATTTGGCACTACAATGTCAATGTGGGAAAGCTCGTTTATTGAACCGCTCACGGAACTTTTTGCCGATAAGATGCTCGGACCTGATATTCTGATATATAAACTGCATGAATGAGATTTTACAACGTATCGCCGGTACGCTTGGGGCTGGGGAGTTGCTTCAGTCGCACTGGCATCATGTGCCGCGCATGGGCCGCGTGCTCATGGTCGGCGGCGTCGGCTTTATTATCCAAACGACTATCTTCGAACTGTTCGGTATTTGGCTTGGAATCGTGGCGCCAAGTACCGCGACGCTCTTCGGCGGCGAGTTCGCGATCCTATCAAATTTTTTTCTCAACAATCGGTTTTCATTTCGTGACGCAGACGACGCATCGCCGCTCTACAAACGAATCCTCAAGTTCCATCTGGTCAGCGGTGCTTCACTCGCCACGCAATGGACATGCGTATTCATCGCTGAACACATATCACAAAGCGTGCTCTTTTTGAACGGTGCCTTTCTTGTTGGAGTTGGCATCGGGTTCATCCTCAACTACACGGGCTACTATTTCTTCGTGTGGCGTAAAAAATAAGACATTCTTTTCCACGCCCGCGCTTGACGCGAGTCATCACGTTTCTACTGCGTATAACTCCAGCTTGTGCGGCCGCACCAGCTAACGCTATACAATCCGCTCCTCTCCCTTTCCCCGTATATGCAGCCACACTGTGTACGCACCAAAGCAGCCGAGCAGTAAGAGAAACGGCTCCAGAGGCATGCGATAGCGCGTATCGTCGCTCACCGGCCCTGTCAAAATAGCAAATGCATTGAGTAAAATAAAAGCGCAGACGATCCATGACACATGCGCGCTTCGGCGGCGTATCGCGCGTATGGTCGCGTAGAGGGCGCTCACGTAGATAAGAGCCCACAATATCCTTTCTATGAGCCGCGGTATGTGGGTGAATGTCTGGATGAACGCATCGCGATATTTATGTTGAGTGAGCATTCCCCACGCGCCTTCTCCCTGCGCATGTTCGCCCGAGAGAATCCCGAACTGATGCATGTGGTAGGTCACATTAACGATGCTTGAACCGACAAAAAGCTGCGCAGATTTGAAGAGGTGGAACAACATGTATTGAAACGGGTGGGCGAGCAGTACCTCGTGCGCGATTGCGACCTCTTCATCCGCGTATTTAAACGAGCGCAGGATGTGTTCATCGTTTGTGCCAAAGCGCTCGTTAAATTTTTTCTGGAGCGCGAGGTATGAAGTACCGGTGCGCACTTGTTCAAAGAGCGGCATATTGTTGGCATAGAGGCCATAGGAACCGGTTGACGAGAACGCAAAGTGACCGGAGAGTATGTAATTGCGCACCATCCATGGACTTATGAGGCATATGAGAGCGATGAAAAAGACAGCTATGTTGCGAATCGCAGTACGCCATGATTGCTCGCGCGCGAGCGCCATGCACGCGATAATCGGCGCCACATACAGCCCAATGGGGCGCATATAAACGGAAATGGCCAGCAGAATTCCTGCGGCGGCAAAGGGCACCCACACGCGCCGCGCCTCTACCCCTATTGCGTACACGCTTCCCATGAGGAACAGCATGAACAGCGGTTCAGAAATCGGGACCCACGCGGCATAGATAACTATTGGGTCTATCATATAGATTGCCGCGGCGGCAATCGCAACGGGACGCGGAAAATACCGCACGCCGATTAGGTAAATGAGAGCGACGGTACACGCGGTAATAAGGATTTGAAGAAGCGGTACGACAATAAGCGTGCGGAATATAAGAAGAACGAGTGCGAGAAATACCGGATATCCGGGCACGCGCAAAAATTCAGTTCCGCTGTCCGGAAGAGAAAACTGCCCCTGTTCCAGCATTGAATGGGCGAGATTAATATATTCTGTTACATCCGACGTGCCGACTTGATTGAGCGCGAGCATCTTTTCCAGACTCACGCCATTCGCCGACCCCAGGAAAAAAACGACGGAAAAAATGAAAATGTAGAGAACGATGCATGCGCTCGCAAGTAAGCTGGCAACATACGCGTCTGAGCGTTCACGGTGCAACCCGCTGTCGATAGTCATAATCCGTAAGTGGTATCGGTAGTATAACAGCCCCCATGATGTGCGGTAATGAACATATTTTCGCGTTATGATACAGTGCTGTATACCATGAAAATAGGCGTGATTGGCTACGGATACTGGGGCCCGAATGTCCTGCGAAACATGATTGCGCATACTGATGCGCATGTTTCCGTTGTTGCGGACCAAAACATGGAACGTCTGGCGGTACTTAAGAAAACGTACCCGGCAATACAAACGACGACCGATGCGCTTGATATAATTAACTCAAAGGATATAGATGCGATTGTCATTGCGACACCCGTACACACGCACCATCCACTCGCTCGCGCGGCGCTTCTCGCGGGCAAACATGTTCTTGTAGAAAAACCCCTCGCAGGCTCCTTGCAGGACGCGGAGGACCTCGTTGCGCTCGCTGAAGAAAAACATCGGGTACTCATGGTTGACCATACGTTTCTCTACACAGGCGCCGTCCAGACAATAAAGAAACTTATTGATTCGGGGGAAATCGGGAAAATACAAAGTTTCAACTCCACGCGCTTCAATCTTGGTTTATTCCAAAGCGATATAAATGTTCTGTGGGATTTAGCGCCGCATGACCTCTCCATCCTGCTCTATCTCGTAGGGCGCATGCCAACCTTCGTCAATGCCATAGGAGCTTCTCACACAGGAAATGCCATTGAAAATATCGGCTATCTCACGATGCGTTACGACGATGGGATGATTGCGCACGTGAGCGTATCCTGGGTCTCACCCGTGAAGATTAGGCAGACTCTTATCACGGGAGATAAAAAGATGATTGTGTACGATGACACCGAACCGACGGAAAAGGTACGTGTGTACGAGACCGGTTACACCGTTCGCAATGATGAGGAAAAACGCCGCCTGTATACGGATTACCGAAGCGGCGATATCCATATTCCCAAAACGAGCACCAAGGAAGCCCTGCAAGGCGTTGTTGAAGATTTTGTGCGCGCCATACAAAAAGGAACACAACCTCTGTCAGATGCTCGGTTTGGCTTGAATGTGGTTCGCATACTTGATGCCGCGGAGCGTTCCTTGAAAACCGGCGGTGCCGAGGTGCGTTTTGCTTCGTGATATGGACCGCGTTCCTTTTTTCGACCTCAAGCGGCAATACGCGCAACTGAAGGGCGAACTTATTCCCGCGATTAAATCTGTCATGGAAAAGACGGCATTCTCCGGCGGGGAATTCACCAGTCTCTTTGAGAAGGAGTTCGCCGCATATTGCGGCGTTCAATATGCGCGGGGACTGAATAGCGGCACGTCGGCTCTTCACCTGGCGCTCCTTGCTCTCGGTATCGGTCCCGGGGACGAGGTGATAGTGCCATCGCACACATTCATCGCGAGCGCCTGGGGAATCTCATATGTGGGAGCAAAGCCGGTGTTCGTTGACTGCCTTCCTGATACATGGGAAATAGATCCGAAGGCAGTTGAGGACGCGATTACAAAGAAAACCCGGGCGATTATATGCGTCCATTTATATGGAGTGCCATCAGACCTTGGCGCATTAAAGAAAATTGCAAAAAAGCGGAATCTTTTCATTATTGAAGATTGCGCACAGGCGCATGGGGCGTTGTACAAAAACGTGAAGGTCGGCGGCATTGGAGATATAGGCTGTTTCAGTTTCTATCCCAGCAAGAACCTCGGAGCGTTTGGAGAAGCAGGGGCAATCGTCACGAATGACAAAGCGTTGGCAGAGCGTGTGGGAAAGCTCCGCTCGCACGGAGAGAAAGAGAAATATTCGCACGAAATGGTCGGATACAACATGCGCATGGATGGAATACAGGCCGCGGTACTTTCCGTGAAGCTCCGTTATTTGGATGCGTGGAACAAACGCAAGGCGCAGATTGCAAAAAAATATCGGGATGGCACCACTAATCCGGCGGTCACGCTCCAGGTCATTCCGAGAGATGTGACACCGGCGTATCATTTGTTTGTAGTCACGACACCAAACCGGCAAAAGTTTATTGAACATTTGAAGTCGCGCGGCATTGACACCGCGCTCCACTATCCCGTTCCGTGCCATCTGCAAAAAGCATATGCGTCTCTGCGATATAAAAGAGGCGGCCTGCTGAATACAGAATATATAGCCGACCATTGCGTATCACTCCCACTATTTCCGGAAATGACGGACCGAGAAGTCAATCAAGTCATTCAGGCAGTCAATTCTTACGTATAAAACAAATATGAGGCAAAGCTGGTCCATCGTCGTATTCTGTTTTAATGAAGCAGGAATGGTGGGAGAGATTGTAAATCTCATCGTGAGACAGTTTGACGAACACCGAAAGAATCTATACGAGATAATTGTTGTGGACGATGGCTCTACAGACGGCTCATATGAAGTGATTGCCGCTCTTAAGCGTGCCCGACCGGATGTGATAAAAATAATCCGGCACGAGAAAAATCTCGGCATTGGTGCGGCGCTGCGCCATGGCTACGAAGCCGCAAAAAATGAAAATCTGACAGCAGTTCCGGCAGACGGTCAATTTGATGTGCAAGAATTAATACCTCATCTCAATATTGAAAATAATACCTTCATATCATTCTATCGTCTGGAAAATGTGCAGTATTCGCCATTCCGCAACGCGTTATCGGCCGCGAATAAATATGTGAATAGAGTTTTTAACGGCATTGAGTTAAAAGATGTGAATTGGGTCAAGATATACAAGAGAGAAGCTATAAGGTCGTTTCCTTGGAAACTGAAGAGTTCGTTGATAGAGAGTGAGATTTGCGCGAAGCTCTTGCTCCGCGGGGAGCGGGCTATCGAGGTGTTATCCTATTATCACCCTCGCAAATCGGGGAAGAGCAAAGGCGCTTCACTCCCTGTTATCATCCATGCACTTCGAGAAACGATGAAGCTGATATTGGTTGTGCGAGAGTTCAGAAAGAGCTTACTGAAATAACATGAAGAAAATCACCGAACAATCTGATAGAAAAAACGTGCGCGACGTAAGCGTGGGAGAAAATGTCCGTATCTTCGATTTTGTAAATTTATACGAGTGCCAAATCGGCGATTCCTCCAAAGTCGGGTCATTCGTTGAGATCCAGCGGGGAGCTATAATCGGCAAGAATTGCAAGATTTCTTCGCATTCATTTATTTGCGAAGGGGTTACCATAGAAGACGGTGTTTTTATCGGACACGGGGTCATGTTTATCAATGACAAAAATCCGCGAGCTGTAAGGGATGATGGAAAAATGCAGACAGACGCGGACTGGAAGGTTGTTCGGACGCTGGTGAGGCGTGGCGCCTCCATCGGTTCCAATGCTACGATTCTCGCCGGAATTACGATTGGCGAGAGGTCTCTTGTAGGCGCGGGAGCTGTCGTGACGAAAGACGTGCCTGATGGCGCGACTGTGGTAGGAAATCCCGCTCGGCCTCTTGCTAAGGATTAGGACTTGCTTCAGACGCGGCTTCTCCCACAGGCCGTTTGAAGACAAGCAATTTGTATCCGAAGAAGTTCCCGAGAACAGACACCGGGATTGTAATAAGCACGGCGATATTCGCCCACAGTATCGGCGAAATCCCCGCAGGGGCTCCGAGACCGTTCACCAGAAATGAAATAATCCCGACATTGAGCAAGGCAACGGTGGTTGAAACCGTAAAGAATAAAACATATTCACGATGCGCACGTTCCTTGGATTGGAACACGATACGTTTATTCCAAAAAAAAGAATGCGTGACAACAATCGCAAATGTTGCCATTGAAAAAAAAGTAATCTCAATACCCCGCGTGATGCCGGAAATCCACATGAAGAAATTAAAGATACCGATGCCGAGCAGTGTGTTTAAAATACCGACGATGCCGTAACGTACAAACTGCCAGTTCAGGATTTTATTCATAGTGAAGGATATGTGTTGGAATTTAAATCAGAGTAATCGGGATGAAAAATCTATTCTTGCGGCATGATTTCCTTCATTGCCCGTTTTAACTGTGCCGGGCTTTCATAGACTACTGCCTTCATCTTAGCGTTTCTGGCGTTTTGTACATATTCAGGATTGTCGTCAATGAAGAGACATCCCTGTGGCGGAAGCCATAATCTGGTGGCTGCTATAGAGAACGCCTCCGGTTTACTTTTGGTCACCCCGATCTCGGGAGAAAGGATTCTGACGTCAAACGGCTTATACACGCCGGTTCGATCATAAGCCTCAATATGCGGTTTGACGGTGTCGGAGAAAACCGCCAATTTGAAGCCGGATTTTTTGAGAGTACCTATAAGTCCCTCAAGTTCGGGGTCAATGTTTGTTTGAAGATGTCTCGTCAATAGATTTTCATAACCAACCGGCAAGGATTTACCGACCATTTGGGAGAACTTTTTCCAAAACTCCTCTGAATCCATTGCGCCAATCTGAAGTTTGGGCACCAATTCGTCCCAGGCACTCGTCACTACGCGGGTATCAAGGTCGAGACTTCTTGATATGTCTTGCATAATTTCCGAATCGGGATTTCTAACCAAGACATTTCCCACATCAAACATCACCGCCTGAACCCGCGTTTCAGATTCCTCCTCCAAAATTTTTGTTCTCATCTCCTCCAAATCTACGTGACGGCTTTTAAACCAGTCAAAACTGGCACGGTAGATTCTCTCTGAGAAATTTACAACATCCGAATTCAGCTTTTTTTCACTCGCCCACAAAGGGGCAAGACCAGTCGTCAATCGGTAGTTACTTCTGGAGGATCGATGGTGTTGCATTACTTCCTCAAACGTAAGTATGCTTCCGTCCGCTTTTCTCTTTCCGCAAATGTCAGCCATCATTATGACTTTTTGCGCAGGCGATAAGCCATTCATCACCTGCTCTACGTCATTCTGATTTCCCGGATTCCGGTTTGTGAATATCCTAACGTCCGGGGTTTTTTTAAGCAAAGATTCTCGCATGCCCATTCTCCGCAGTGTGCGGTTTTCAATCAATTCTTCACGCAACCAGCGTTGCGTGATAAATCTGCCAAAATCATGCAGTAACCCGAGACATTCCATCTCATTTTTATCAAGTCCCATCAGTCCCGCCATTTTCTTCGAAAACTTTCCGGCTAACTGTAGGTGAGCATGAAGTTGAAAATTCTCGACGGTAACCGGGGAAACGGTCTCAATCAATTTTCTCGTCATTTCTACATCCTTTAGGTTGAAATCTCTATCTTGTACCAAGGCCGACTCGGCTATGATGGGAGTGCCAATTTCAATTGCCCTGCTCGTTAATTGACGAATCATCTGACGCTCACGTAACAACGGTGAGGAGCTTTTCCCGTGTTCATTCATAGACGCTAAGTGTAACAACTTCTTTCCTTTGTGCCATTAATCATTTTCTTGCTTAGGCGGTAATAACATTCTATAGTCTTTGAATGCGCGACACATTCCTCGTATTCGGCTCTCCGCTCATAGAGAGCCGTGAGATAGATGAGGTTGTTGCAACGCTGAAAAGCGGATGGATTGGCACCGGCCCCAAGACCCATCGGTTTGAAGAAGATTTTCGCGCCTATAAAGGCGTGAAATACGCGATAGCACTCAGCTCCTGCACCGCCGCTCTGCATCTCGCGCTCAAAGTTGTCGGAGTCAAATCCGGCGATGAGGTCATTGTTCCTTCCATGACATTTGCGGCGACGGCGAACACGGTCGTGCACTGCGGCGCGATGCCGGTATTTGCTGATTGTGATACAAAGACACAAAACATAGATCCTGCGGATATTCGGCGCAAGATTACAAAGCGCACGAAAGCAATCGTGGTCGTGCACATGGCGGGACGCCCGTGCGAGATGAATGAAATAATGGCTCTTGCGAAGAAGTTCAAGCTGAAGGTGATTGAAGACGCCGCGCATGCCGTTGAGACAGAATACAAAGGCAAAAAAATCGGCACTATCGGGGACATCGGAACTTTTAGTTTCTATGTAACAAAAAATCTTGTTACGGCAGAAGGCGGAATGGCAATTACGAACAACAAAAAGTACGCAGAAGAGATGCGCGTACTCTCGCTCCATGGCATGAGCGCGGACGCGTGGAAACGATACGGCGACGATGGATATAAGCACTACGACGTCGTTGAGGCCGGCTACAAGTACAACATGACGGATATCCAGGCGTCTCTCGGGCTCCATCAGCTCGCGCGCGTGGAGAAAAACTGGAAACGGCGCGAGAAGATATGGAATCGGTACATGAAGGAACTGACCGGACTTCCCGTTATCCTACCCGCTCCCATAGAGAAGGGGACGCGCCATGCCTACCACCTCTTCACCATACTCGTTGACACCGACAAAGCGAAGGTAAGTCGGGACCAATTCTTGAGCGAAATGACCAAGCGCAACATCGGCACAGGCGTGCACTTTTGCGCTCTGCATTTACAGCCGTTCTACCGCAAACTTTGCGGGCACAAGGTCGGAGACCTTCCGAATTCTGAATGGATCGGCGATAGGACGGTATCCATCCCATTTTCGGCAAAACTTACTGATGATGATGTGTCGGACGTAATCGCGGCAATCAAAGAGATACTTTCGTAGTCACTTGATTTCGTAGGGCAGTGTTTCAGGCATTGCCGGCTTTTCATCGTATTGAAGCCGCTTGTGGCCAAAGAGCACTTTCCGGTACAATTCCACCCAGCCGGCAGTAGACATCTCCATAGTAAAGAAGCGGCTCCTTTTTAGTCCGCGTTCAATCAGCATATTCCGCACTTCCGGTTTGTGCACGAGGGCGAGCGCTTCAGCAAGCGCCTCCGGATTGTGCGGGTCAATAATGACAGCGGCGTTGCCCGCGACTTCGGGCATAGCCGTGACGCCTGAAGTGATGACGGGAACTTTGCATGCCCATGCCTCAAGGATGGGCATACCGAACCCTTCGCTCAATGTGACGAATGGGAGTGCGGTGGCACCGCAGTAGATAGATGGCATATCTTCCGTCTCAATATAACCGACGAATTTTATATCAGATGAAAATGGCGAAGCGGGCACTTCACCGAATGAGCGCAGGTATTCATCTTTCGTGCTTCCAGCAAGTACCAACAGCTCCTTCGTATCAGGATTGTGTTCCCGGTACTTGATATACGCCATCACAAGATTGCCGACATTTTTGTGCAAGCGGAAACGCCCCATAAAAAGAATATATGAGCCTTTGACGAGACCGTATTTTCGCAGCACCGAGCAGACATGGTCGTCGCTTGGCAGGGAATCGTACATTTGGTCAAGCGAAGGGATAATCGTGAACACTTTTTCGGGCGGTACGCCGTAGGCGTAAATGATTTCTCTGTTGGCATATCCTGTTACCCCGACCATCGCGTCAGCATATTTGCTGAACCAAATGAGCGTGTAGTTGTACACGGTGCGCGACCACGACCAAATATCGGTGGGACTAAGAATATCGCCGCCACCGTGCGTCATAATCACTTTTTTCTTCGCAGGGAAGAGCCAGAAGAAGGGATACACGCGCGGCATGAACCAATGAACGATATCAAACTCTTCTTTTGTTGTAAGACAGAAGCGGATAAATGAAATGAAGCGCGTGGCGACGGGCAATTTGATACGGGGCAATAGTATCTCTCGCGCCTGTTTGTAAAGCGGCTGGTCAGGATTCGGCTCGTAATGTATGAGGGTAATTTCAAAGGAAGGATCTTTGAGAAGCTCTGTAATGAGGCGGCGATAATAGGGCGTGCGCTCGGGCTTCCTATCAAGCAAATCGGTGATCATCGCCAGCCGTATTTTTTTCATGATGATTTATTGCCGTGGCGCCACCTGAAATAAAACCAAAGCAACAACGGACAATATGATGGCCGCGAGGGAATAGTAGCTAATGGTTGCAAGAGTGCCCGCCCGATACATTTGTACGATGTCATAACCCAGTAGCACAAGCAGAGTAGAGATGGTTACCGCTAGGAACAGGTACGAAATGAGAGGCGTCATGGTTATCGCCTTGTACTGCAAAACGTTTTGAATAAAGAAAAATGCGCCGGCGACGATGCCCATGAGTATGGCGTAACCGGCAATATTCCAGATGTTCTCGCCGCGAACAATTGCCTGCGCGCCAGCTCCGAGCACGTACACTAGCCCCATGATTCCGACGAACAAATAGGACGCCATACCGGAGCTGACTGCCCCTCGTGCGAAAATCAAACCGACACCTGCGAGAATTCCAGCAATAACCGATAGAGGAAACCATCCCATGGCGGTATTTATAGCATAAAAAAAGGGCATCTTGCGAGATGCTCTTTCGCGACTTGTTAGAAACGTATCATTATGCTAGTATAAACGTATCAATGTGATACGAAAAGTATGGATATTTCCAAAAGAGAGCAAAAGGTTATCTACATCTTGCTAGAGCATCGCTCTCTCCAATCTTCCGAAATTCATAAAATGCTTCTGGAACGGAAAGAGGATGTCTCGCTCGTGACCGTCAAGCGCGCGCTTGCCAGTATGACAGCGCAGGGTATTCTCACCGCAAGCGGAGCGGGCCGTTCTTCCTCGTACACAATCAGCGCTCTTGGCAGGCTCTACGCGGATATCGACGCGCAGGCATATTGCGCCATCGAACCCGACCGTCGTTACGGACAGAGGCGATACGACCAGAATTTGTTTGCGGCGATACCCGCTACAATTCTTTCAGAAGAGGAATTGCGGAAATTGAAGCATGCGACGGCCGAATATATCCGACGCACAACCAACCTGCCTCCCGCCATAGAAAAGCGCGAGCTCGAGAGGATGGTAATTGAACTTTCTTGGAAGTCTTCGAAAATCGAGGGTAATACCTACACGCTTCTTGACACGGAAAAACTCATTCTTGAAAACAAAGAGGCTCCGGGACACACTCGCGACGAAGCTCGAATGATTCTCAATCACAAGGATGCCTTCAACTTCGTGCTGGAACATGCCGCTTCTTTCAAGTCGCTTTCACGCGCATATATAGAGAAGTTGCACGCCATCATCATAAAAGACCTCAATGTTGGGACGGGACTTCGCAAGAGAGTGGTAGGAATCACCGGCTCCATCTATCAGCCGCTTGACAACCAGCATCAAATCCGCGAAGGATTGGAGGAGCTTATCGCCGCCGCCCTGCGTTTGAAAACGCCGTATGAAAAAGCGCTTATCGCGCTCCTCGGCATTAGTTACCTGCAACCATTCGAGGACGGCAACAAACGGACGGCGCGCCTTCTCGCCAACGCCATCCTTCTTGCGCACGCGTGTTCCCCTCTTTCGTATCGAAGCGTTGAAGAGGGAGAGTATCGCGCGGCAACGCTCGTGTTCTACGAGTTGCACTCCATTGTGCCGTTCAAAGCGATATTTATTGAACAGTATGTTTTCGCCGCAGGAAACTATGCTGTCAAAAGCGGGAGGTAAATTGCGGAGTGCCTGACACCGATTCCGAGATTCCGAAACCATCCCATGGGGCATTTATAACATAAAAAGGTTGAGCCTCCCGCACGCGGGAGGCTCAAAGGTAAAGATCATTGCCGTCACGGGTCGTCTCAATGTCAGGCGGCAGACAATCTGTGGCTCCGTGAATGTTGATGCTGCAGTCGGCAAGATAGACAGAGCCGCCCTGCTTCAGTGCGTGTCGGGACTTCCTTGTTCCAAATGGATAGCATCCTGATAGGCGTCGGTCCAGTCGTCAACGTGAAATAAACTAGAAGTCGGAACTTGCTCAGCGGGAGTATTGGGCACTGGAGCAACTCTTGCTGTATCGTTTTCCAAAAGTTCAACCAGCTTCATGCCCACGTGAGGATGCGGTCCTTCGACCGTGACTACAATATCACCCACTGCAATCGGCCTTTTATGCTCAAGTGTTCGCAATACATTTGCGATGATTTCCTGGCGTTTTGACCGAGTTGCTTCATCAGTCTTAATTTTCGACGTATCAATAATAGACGGGACACGCTCTTTCATTATCTCTTGATGGTATTACGCAAAAGAAATAACACAAGGTCACTGTTACTATTTCACCCGCAACGCAGGCACAGTATAAGTTGACCCAAGCGAATGCAAATAATAATCGGCAAATGCGCGGTGGGGGTGGTTGGGTGCCATATCTTTTGGACCGAGAAAATGGAGATAGTCATGATACTCTCACGGCTAACTCTTCATCGAATCTGATTAACTAGCGCCCTAAGCACGGGGGCGTATTCTATTGTTACTTTCCGCAAAAGTTCTACAGCATACCCTTCGCTGTAATCGTGAACCATTCTATTTCTGTCGTCTATGACTGCAAGCAACGTTGACGCCTCGTTCTCGCCAACTATATCCGCCGCGCGTGCCGACCGCACGACATCTTTTGGGAGTGCCGGCGCCGCACCGCGCTCGCTCAAAATACGCTGCAAGACTTTGGGCATGAGCTCGGCTGTCAACTCAAAGCGAAGGAGCACGGCATCGCGCTCCGCGTGTTCGGGCAGTTCCCCCAGTTTGAGAGCCTTCTCGAGCGAGGTGACCGTCTTTTCAAAACGCAATACAGTACGCTGCGCTACGGTATCCATACTATGGGTTCATTATGAAGGACATATTCTTGAAAATCTTTATCGGCCGCGTCAAAATCAACGACATCCACTTTGTAAGGGATATTTGAATCGTAGAAAAGGTCGCGCAGTTCCGAAAGCCTTGTCCGCGACGATTTATTGCCTACTACGGCAAGGTCGATGTCTTTAAATTCTTCTTTCCGAACAGAAGAACCAAACAGAAAATAACGGTTCGAGCCACGGGAATCAAATGTTGTGACAACTTTTTTAACCTCATCAATATAGCGGCGCTTCGTCATATGCGTACTATATCATGAGCATGAAAGGTATTAAACCTCGGCGCAAACTCTTAGCTATTTTCCAGACCACATATTGACACGAAATATGCCCATCAGCAACCCCGATACTACAATGGAGAAACAGGGTCACCTGACTCAAGTTGTTTTAAGTATTGGTCGGCAAATGCCCGATGCGGGTGATTTTGGACCATATCTTTTGGCCCGAGGGCGAGCATCTCTTCTCGCGTGAAAAGTCTTCGATTTTCTTGAAGCGTAATTGCGCTAAGCGGACGGCAAGCGACGAACACGGAGAGAAGGTGACTGCCAATGGGAGATTCTTCGGACGTCCATTTGTGGATTCCGAGCACTCCTTGGTATTCAACATCCACACCAAGTTCATTTTGTGCGATACGGGAGCATGACTCTTTGATACTCTCGGGAAACTTTTCAAAACCTCCCGCGATGTGAAAGTTCCCGCGATGTTCCGGAACCCCTTCACCCGCATATCGCGAGAGGAGAATTCGGGGCGTGCCAACACCATCTTTGTCGGCGATGACAATCTCCGCCGCCCAGCGCGAGAATGTGCGCTGCACCTCCTGCCACGCTTGGAGCGATGGCACCCAATACTCGTTCTGTTGAATCTTTTTCAGGAGGCGCACAAATTCTTGCTCCTCGGCTGAAGTGAACTCTTCTTTCATTGTGTATGATTTGCCTCCGTCTTTACCTCATAGAAAGGTGCATTGATAGCAAAGGCGACTTTATTTTTCGCCGGAATACGCTCCTGCATTTGAATATCGCGCAGTTCCAATGTCCGCCGCCCCATTTCCTCAAGTCCGAACTCGCCCTCTTTTCCTTGCCGTATCGCTGATTCCCGGTCCCACACGCGGCCGTTGGCGGTCTTCATATCGGCAATCCATTCTTGTTTGACATCAATACCATCTCTACGGAATGCGTCTACGACTTTGGAATAGAACGCGTACTCCCGCTCGAATGAAGCATAATTCTTATTTCCTTTCAGGCGTTCCAGTTTGAGCTCAGTGATGGAAAGACGGTCCACAGTCTCGTGGAGTGGCAATTTTAGGGACGTATCGGCATCAATTTTGTCGCCTGTGTCAAAGAAATCCGTCCCAAGTTCCTGAACCATCTTCTCCCGCTTTCCTACTCGCTCGTCGTTTGAGTCGCGCAGTTGGACGGCGAGCTTTCCCACCTCTTCATTCGTGAGCTTATCTTTCTTCGCGTTTCGGATTGCCTCCTCCACATCCCACAGCCGTCCGTTTGCCTCCTTCATAACCGCAATCCACTCGTCTTTGACAGGCACACCGTCTTTGCGGTATCCGTCCAACACGCGCTTCCAAAAAGCTATTTCATTCGCGATAGATTGCCGGTTCTGCCCGTTTTCTGCCCGTTCATGCTTCAGTTCGATGATGGTGAATTTATCGATTGCATCTAGGAGAGGAACTTTAAGGCCATTGTTGATGTATCTCATATTCTGAAGAGGCAAGTGTACCATCATGAAGTGAGATTACAAGATTTTTGCTATCATGGCACGATGGGAGAAACAACAGAATCGCTCGATCTCTGCACATTTATAAAGAATGAATTGGGGCCGCGTGGACTTCCCACTTTTGCCGTTACTGCGCGCAAAGAGCAGATTGCGTGGCGCACAACCGGATGGAGAGCATGGCGTGCGGGCGAGATACGCTTTCATGATTTTTTAAGAAATCTGTTGCCGGGCCGGTTCAAATCCGCCGCGCTCCAGCGCAAACTCCAGACATTTCTTCATGGGGAAGTGGAGGAGGTTTTCCGGCGTGCCGGTCTCTATCGCGGAACGGCCACGCTTTTCGGAGAACCGTTTTCCGCTACGAGTCCACGAGGATTCAAAAACTGGCTTCTTGCCATCAAGTTGATAAACGAAGTTATTCTTAGAGACGAATATCAGGCGCGGTTGCATATTGCAGATGGTGCCGTTGTGATTGATGCGGGCGCGAACATCGGCACATTTGCCGTCCTGTCTGCGACACTCGCTCCACGCGGGCGAATATATGCATTTGAACCGGCGCACACAACATTCCAAACTCTGGAAAGAAATCTGAAGCCCTATCCGAATGCTGCCGCGGTGCACAGCGCGCTCGGAAACCGTATCGGAAGCGCGGAACTTCTCGTTAATGAATCTTTTGACGCAGGGAACTCGCTTACCGAGTCCGGCGTACCGGCTGAACTTATCGGGAGCTATTTTCACGACAAAGAGACCGTTCCAATCACGACCATCGATGCTTTTGTCCGCGAGCACAACCTGCCGCGCGTTGATTTCATAAAAATGGATACGGAAGGATTTGAAAAACAAATTTTGGAAGGCGCCAAGGAAACCATTCATACACACCGCCCGGCAATGTCATTATCCGCTTACCACAAGCCGGGAGATCCCGAACGCCTCAAGGCGATAATCGCCGGTTACTGCCCGGAGTATCGGTTCGTGCTCAAGAATAGCCCCGAACTGGACCTCATTTGTACTGTCGCCCGGTAAAAGCCCGACCGGTCAGTTTTGTTTGGCCGAATTCGCGGACGCTTTTGGCCGCGTGATGACTGATACGCCTTTTTTCTTTACAACCTGCGATGCGCACAAGTTGGCGAAAACAATCGCCTCTTCGATATTTTGTGTTTCGGCATAGCGCACGAGCAGAGCCGCGAAGAAACTGTCACCCGCTCCCGCAACGTCTTTCACCTCAACGAGACTTACCGGATATGTTTTGCCGCGAAACGATACGCCCCCGCCGCCGCGCGTACAGATGATTTTTCGCCCTATATCGCGCGGAATGGGCAGAGAGTGCTCGTATTCAAATTTGTTGATTTTGATGTACTTAGCGCCTTCCAGAAATCGGCCGACCGGTTTTTTCGTATCTACGAAGACGCACGGATGGTGTTCGCAGACATACCTGATGTCTTCCTTGGTCAAGAATCCTTTGTTGTAATCAGAGACACCGATTATGTCGTATTTCTTGAGCGGGATTTTTCTCACGTCGGCGCGAGGCATGCGGTTCTCGGTATCCACGCGGAAAAACGCCTGCGGCGTTTTCTCGTGCATGAAGCGGGTCTTGGTAATTGCGCGCCAATTGTTATTCGTCACAATGTCGCACAGTTTGTGAAGTGCCTTCACGTTGCGTTCTACATTTCTTGCCATGCCCGGGTTTTGTGTCTTCTTCCTGACCTTCAAAACGGGCACCGGAATATCAGGCGCCAGCCGCTGCGTATCGCAGTATATGAAAATATCCCGACAACTTTCTCCAATGATAAGTATTTTTTTCATACTGGGTGTGTGTAACTCGGCGCAAGATGCAATTCTTCGAACGAGAGCTTGCGCTTGATAGCGGGTTTGCCGAGCATGCGCAGTATTGTGCCGGCGATATCGGCTTTGGTGGGATACCAAAATTCTGTCAGCGCCGTCGAGGTGGGGCAGGGAACATCGGGAGCGGCGAGCGAAACGGGTTTTTGCTTGAGAGCCAGTTCTTTCATTACGCCAGCTATCACTTCGGACCCAACTCCGAATGCCTCGCTGGTAGTGTCAATACACAATAATCGCCCCGTCTTCATAACAGATTTTTTAATTGTTTCATGGTCTATAGGATTGATGCTGACTATATCAATCAATTCAATACTCGCATCCTTCCCGACAAGATCGCACGCTTCCAGCGCCGCGACAAGCCCGTCACCATACGCGACTACCGTTATATCCCTTCCTTTCCGCACGACTTTTGCCTTGGAGAGCGGCTCCTCAAACATTTCTGCCGGCACGTCCTGTTTTGTCTGATACAGCCACCGCGGTTCAAGAATAATAACCGGGTTAGGTTCCCGCACCGCAGAAATAAGAAGCCCTTTCGCCATTCGCGGCGTTGACGGGATAACCACTTTCAAACCCCGGACTGCGCCAAACATGGAATAAAGAGCTTGCGAATGTTGCGGGCCGTTTCCCCACTGTCTTCCCACAACGATGCGGATGGTAATCGGCACAGAATTTCCGCCGCCGAACATGTAATTCCACTTCGCAGCTTGGGTAAACATCTGGTCCGCCGCGAGGAAGCTGAATTCCACGCGGTCGTGATGGACTATCGGGTGCAGCCCCGAAATCGCTGAACCAACGGCAAGTCCCGTCAGGGCCGCTTCGGAGGTCGGAGTGTCAAGCACTCGTCCAGGATACTTGCTATGTAACCCCGTGGTCGTACCGCCCGCGCCTTGAGGGACGCCCAAGCCCAGAACGAAGACCCGCTTATCGTCCGCGAGCAACTGGTCGGTCGCTTCTTTTATCGCTTCTGCGTATTTGATAATTCGTTCAGACATACATATCGGTATACAAAGCTCTCTTTACGGGAAACGGCGACGTTAGAGCAAACCCGATATCTTTAAGGATAGAGGCACGCGTAGAATCCTCGATGGCGGATAACTTCTTTTCAGAAATTCCGTGCTCAATCAACTGATTTGATATCCTTTTTAACGAATCGTTCTTGAGCCTGTGCTCCAATGTATCTTCATCGCGATAACTTTCTTCGGTAAGCGGCGTGCTGTGGGCCATATGCCGGTACGTCATACATTCCAATACGGCCGGCTCTTTTTTCGCGCGTATTTCTTGCACAAGCGCCTGTGCTTTTGAATGCACATCATGGTAGTCGTTGCCGTCGGCTCTCTCATACCGCAGACCGAATCCTTCAACGATGGTTTTAAGGTTATAGCGGGCCGAACGGCGGTCTTTGAGTTTTGAGTTGATGGAAAAACGGTTATTCTCTATTACAAGCAACAACGGCAGTTTATACAGTGCCGCAAGATTATATGTTTCGTACACCACGCCCTCTTCCGACGCGCCGTCTCCGTAGAAAGCCGCAGTGATGGCGTTGCGGCCGTTATATTTTTGTTCAAACGCAACTCCCGCCGCAATCGGCGCGACACTTCCCAAAAGCGGCGTGGAACCTATGAAGTTTACGGACTTGTCTATCATGTGCATCGAACCCCCCTTGCCATGAGCGGATCCGTTTGACCTTCCGAGAAGCTCGCACACCAGGCGGCGGAAGCTTCCGCCCTTTGCGAGATAGTGCCCGTGCGACCGGTGATTCCCAAGAACTTTGTCGCTTAGCTGGAGTGCATCGCAAACGCCAACCGCCACCGCTTCTTGCCCGATATAAAAATGGACCATGCTGAATATTTTCTTCTCCATGTACAGCTTCACAAGCTCCTGTTGGGCAACGCGCAGGAAAAGCATTCTCTCGTAGGCTTTTATTAGCGTTTTTGTATCTAAGGCGGTGCCGGACATATGCGTACGATTTTTTTTTGCTAGTTCTGTATGTCTATCATAATGCGACTCGCCTTGCCATACCGCATGAGAGTGATTGCATCGTTTATTTTGTCGAGCGATGTGCGGTGCGTAATGAGATTATCTGTATTCAATTTTCCATCGCGATACATTTGCACGTAGCGGGGAATATCCTTTGTGGGCGAGAACGCCCCTCCCTGGGTAGCCTTGATCATTTTTCCTTCTCCGCCGAAGAGATGATTGGCGTTCGTGACTTCAATGCTTGCTCCCGGCGGGAGCTGGCCTACCATGATATAGCGTCCTCCGCCTGCAAGGAGAGGAAGCGTATCGCGTATACTGTCGACATTGCCTGAAGTTTCAACAATCACATTGACCTCTTTGATGCCGAGTGCGTTTTTGAGGGTTTCCCCGATGTTTTGTGTTGCTCCGTTGATGAAAAGTTGCGCGCCGAGGGAAGCCGCAATGTCTTTTTTGTCGTGAATATCAATCGCGATGATGGGGTTTGCGCCGGCAATTCGGGCCGCTTTGATGAGGCACGCGCCGAGTCCTCCCTGTCCCACGATCATGACGCTCTCGCCCGGCCGCACTTTGGCTTCATTCTCTATCGTGCCGAGCGCGGTTGAGAGACCGCATCCCAAAAGCGCGCACAAATCATTTGGCGTATCAGAGGAAACAGGAGTTATCCGATTTTCCGAAACAATAGAATATTCGCTAAAGGTCGTTACTTTGCCGCTCGGCATGCTCTTTCCCTTGTATGTGTATGTCGGGAACCCTGATTCAATGCCATCGCCCTTGCGCCAGTGTAAAATGACCTTATCGCCTTTTTTAACTCTCGTGATATCCGGTCCCACATCCTCAACAATTCCGCACCCTTCATGTCCGAGAAGGTGCGGTACAAACTTAGCATTCCCTTTGTTTCCGGCTATTTCCTGCAATTGGGCGCCGCATATGCCGCTCACGAGGATTTTGACGAGAACCTGTCCCGAGGAAAGTGCGCCTAATCCGACGTCCACCACGGCAAGAGGAGCGTTGATTGTTTCTAGCACGGCCGCTTTCATGCGCGGATAGTACATCATGGAATTTACTCTGTCATCTTCCGTTTCATACTCATTTCATCTTGATGCATAATTGAGCGATATAACTCCAGCTAATGCGGCCGCATTAGCTGGAGTTATATGCCGAGCGCAGACAGTAAAGGTTTAAAACCCCGCGGCTCGCCATGGGTTTAAAACCTTTCATGCTAATATGCGCCCAATATGAAAATCGAGAAGCCAGGAAATTGCCCTTTATGCGGAACCTCTTCCCCGAAATCATTGGGGCGCACCCACACTGACAGGGGGGACCTTTATACGCAGTATGAGTGCGACGCATGCGCCGTGCAATTCTGGTGGCCGCTCAAAAATCCGGGAGCAGAGTGGTATAGCTCTGGAGCCGGCTACAGCGAGCGCAACTGCGATCCTGTGTGGAATGCGACATGGAACCACAGAAAGACACTCTCGTTCCTCGCGTCTCACCGCGGCAAGGTTTTGGATGTCGGGTGCGGCATCGGTAATTTTCTTTCGCTCGCGCAGGCAAAAGGTTGGGAATGCGCGGGAGTTGATTTTGACCCCGATGCGATAGAAGCGGCGCGAAAAAAGACCGGCCTCGCCACGCTTGAGGCGACGGATGTCGTTTCGTACGCGAAAGCGCAACCCGAAAAACGCTACGACCTCGTCACATTCTTCGATGTGCTTGAACATGTGGACAACCACAATGAATTCATCGCATCGGTACAATCAATTCTGAAGACGGACGGATATGTCGCGATGAGCATGCCATACCGCACGCATGCGCTCTGGTTGATGAAGGGCGATGTGCCGCCATGCCACCTCACGTGCTGGGACATGGCATCGCTCAAGCGTTTTCTTGAAGCGCGCGGCTTTGACGTTGTGTATATGCGCCGCTCTTCCGAGGGTGTATGGCCTATCGTAATGAAGCTGCGATTCAAATTCGGCGCATGGGTATCATTCGGCGCGGTCTCCGCGGCGCGGCGCACGGTCGGCGATGTTGTCGCACGGCCCGGCAAGCGGCCGCTTTTGGTGCGCGTGGTGCACATATTTGCCAAGATAAAAGACGGGCTCATCTTCGGCCTGCCGGCGCTTGTGATATGGCTCGTCATGATTCCGTCGCCAAGCAGGTACGTCGATCTTTTTGCGATTGCACGATTACGCAACCGCTGATATATACTTGCCGTATTCATGGAATATTCGCGGCTTGTGCGCGTTGTTGACCGATACATCGGCTCGTTTCTCTGTTTTCTCTTCTCGCTATTTCACAAGCTACGCTCGACTCCCAAAGACAAAACCATCAAAAAAATCCTCCTGATAGAACTTGTGGAAATGGGCGCTGCGGTCATGGCGTATTCCTCCATTCGCTACATACGGGGACAGATACCGGATGCAGAGATACACTGCCTGTGTCTTGAGAGCAAGAAAGAATCGTGGATGCTCATTGAGGAAATAGCGAAAGAGAACGTGCACGTCATTGACGACAGGAGCATCGGAAGGTTAATTTTATCGCTCTTGATGCAGGTTCTCGCTCTCTCTAAGAAGAAATTCGACCTCATTATTGATTTTGAACTGTTCTTGCGCATATCCGCGGTCATCGCATTTCTCATCAGAGCAAAATGGAGAGCGGGATTTTATCGCTACACGATGGAGGGAATGTATCGTGGAACTTTCTACGACGTAAAATGCGCATTCAATCAGAACATGCACATAGCAAAGAATCTGCTCGCGCTTACAAAGTCGGCCGTACCGTTGAGCGCCGGCTATTACAACTACGACGGACCAATCTCAAACACGGAGATAAAAACGCCGCGCTACGCCTCCGACAATGCTCTGCAAAAGACAGTGGCGGCAAAATTGGATCGCGCATCCGGCGCGGCGCGCGGGCCTC
The DNA here is from genome assembly GCA_030648265.1 of bacterium. Classification (GTDB taxonomy): domain Bacteria; phylum Patescibacteriota; class Minisyncoccia; order Phycocordibacterales; family UBA2100; genus UBA10103. Next base: position 34,400 of record JAUSHX010000004.1, read on the forward strand.
TCATTATCATTGCGCCGACGGTGGGCTCGGCGCTTCCCATACGCGATTATCCCAAAGAACAGTACGTTGATGTCATCAAAAAGATTCTGAAACTCTATCCGACGCACCGCATCGTACTCGTCGGCTCGCAGGACCACAAAATGGCGTGCGCTTCTATTCGTGAGAATGTCGCCGACGCTCGTTGTGTAGACTTCGCCGGCGAGACCGCGTCTCTGCGCGAGCTCATGGAATTATTCTGCATGGGGGAGCTGCTCATTTCCAACGACAGCGGTAACCCGCATTTCGCGGCAATGGTAGGACTTCCAAATCTCGTGCTCTTTGGTCCCGAAACGCCATTTATGTACGGTCCCATAGGAAAGTCGGTCTGCCTCTTTCAATTTTTCCACACGAGTCCCGGCCTCACGGCATACAACCACAAGAATGACCCGGGTATGACCAATCGCTGCCTCGCAAGCATCTCGCCGGAGCGTGTTGCAGAAATGGCCGGACTCATCATGGCGGGAAAGGCGGTATACGGAACAGTTAATAATGAGATACCATACCTCGTATGAGAATACTCGTAACGGGCGGTACGGGATTTATCGGTTCGAACATTGTTCGGGAACTTATCGCTCGCGGCGACGATGTCATTATCACGGGGCATGACGCCGAGCAGAAGATACCGGAATTCAGCGGCAAGATGTTGCAGCCGTCGTTCCTCGGGCTCGATTGGGAGGCATTGGACGCGGTTGATGCAGTCATCCACGAGGCGGCCATAAACGAAACGCAGTCTATGGACGAGCGCGAGATGCTCCGCGCGAACGTCGATTCCCCGCTCGCGCTTTTTGAGCATGTCGTAAAGGGCAGATGCAAACGTATCGTGTACGCTTCATCGACCGCTGTCTATGGCGATGGCCCGACGCCCTACACAGAAGACCAGGAATTGCATCCTTTGACTCCCTACGCGGTGTCAAAGAAAAAGTTGGAGGAGGAAGTAACGCGCTTCGCGTCCGCACACGCCGGTGTTACCGCTGTCGGGTTGCGGTATTGCAACGTCTACGGCGCGGGAGAGTCGCACAAAGGCAGGCGCGCGAGCATGATTTATCAAATTGCCAAGCAGATGCAAAAGGGAAATCCGCGTCTTTTCAAGAATGGGGAACAGAAGCGCGATTATATCTACGTGAAAGACGTCGTTACCGCCAACCTGCGCGCGCTCAAAGCGAAAGAGAGTGCCGTTGTGAACTGCGGTTCCGGCACTGCGACATCGTTCAACGATTTGGTGGCCCTTTTGAACGCGGTGATGGGAGTGTCGCGCGTACCCGAGTATTTCGAGAATCCAATCAAGTCCAGCTACCAAGAACACACCGAGTGCGATATGTCGCGCGCGAAAGAAAAAATCGGATTCGTTCCCGCTTTTAATATTAAAAAAGGAATCGAAGACTATTTTGCGAGTGGCCTCTTGGATTAATCTGCATTCGCTAGCATATAACGCTTGCTAATGCGGCCGCATCAGCTAGAGTTATGTAGTTACTTATGAGTCGTGAAAAATCTATGCGACTGAAGAAACGTGCCAGACAGCTCGGTCCCATTGAACGAGAGGTGTTGAACGAGCTTTCTTTCGGCGACCTGATCTACGGCTTCCTTCTTTCCGCAAGATCGACGAGGCGATTTTACAAGCTTGCGCGCGAGCGTGCCAACTATCGCTATCGCCGCAAACTCGCCGTGGAGCGTTTGGTGGAGCTTGACTATATCCGTGAACGCGGAGAACGATTGAACATTACTGCCGCCGGACAGAGCGCCCTCGGACAGGTCATCGGTAAAACTCTTGAACTGCTCAAAACAAAAAAATGGGACGGAAAATGGCGCATCGCCGTTTTCGACATTCCGGAAGTATACGCACCGCTGCGGAATAGAGTGAGAACTATTTTGAAAAGAGCAGGATTTGTTAAGCTTCAGCACAGTATTTGGATATTTCCGCACGAGTGCGAAGAACTCGTACGACTAATCAAAGAAGAATCGAGACTATCACAGTACATCCTGTATGGAGTGTTAGACCGAATTGAAGACGAGAATCGGTTGAAGAAGTTATTTCATCTGGATGTGTAGTCAGGCAATATCTATAACGCTTGCTAATGCGGCCGCATTTGCTGGAGTTATATACTCGATTCCTAGTTCTTTCGTATGCGCTTGATGATGTTGGTTGTTGATTTGTTTTTTATATAGGGTACGAGGACGAGACGGCCGCCACTCGCCTCAACGACCTTTTTTTCAACGACTTGGTCCACAGTTCTGTCTGCGCCCTTAACGTGGATATGCGGCTTGAGTTGTTTGAGCCATCGTATCGGCGTTGCATCATTGAAAATAAACACGGCGTCGACTGCCCTCAATGCCGAAACAATTTCCGCGCGCTCGCGCGCGGGCACGATCGGGCGGCCGGGACCCTTCAGCCTGCGGACAGACGCATCGGAATTGATTCCAACGACGAGCATGCTCCCCAGTTTCCGCGCACCTTGCAGGTAGCGCACATGCCCTACGTGCAGAATGTCAAAGCAGCCATTGGTTGTAACGATTTTTTCCCCCGCGGCCTTAGCGCTCCTGACCATTTTGACGACCGACCCCAGTGTTCGCACGGTAATCGCTCCTGTTTTCATAAAATCGGTTTTTGGGTTAGACTGACCTCACGGTACAGACCGAGCATACCATGAAGCGAAATAAGGATATTATACGTGAAGCATTTGGACGTCATACGAAAGCCGTTGATGAGAGTATGCGACATATTCTTCCTGATGTCGAACAGGGGGCGGCTCTCATCATGCATGCCCTGCGCCGAGGGAAGAAGGTGCTCGTGTGCGGCAATGGCGGCTCTGCGGCGGACAGCCAACATTTTGCGGCAGAATTAGTCGGTCGCTACAAGGCCGAGCGTCGGGGCTTGCCGGCAATAGCGCTTACTGTTGATACGTCGGCATTGACTGCTATCGGCAACGATTATGGTTTTGAGAATATTTTCAAGCGACAGATAGAAGCACTCGGAGCCGCTGGCGATGTGCTTGTCGCCTTCTCCACGGGCGGGAAATCCAAAAACATTCTTGCGGCCGTAGCGCAGGCGCGAAAGCAGAAATTGAGCATCATCATTCTGACAGGCGCAAACGGAACGCGTTTTGCAAAGACAGCCGATACGGCGATCGTCGTGCCCACTACAGAAACCGCACGCATACAAGAGGTCCACGAGCTCGTATATCACGCATGGTGTGAATATATTGATTTGAAGCATGTCTAAAGAAACTGTTGGTGTACGAGCTGTGTTCCTGGATCGCGACGGCACTATCAACGAAGATACTGACTATGTAAGCGATCCGAAAAAAGTGTGTCTTATCCAGGGAGTTAGAGAAGCAATCCGAACTCTCAACGAGCACTCCATTCCGGTGATCGTTATCACGAACCAATCCGGTGTTGCGCGCGGACTTCACACGGAATCTGACATTGAACTCGTGAACGCGGCCATCTCCAAACAGTTGAAAAAAGGGGGCGCGCACATTGACCGCTTTTACCACTGTCCTCACTATCCTGAAGGAAAAGGAAAATATGTTGTTGACTGTGAGTGTCGCAAACCAAAACCCGGCATGCTCCTGCGGGCGTCTAAAGAACTGAAGCTGGATCTTTCGCGCAGTATTATGATAGGCGATAAGGCAAGCGATATTGAGGCGGGTATTGCCGCAGGATGTCGGACTGTCCTTGTCATGACAGGACAAGGCCATCAAACGCAAGATACATGGCATGAATCATTTAAAGCGTCGCATATCGCACAAAATCTTCCGGAAGCCGTTGCGTGGTTTCTGGGAGAAGGTGTATAAACGGTGGCATGACGTATTGGTTCTATGAAGCATGTTGTCTTGTAATGTGCTAACTTTACACACAATGGAAGCAATTAAAACAGTAAATATATACCGGCAGATGGCAGCCGTCGTACGGCTCGCGAAGCGCGCGTACAGCCCCTACAAAGTCCAAATACTGGCGCTCACGGGCTTGGGATTCGTGGGCGGGATACTGGAGGGCATCGGTATCAATGCGGTTATTCCGCTGCTTACTTTCGTGCTTGGCATCCACGATCCGGCGACCGATACTATCTCGCTCGTAATTCAGAATTTTTTCACATGGATGCATGTTCCATTCGTGCCGAAATTCCTTCTGACCTTTATAGTTGTTCTCTTTATTGCCAAGGCATGCATCACGCTTCTCATAAGCTACATACAAATACTCATTGCGACCGAATATGAGCGCGCCACACGCGCGAAACTTTTCAAAATGGTGTTGAGCGCTTCGTGGCCGTACCTGTTGCGCCAAAAACTCGGCAATCTTGAAACAGCGCTCATGATTGATACGCCGGCGGCAACGGCGATGCTCTCGAAACTAAGCTTCACGATAACGATCGCTACGAGCCTGCTGATGTATCTCATCGTGGCATTCTCTATTTCTGCTCCCGTCACGCTGGCCACATTCCTGCTGGGAGTCATCGTGTTCGTAACACTCCGGCCTCTGATGGATCGCGTGCATGCGATTTCCGCGACGCGCGCAAGCACCTACCGCGACACACTGCATCACGTGACCGAACACGTCGGGGGACTGAAAACCGTGAAAGCACTGGGAGTGGAGACACAGGCCATTACGCGCGGAGAACGTCTTTTCAGCGCCATCAAGCAACTAACCATCCGCATAGGTATTCTTCAGACCGTGGCGACGCAGTCTGTCTCGCCGATCGGTGTAATTTATATCGCCGCCATACTCACCCTGGCTTTCAAGACGTCATTCTTATCTCTCGCGGCGTTGCCGGCAATACTGTATCTCATCTACCGTATCTTTACCTATGTTCAACAGTTGCAGAATAACATCCAATATATCAGCGAACTCGCGCCGCATCTTGAGCGCGTGATTATGTATGAAAATAGCGCGGTGCAAAATGTGGAATCCGTGACGGGCACGCTGCCGTTCTCATTCCAAAAAGAGCTCGCTTTTAAAGACGTATCTTTTTCGTATGAATCCGGGCGCGCAGTTCTTCACAATCTCTCATTCTCTATCCCGAAGGGGCGCATGGTCGGCATTGTAGGCCCCTCGGGCGCGGGAAAGACAACAAGCGTTGACCTGATGCTCCGGCTTCTTGAGCCGTCGAAGGGCGCGATACTGCTTGACGGCGTTGATAGCCGCACTATTTCACTTTCAGAATGGCGAAAGAATGTGGGATACGTCTCACAGGAGTTCTTTCTGATACAGGATACGATTCGCAACAATATCCGTTTTTACGACGAGACTATTACTGATGACGGTGTCTTGGAAGCGGCGCGAATGGCGCACATTGATACATTCATTAAAAATAGTCCGAAAGGTCTTGATACAATGGTGGGTGAGCGCGGCGTTATGCTCTCCGCGGGAGAGCGTCAGCGTATCGTTATCGCACGCGCGCTCGCGCGCAAGCCTGCGCTCCTCATTCTTGACGAGGCGACGAGTGCCTTGGACAACGAATCGGAAGCGCATATCAAACGCGTCATTGAAGAACTGAAGGGACGCATCACCATCGTCGCGATAGCCCACCGCCTATCCACCATAATGGATTCCGATACGCTCATTGTGCTTTCTGACGGGAAGGTGATGGAAACCGGAAGCCCTAAGAACCTGCTTGCCGATACCGATTCGTATTTTTATAAAGTGTACTCCATTAATCAGTGATATGCGGATACTGCTGATGTGGCCGCTACCGAACGTAACGAGAAAGAAATTGTGTTCGGGCACAGCGCATATGCGTTGTCGGAATCACAAGTCTTTTTCCAACGTGTTGCGGAGCGTGAGATAGTTGCTATATTTTTTCTTCTTCCAGTCCTTAAATTTGCCGTTCTGCATTTGCCGCACCATGCCGATGATTGAATGTCGAAGCGTGTGTTTCACCTTGAACCTCAAGACCTTTCGCATTTTTGCGAATGAGACGCGATAATCGCGGCGATCTTTCACCGTATCGAGCTGAGCGATTTCAGTCTTTGGAAGGCAGTGGCGCACCTCTTCGGCGATTTCGGAAATTTGATAGTTCTCGTCGCTGTCGCCCACGTTGAATATCTGCCCCGAGACGTGCCCCAGGGGGGCATTGAGTGCCGCGCGTAACGCGCGCGCCGCATCGTCCACATGCACGAGTGGCCGCCACTGCGACCCGCCGTCCACGGTGATGTGTTTGTTGAAGAACGCGCGCGCCGTCATGACGTTGACCACCAGGTCGAATCGCATGCGGGGAGAGTACCCGTATAACGTCCCGAAGCGCAGAATGACCGGATGGAAATTTGCTCCCGCCGCGCGCAGCAGCTCGCGCTCCGAATACATTTTACTTTGCGCGTAGAGCGATACCGGGTGTAGCTGGCTACGCTCATCGGACCGCGACGCACTCGTCCCGTATACGCTGCATGAAGACGAGAATATGAAGCGCGACACCTGATAATACTGGCAAAGGTCAATCATCATCTTTGTGGAGAAATGGTTTTCTTCCATTGTTTGAATGGGATTGAGTGCGCACGCTGGGTCTCCCACGATGCCTGCCAGATGCACGACAGAATCAGCACCTTGGATTGCCTGCGTCAGTGTGCCGATATCGCCGATATCGCCATGTATCAATGTGAAATTTTTATCGGCGTAGAGGTCTTTGATACCCGCATCGCCAAAGAGAAGTTTGTCAAGGACGACGACACGGTAGCCGTCTTTGAGGAGATGACGGCAGAGAAGCGACCCCATGTAGCCCGCACCTCCGGTGACGAGGACGGTATGCGGCGCGGGTGCGGGCGCTTTGGAATCCATGTACAAAGCGACGAGACGTTTGCGCTCATCAAGGAGCGGAATACTGGAAAGTGTCCCGGTTTTGTATCTCGACGGTTGCGATGCCGTCTTTTTCAGTGTCGTGAGTGGGGTTCCGGCGAGTGCCCATGTGAAATCGGTATTCATGATTGACCGCAATGGCGCGTGCGGGTCTATCCCCTTGAGGAGTCCCTGTTTAATATCTGCCATCGTGACGACGCCGAGAAGCCGGCGGCGTTTATCGCACACAAGACAAATGGTCGTGCCCTTGCGGTATAAATCGCTTATGGCCCGCTTTACCGGCGTTGAGGGGGTATATATGTGCCTAGTAACGTCTCGTTCGAGCATAGATTATTGGACTAGCTTCTTATTTGGCTCTGGATTATATACCAGTATGAGTGATGGTAAAACACGTGGCAGTACCATATAATTGCCTGCACATATGGCACACGCATCACGCACCCCGGTCATCATTGAAGGAGGTCTCGCAATTGACGACCGCGGGCATATTTCTTTTGTAAACGGTTTTGCGTTTGAAGGAGTCAAACGCATGTATCAGGTCGGCAATTTCTCGCTGAATACGGTCCGTGCATTTCACGGACACATGAAAGAAGCGAAATATGTATATGTCGCCGCCGGCTCGGCAGTAATCGCCGCTGTAGAAATGGACGACACAAAGAACCCCGGCACCGATAAAAAAGTTGAACGGTATATTCTTTCGGCGCGGAAACCTTCCGTCCTCTACATTCCTCCCGGCTATGCGAATGGCTTCAAGCCATTGGAAGGGGGGACGGTGGTACTCTTTTTTTCCACCGCATCGGTAGAGGACTCAAAAAAAGATGACTACCGCTTTCCCTACGATTATTGGGGAAGCGGTGTCTGGGATACCGAGAACCGCTAGTGGTACATCCGCTTAATTTTGGCACATTACTTCGTTGCGCTACGACATCGGCGCTCACCGTACGCACAAGTACGGCTCGCTTGAACCTCTTGCGCGCCTCGTACTGCGGAAAAATTAAGCGGATGGGGCACTGGAATATATAAAAGGTCGCATGATATAGTGCGCGCATGATTCCGTATTCAAAGCAGTCCATAAATGCCGCCGATATCGCCGCCGTCGTCAAGGTGCTCAAATCTCCTCTCATCACGCAGGGTCCGACCGTCCGTCAATTTGAGGCGGAGCTTGCGCGTTATTGCAAGACCGCGCACGCAGTCGTTTTTAATTCCGGGACTTCCGCGCTCCATGCGGCGTATTTTGCCGCGGGTGTGGGCACGGGTGACGAGGTCATCGTACCGGCGCTCACCTTTGCGGCGACGGCGAATTGCGCCCTGTATTTAAGTGCCAAACCTGTTTTCGCGGACGTTGATCCTAGAGTCGGAAACATGAGCGTCGCGAGCGCAAAAAAACTCATCACCAAACGCACGCGCGTCATTGTGCCGGTGGATTATGGCGGCCGTCCGGCCGATGTTGCACCACTGCGGGCGCTCGCGCGCAAACACAAGCTCGTATTCATTGTGGACGCGGCGCAGAGCCTCGGCGCGACCTACCGGGGACGACCGGTCGGTGGCCAGGCAGATATGACCATGTTCAGCTTGCATCCTGTAAAATCAATCACTTCGGCCGAAGGCGGGGCAATCGTGACCGATAGCAAGCGATATGCCTCGGCGTTGCGTTTGTTCCGCAGTCACGGCATCACCAATGACCCCGCACTTCTGGTCCGCAAGGGACAAGGCGCGTGGTATCAGGAGATGCAGGCGCTCGGATACAACTACCGGATGACGGAATTGCAGGCGGCCTTGGGTCTTAGCCAGATGAAACGCCTTGACGAATTTGTCGCGAAGCGCCGCAAACTTGCGCAGCGGTATCACGCGTCTCTTGCCGATATACCCGGAATTATTCTACCCGTTCCCGATCGCGCTCTCGCGCGTTCGGCATGGCACCTCTATCCCATTCGTCTCTCGAATCCGGCGATACGCAACGAAGTCTTTGACAAGCTGCGCTCTGCTGGGATTGGCGTACAAGTGCATCATATTCCCGTCCACCGGCATCTTTATTACGAACGGCGCGGTTACAAAAAAGGGTCGTGCCCGCATGCCGAGCGCTTTGTTGATGCGGAGATTTCCATTCCGTTGTATCCGACTCTTTCAAAAAGAGACCAGAACACGGT
>JAUSHX010000007.1 GCA_030648265.1 bacterium
ATAGCTCAAGAATGCCCTACTCCGCCAAGGCTTAGAAGGGCTACTTCGCAGTGTATGTGGATAGACCAACTCCGTATTCGGCATTAAGTGTGCCGTGCACTTCGTAGCTCCCATATAGAGGGGAGCGAAGTAGTGCGGGTACCGGGAATCGAACCCGGGTCATCTGATTGGCAACCAGATGTTCTACCATTGAACCATACCCGCTTTCAGCTATCTTGTTTTCTCCGATGCATGATGATTATACAGGACTCCGTGCTCTCGGCAATTTTTTTATATCGTAAAAGAGTACAATGGGGCAATGGAACCACTGGCATCAAAGATTCGTCCCGAAATACTTGCCGAATTTGTCGGGCAGGAACACCTCGTGGGGAAGGGTAAACCTCTGCGCGTTGCTATTGAGAAGAAGGAGTTGTTTCCTTTCATTCTGTGGGGGCCGCCCGGTTGCGGGAAAACGACCCTTGCAAGAATTTATGCGAATGCACTCGGTGCGGATTTCTACGAGCTCTCCGCGGTGGACTCCGGCAAGGACGACATAAAAAAGATTATCGCTAAAGACAGGCTGTTCGGCCCCGCCTTCGCTAAAGCTACGGCGGGCAAAGCAAAAATTCTTTTCATAGATGAAATTCATCGCTTCAATAAAGCACAGCAGGATTTTCTTTTACCGTTCGTTGAGCGAGGAGACATCACGTTCGTCGGAGCAACGACAGAAAATCCGAGCTTTGAGGTCATCGCTCCGCTTTTGTCCCGGTGTCGCGTATTTGTCCTCCAGGCGCTGATTGACGCAGAAATAACGCGGATAATACGCAGAACGAAATTCAAGGTACCGAAAGACGCCAAGGATTGGCTGATTGCAATGTCGCAAGGTGACGCACGGCAGGCTATTGGAGTTTTAGAAATGGCAGATAAATTGTACGGGAAAATAACGTTGGACACGCTCAAAGAAGCGCTTCAGTCAAAACATTTGCGTTACGACAAAAAAGGGGAGGAGCACTACAACACCATCTCCGCTTTTATTAAATCAATGCGCGCGTCCCAACCGGATGCCGCCCTTTATTACCTCGCGCGCATGGTGGAAGCCGGAGAGGACCCGAAATTCATCGCACGCCGGATGGTTGTTTTTGCGAGCGAAGATATCGGCCTCGCACAGCCGACGGCGCTCGTCGTTGCGAACGCCGTTTTTCGCGCGGTTGAGACTATCGGCTATCCCGAGTGCGCGATAAACCTAGCGCACGGCGTTGCGTATCTATCTCAATGCAAAAAAAGCCGCGAATCATACGATGCGTATCTTGAAGCGATGGGGGATGTGAAGACCCACGGCAATTTGCCGATTCCTATGAGGGTACGGAATGCCCCAACGAAATTAATGAAGGAAATTGGCTACCATAAGGGGTACGAAATGTACCCCGTAAAATCGCAAAGCGATCACGGGGCAGGCAATAAAGAATCCTACTTGCCGGAGAAATTGAAGAAGAAAAAGTATTTTAAGTGACAAATCTCAACATCCTTATGCGCTAATTCGTGCGAATTAGCGCATAAGGATGTGCGTCGTACTGCACCGGTTATTCCACGCCATGCGAAACGGGGTGGAATGCCCGACAATATTGTGCAACGCTAGCATCGCACAATATTGGGGTACAATTGGGGTGATGGCGCATATCCACGAGAAAATAGATTTCACGTCGGAAGTTTTCATTGTGTATCGAAACAAAGTGCTCCTGCGGATGCACGACAAGCTCCATATCTGGCTCTCCGTCGGCGGTCATATTGAACTCAATGAGGATCCGAACGAAGCGGCGCTCCGGGAAGTGAAAGAAGAAGTCGGTCTTGATGTTGAGCTTTGGAAAGGCAACCAAAAATTGCAGAACGACCACGATAACGGCAGATTCAAAGAGTTAATCCCACCAGTGTCGCTCAACAGGCATCGCGTCTCTTCCACGCACGAGCATGTGACGCTCGTGTATTTCGCTAAAGCGGTGTCGGATGAGGTTTCGGTTCAATATGAAGGAGATCGGAGCGATGAATGCCGCTGGGTGACGAAAGAAGAGCTTGCTGAAATGGATTTGGATCCTCAGGTGCGCTTTTACGCATCACTTGCGCTAGACACCCTCGGCGAAGACGTATGACTGCAAACCTCAAAGACCTCAAAACCCAGTTTCTGGAGTACATGGAAATAGAAAAAGGGCGGAGCGTGAAGACAGTGGAAAATTATGACCGGTATATTTCACGATTCCTGAATTTCGGCAAGGTGCAGGCGCCCGGCGCTATCACGGAATCAATGGTGCGCGAATTCCGCATACAACTGAACCGTTCACATGGGGTCGCCGGCACCATGAAAAAGAACACGCAGAACTATCATCTCATCGCTCTGCGCGCATTCCTCAAATTCCTCCGCAAGCGCGATGTGATATCGCTCAATCCGGAGAGAATAGAGCTGGCAAAAACCAGTCCGCGCGATTTGGACCTCATAACCTCGGACGAATTGAACCGACTTATGACTGCGCCCACCAAAGCTTCAGCGACGGCGGGAAAGTCCGGAAATTCTGAACTCATGTATTTGCGGGATACGGCGATTCTTGAACTGCTGTTCTCAACAGGCCTGCGGGTTTCTGAATTATGCAATCTGAATCAGGACCTGGACCTTTCGCGCGACGAATTCTCCGTGCGCGGGAAGGGCGATAAGGTGCGCGTGGTCTTTTTATCCGCATCCGCAAAGAAAGCAGTGTCAGAGTACATAAAAAAGCGGGGAGATTTCGGCGAAGCGCTTTTTGTCGGATACGGCAAGGCGAAAAAAGGGAAGGACTTGTCGCGCCTGACCCCGCGCTCGGTTGAAAGAATAGTGAAAAGCCATGCGATAAAGGCTGGCATCACGCGCAAAGTGAGCCCGCATACTATTAGACACAGCTTCGCCACCGACTTGCTTCAGAACGGCGCCGACCTCCGCTCGGTGCAAGCGCTCCTCGGCCACGCCAACATATCAACAACACAAATTTACACACACGTGACCGACAAACACCTCCATGACGTGCACAGGGCATTTCACGGGAAACGCAGGGGTTAGAGTTTGTTATCATGGGGGGATGCGCATCATCTCTTGGAACGTAAACGGGATACGAAGCATCCACAACAAGGGGCTTTTTGTGCCGTTCGTTGAAAAAGAGAAGCCGGATATCATCTGCCTGCAGGAAACAAAAGCGGAAGAGCATCAATCGGCGATTGATTTGCCGGACTATGAGGAATATTGGAACTCGGCAAAGAAAAAAGGTTACAGCGGGACCGCGATTTTTTGCAAAGATAAGCCACTGTCTGTGCGGCTCGGCTTTCCGGAGGAAATTTTACAAAAATACAAAATGCACGGCGACGGATATGGAGACCCCAACGCCGAAGGCAGGGTTATTACGGCTGAATTCGGTCCGTCCGCCAGCTGGCGGAGCGGATTTTTCGTCGTAAATGTATATACGCCGAATTCCAAGCCCGATTTGAGCCGTCTCGCGCTTCGTCAAAAGAGCTGGGACCCGGCATTTCTCGCGTATGTGAAGTGGTTAGAGAATCCCGACGCCCTGCTCTTTGGGCATGGGTCGGGACCCCGACCGAAGCGTCGGGGAAAGCCGGTAATTATCTGCGGGGACTTGAATGTCGCACATACGGAGGACGACTTGGCGAATCCGAAAGCGAATGAGGGCGAACACGGATTTACAAAAGAAGAACGCGCCGGCATTGATGCAATTATTTCCGCCGGATTCATTGATACATTCAGGAATTTCACAAAAGGCAACGGGCACTACACGTGGTGGAGTCACTTTGCCAACGCGCGAGCACGAAACATCGGCTGGCGGCTGGATTATATTTTCGTGAGTAGCGGATTGAAAGAGAATTTAAAGAGTGCCCGCATCATGCCGGATGTACTTGGCTCGGATCATTGCCCGGTAGAACTAGAGATTAGTGTTTAGCCACTGGCGTATAGGACAAGACCAAAAGGAACCCGTTTCTGCCTTCTCTAATGGCTATACCCTAGTGGCTAGTATCTATGTCCGTTATCCACACCCTGTCCTTTACAATGTCCGATAGTCATGTATCCTTTCTTCTAGGGATCGTTGGATCCTTTATAGTTCTGGTTCTTAAAGCGTTGTTTCTTCTATTTTGGCAGGGGTTTTGCTCTTGCTTTCTAGCAAGAACTGCAACGTAGGGCTTCGGCCCTAGAGATTACGCGGGTACACTAAAACCATAAGTGGCGCAATGCGCCCACAATTATTGGCCTAGTACCTTATGCGTTAGTCTTCAGACAGAATCTTGAACAACCAGGCCGTCTTCCATGGCTGGGTACAGGTCCTTAAAAAGAGTGACCCGTGCCCCTCATGGGGGCGGCCTTTTGGCTTTTTAGTATTTGCCCGCACTTATGTGCGGTTGCAAATACTTAACCCCGCACCATACCCAGGACGAGTGCGTGTGCCGAATAGGCACATCCCTTGCAGGGCGAAGCGCGAGTCCGTATGACCTTTTGGTGTGGGGGCCGGATAGTTCCAACTCAATTGACGTGATGCTTCTCTCTCAATTTTTGTACTTCAGCTTCGTCTTCTTCTTCGCTCCGGTTTTTTCCCTTTTCACCGAGCGCTTGTAACTTTTCATTATCAAGTTTCATTAACTCGCACGCACGGCCTTCCAAACATTCCTCCGTATTCTTTTTTGGGTCGTCCAGAACTTCTTCCAGAAGCGCGTGCAAAATCCAGCCGATGCGAGGTCCGGCCGCTTCGCCAAGTTTGATAATTTGAGAGCCGTCAATATTCAACATCGCGACAGAAATCGGGTCGCGCATCGCCTCGTCCACCATGGACATGTATTTGCGAAGACGGAACGGCTGCTCCTTGGGGCGGCCGGTGCCGATGCGGTCGCAAATGCGCAAGTTGAGAAGCTCTTTGATGTGGCCTACACCGACGTTCGTGATTATTCGGCGCACAGCGCTAAGCGTTATCATGTTCGGGTCCGAAAAGAACATATGCCAGCGTATGAGAGAAACAACAGTGGTTGCCATCTCACTTGGAATCCGCAAATCATTTAGAATCTTTCTTGCCATTCGCGCACCGACTACTTCGTGACCATGAAATGTCCAGTCCTTTTTTTCGTCCGACCAGCGGCGGGACGCGGGTTTGCCGATATCGTGCAAAAGCGCGGCAAGGCGAATTTCCAAAGACCAGTCCCTATCGGCCGCGTGCTGAAGACTGCGCAGGAGATGCTCAAACACATCAAACGAATGCGCCTGGTTCTGGTCAACACCGATTGCGTCTTCCAGCTCCGGAATGACATATCGTAAAATACCGAGCTTTTGAGCCACATATAGTGCCTGCATAGGACGGGGGCTCATAAGAATGCGAATGAGTTCATCGCGCATGCGCTCTCTGGAAATCTTTTCCAACTGTTTTGCGCTCGCGACGATGCCTGCGGCAGTTTCAGTTTCAATGGCAAAGTCCAGTTCGGCGGAAATGCGTACAGCCCGAAGCATGCGCAACGCGTCTTCGTTGAATCTCTCGCTCGGGTTTCTCACGGTCGCAATTACGCGCCGCTTGATGTCTTCCTGACCGCCGTGCTTATCAACAAGCTCGCCGGTAGCGGGTTCGTACGCAATGGCATTAACGGTGAAGTCGCGGCGCGCCAAGTCGTCCGCTAGATTGTCGCTGAACTTTACTTCATCCGGATGCCGGGCGTTTGAATATGCTCCCTCAATACGGTACGGCGTCACTTCCACAACTTTGAGCCGCGGGTCTTCGGACAGGGTGACGACTCCTACGGTGCCGAAATCGTTTTCGTAAAATGTTTCTTTGAACAGCGCCTGTATTTGTTCTGGCTTGGCGTTCGTAGTGATGTCCCAATCTTTCGGTTCGCGCGAAATAAGAAGGTCGCGCACGCATCCTCCGACGAGGTACGCCTCAAAGCCACCCTTGCGGAGCGCGTTGCAGAGTGCAACAACCTCGGGCGGAACGGAAAGTTTCGCGGAATCCATCCGTGCATTGTATCCCGCGCATTGTATTTGAGCGACCGTGCGTGTAGACTTGCGATGTTACGCTCTCGTGGTGAAACGGATATCACAGCAGTCTTCGGAACTGCTATTCCAGGTTCGAATCCTGGCGGGAGCACAATGTGAACGAAGTGAGTATTGTGCTCCCGGAGCACACCAGTCTGCACTGGTGTGCGGCAGGATTCGAACGCCGGAGCGTTGTGCGGCAAACTTGCCGCACCGTGAGAGCAACAAAATGCAAACTGCTTTGCATTTTGTCCGATGTCATATGGGCAAATGCTGATGCGAGTTATGCGAGCAGGCATTAGGTGGACCAGTCCGAGCCCTGCGACGACAGGGTGAGAGGCGCGGGAGAATCCAATGGCGGGAGCACAGAATAGTGGCTCTAAATCGGCGTAATATCGCCGAATCCTTGCCTAAAACGCCGTAATATGATACTATTCACCGATGTTAACAAAGCGGAAAAAGGAGAACGAGGCGGCTAAAACCCGCCTTCATGATACTGATACGGGCTCTCCGCAGGTCCAGGTCGCGCTCTTAACGCGCAGAATCCAGGAGCTTTCAATCCACCTCAACAAAAATCACAAGGATAAGCACTCCCGCCGGGGTCTTTTGGGGCTTGTGGCCGACCGCCGCAAGCATTTAAAATATCTTCAGTCTACAAACAAGCGCGCGTACGGCACGCTCGTCAAGAAACTTGGCCTGAAGCGGTAGGTCTCCCGTTGTTATCCACAGTTGCCGAGCCGCGCAGGAGTGGTACTCTTAATGGCAGAGGTCGCTTATTTATATTAATTATTTATGGATACAAAAAAAATCGTAGTTTGGGTTATCGTTGTCGCTGTCGTTGGTATTGCCGCCTATTACGGCTATAGCTATTATTCGGCAAAATCGCAACCTGCCACATCCGGAACACAGGCAACTGCGACAACAACACCGGAACAGGTACAAGGACAGGAGGTTAAAGTTGGAACAGGAGATGAGGCCAAGCCCGGAATGGAGGTTACGGTGGATTATGTAGGAAAGCTTACGGATGGAACAGTCTTTGATAGCTCTACTGGAAAGGCGCCGCTCGTGTTCACATTGGGCGCGCAGGGAATAATTCCCGGTTTTCAGGTAGGTGTAAATGGAATGAAAGTGGGCGGAGAACGCTTGCTCGCCATCCCGCCGTCCTTGGGATATGGAGCACAACAGGTTGGTACGATTCCTCCGAATTCCACGCTTATCTTTGACGTGAAGCTTCTGAAAGTCGCAACGCCAAAACCAGCTGCAGAACCGGCTACACCCTAGCCACTAGGGTGTAGGGTTTAGGCAAATTCAAATTCAATCGCTCATTTGTGTTTTGTAAGCTATAATCTGTTTCAGCAGATATAGGTTAATTTTTAATATTATTTACGGTTCACTAGTGGCTATCCGCCAACTGGCGGACCCAGTGGCTAACAACTATTTTATGTCCATCGTCAAACATCCGGAACAGCGTGTCGGCGTCTTTATAGACACGCAGAATCTTTATCACAGCGCAAAGAATATTTATCACGCGCGAGTAAATTTCGGAAATGTCCTTAAAGATTCCGTCGCCGGCAGGCACTTAATCCGCGCCCGCGCATACGTTGTGACCACGGAATCCGGTGAGGAAAAGGGATTTTTTGAAGCACTTGAGAAAATAGGCATTGAAACCCGCACGAAAGACCTCCAGATATTTTTCGGAGGCGCAAAAAAAGCCGACTGGGACGTTGGGCTCGCAGTGGACGCAATTACTGCCGCTCCCAGTCTTGACACTGTTATTCTTTTCACCGGCGACGGTGATTTCATTCCGCTTGTTGAATACTTAAAGGTTCATGACGGATGCCAAGTTGAGGTAGTGTCCTTCGGCAAAAGCACTTCAGGCCGGCTCAAAGAAGCAGCAGACCATTTTTTGGATTTGGACAATGACCCGCGCAGATACTTGCTTAATTACCGTGGCGCGGGAACGCGACGCGGAGGTGCGCGCGATGTGGGTGTATCCGCAGACGAGGACTCAATCGCCTAATGAACTAGTTCGTAGTCAGTAGTACGTAGTACGTAGTTAAATTCAAACTATCGCTCGGTGCGGTATATGTACGAGAGCGCTATTATCTGACCCAGTACAAGAAGTGAAAGCGCCTCTAACCCAAATCCTCCAAGGAACGAGAAGTCCTTATTCAAGGACCAACGTACATACGCCTGCGCAACTATGAGACACAAAAGCAGAACAGCCGACACATCAAACGTAATAATTGAGAGGCGGAAAATCAGACTCTGACGTTTTTCTTTATTCATATCGCAATGATAGCACGGTCTCCGCGCTATATCCGAGGACCAGTCTGCGCACGGCGGGAGGATATGTAGGCGAAAAAAACGAACACAAGGCCGATGAGGCCTGTTATGGCTTCGGGAACGTGTATAAAAATACCCACAAGCATTGAAAGTGCCAAGCCGAAAATCGCATAGTGCGCACCGTGTTCCAGATACGGAAGATTATCCAGCGTATGCGCTCGTACGAGCGCTACGGTAAATGCCCGCACGAATATTGCACCGATGCCGAGGCCCGCGATGATAACGGGCAAATTTGAAGTAATCGCAAATGCTCCGACGACGCCATCAAGAGAGAATGCGGAATCAAGCACGTTAAGGTATACGAAAAGTGCGAGTCCGGCGCCGACGACGCCTGTGCTTGTTTCCATCTGAAATGATTGTGCAATGCCTTCAATGACGATAAACAAGACAGCGCCAATCAATCCGGCAATTAGAATGGTCGCCGCTTCCGCGGGCAGGAGAAACGCGCACAAGAGAAGTACCGCGAGAACAATCGCAATCTCAATCGCCTCTATACCGCCCCAGCGCGACATGTGCCGTTCTATTGTCTCAATCCAATGCACAGTCTTTCTATCGTTGAAAAAATATTTGAGGGAAACGAGCAACAAAAACACACTGCCGAAAGAGGCGATGGCGATGTGCGCGCCATCCAGATACGTTCCATACTCTGTCGGATTAAAAAAAGCGAGGGTGGTCACAAAGATAGGGGACAGACCAGCAGCAGCCGCAACAATAAGAATGGGCAAAACGAAACGCGTACCGAAAACAGCAACTAGAATACCCCATGTAAGAAATCGCTTCTGCCATCGCTCGTCCATGCGCGAGAGCACTTTGGCATTGACCACGGCGTTATCAAAAGAGAGCGTCGTTTCAAGTATCGCAAGCAGGGCAACAAGAAAAAATGCGCTTAGTCCGCCCCACATGAACGCGGCGACTAAGACAAAGCCTGAAACAACTGCCGGAAAAATGAGGACTTTCATACTGTTGCCACTATCGTATCACAACGCATGTTCAGGCATGGAACTCGGACGGCACCGCATTGACATCGTGCGCACAATGTATATACTTCCAATATATGACTACGGTTAATGTTAGAATCGAGGAAAAGACAAAGGTGGCGGCAAGCAAGGCGCTCGCCAGTATGGGGCTTGACCTTTCAACGGGGGTGAAGCTCTTTTTGCATCAGGTAGTTACAGAGCAGGGATTACCATTTCTCCCGACGAAGAATCCTGCTGTACTTCGCGCAAAGTGGGACAGGGAAGTCGCGGAGGCGCTAAAGCATGGGAAGCGATACACAGACGCAAAAGCGTTGTTCAAGGATTTGGATATATAGAATAGTGCTGTGTACACAATACGCTCGTTGATATTGGGAGTCACTCGTATTTATTCGGATAGCGATTCCCAAAAGAGGGGGTTGATTCCTTGCCGATGAGCTTTTTTGTGATATCTTTCATTCATTAGTAAATAGCCGTGGTGCTTAGACAGGCAGTGCTGGCCCCAAAGAAATAGGGCTCGCAACTGAAGTCTAGGCGTCACCAAAGATAAATGAAGAGTAAGGTATATTCCCTAGAAATAGGGGGCAAGACATTAACAGCCGAATTTAATAATTGGGCCGACCAGGCAAACGGGAGCGTCTTGGTGCGCCTCGGGAACAGCGCGGTTTTAGCGACCGCGGTCATGGGCGCAAAAGAATCTGATAAAGATTATTTCCCGCTTTCTGTTGAGTACGAGGAAAAATTTTACGCCGTCGGCGCGATTTTGGGCTCGCGATTTATGCGCCGGGAGGGCCGGCCATCCGATGAAGCGATTCTTTCGGGCAGGATGGTAGACCGCACCATCAGACCCCTCTTTCCGAAAGGATTGAAGCGCGATGTGCAGATAATTCTTACCGTACTATCAATTGAAGATTACGACACCGACGTACTCGCGATAAACGCGGCATCACTCGCGCTAGCGACTTCTAATATTCCGTGGAATGGACCCGCTTCTGCGGTACGATTGGAACTTGGCGCAGATATTGGTTCTTATATCGTCAACCCAACATACAAAGAGCGCGAAGCCGAAGGGGTTCGCATGGACCTCTTGGCCTGTGGAAAAGACGGGCTCATCAACATGATGGAAGTCGGCGCCTCCGAAGTGGGGGAAGACGTGCTTGAAAAAGCGCTGGCGCAGGCAAGCACGGAAATTGAGAAAATCCAGGCGTGGCAAAAGCAAATTGTTGCCGAAATCGGTAAAGCAAAACAGTCATTCAACGCGCCTGCGACAACGCCCGAACTTGAAGCGGCATATATTGAAATCGTTGCACCTAAACTCGCTACTCTTAACGGCGCACTTTCCAAAGAAACTATCGGGGCGACAAAGAGCGAATGGATAAAACTCGCGACTGAAAAACTGCCCGAGATGACACCCAACAGAATTGACTCATATTACGAGGAACGCGTTGATGCATACGTGCACGAACTTGCACTCACGCACGGAAAGCGCGTTGATGGGCGCGCATTTGATGAAATCAGACCTCTCTTCGCACAGGCGGGCGGGATTTCGCCGGTGATTCACGGAAGCGGGCTTTTCTACCGCGGAGAAACGCATGTGCTCGCGGCACTCACCTTGGGCGGCCCCGGCGACGCTCAACTAATAGACACAATTGAGTATCAGGATACGAAAAAAACGTTCATGCTCCACTACAATTTCCCGCCGTTTTCGGTCGGAGAAACAGGACGCGTCGGAGGATTCAACCGCCGGATGACAGGCCACGGTGCACTCGCGGAAAAAGCTTTGCGCGTCGTGCTTCCGAAGAAAGAAAAATTCCCGTATACCATCCGTATCGTTTCCGAATGTCTTGCTTCCAACGGTTCAACATCCATGGCAACGGTGTGCGCAGGCACGCTCGCGCTCATGGATGCCGGCGTCCCGATAGAAAGGCCTGTCGCCGGAATAGCAATGGGCATGATGAGTGATGCAAAAACGGGTGCATACAAAATTCTGACGGACATTCAAGGGCCTGAAGACCATCACGGTGATATGGATTTCAAAGTTGCTGGAACGGCTAACGGGGTCACCGCAGTGCAGATGGATGTGAAAGTGGAGGGCGTGTCGCTCAAAG
>JAUSHX010000009.1 GCA_030648265.1 bacterium
AAACGGAAAAATCCCTGTGCTCAACCTTACATACGAGAAGAGCTCATCACTTCTCAAATTCAAAATGAAATCAAAAAAGTTTCTTTGCCAGACGATTGGACAAAATGGATGATTGACGAAAATGCAAAAGATCGGCAATCCGAAGTCCAATCGTCTACGCTTTTTGTGGATTCTGCAAAAGCCGATATTTCTCTTTTAGATTCCAAAATTGAGAAGCTGATGAACGCATATTTGGAAAACGCTTTATCGCTTGAAGAATATCGGGATATGAAAAATAAGTTAGTGAACGAAAAACAGCTTCTCAAAGAGAAATTATCGGCTTTTGAGCAAAAAGCGAATAATCGGTTCGAACTTACCGAAAAGTTTTTGAAATACAATATGGAATTAGCAAACGAAAGAACAAATGAAGAAAAACTTCATTTGTTCAAAAAAGTCGGTTCGAACTTTAAAATTTTGAATCGAACCGTACTTTTTGAGCCACGCGGAGCGTGGCGAATCCTTTCAGAATCAGGATTTTTTGGGGGGAATTCAGAACAGACGGCACTTCGTGCCGACCATATTTTTGACGGAAATTTGAATTCCGAATTTTGGCGGAGGGGGTGAGATTCGAACTCACGGTGGGTTTCCCCACGCCGCATTTCAAGTGCGGTGCGTTAGACCTCTCTGCCACCCCTCCCTCACCAGAGTTGTACCACGCGAGATGCAAAAAAGCATCCGTATTGCTCTATTAAAGTGATATTATTGCGACATGCCGCAAGGAGTTCCTCTTCGCTGGAGCGCATACGAACACGAGCATATTGAGCGCGGGAGTGATTGGTTTTGGGCGCTCGGCATAGTGGCGGTGTGCGCCGCACTCACGAGCATACTTTTTAGCAATGTGCTTTTCGCGATTGTGCTTATCGTCGCCGCATTTACCATCGGACTTCTCGCACGTACTCCGCCGAAGCTCATAGAATTTGAGCTTTCGGACCGAGGCATACGCGTGGGCGGAACCCTGCACCGGTATGACCACATAATCGCATTTTGGGTGGAAGATGAGCACGAACACATTCCGCCCCTTCTCTTGGTTGATACGACGAAATTCATGTCGCCGAATCTCATTATCCCGCTTGAAGACATTGACCCGCACCTCGTTCGCGTATTTCTCCAACAGAGAGCGGAGGAACGTCCAATGAAAGAGCCCGTCTCGCACAAAATCCTGGAGTTTTTCGGAATCTAACGGGCGAGACGAAAATGTGCTACATTTCCCGCACTGCTCCCGTAGTTTAATGGATAGAACACGAGCTTGCGGAGCTCGTAATCGAGGTCCGATTCCTCGCGGGGGCACCAAATAGAGAGGGTCGCTTTTCTCGCGGGTAATAATTTGTATATTTACTGTCAGTTTGCCCGTTCACCAATTTTGGATATTATACAGGCTGGCCTAATTTCGGGCGATATAAGGAGACTCGACATGAGGTGTCCAACTTGTAGGAAGGCCGTACTGGACACAGTGCGGCTGATTGGCAATCACGTTGTAGCAGCGGCCGGAGACCAAAGCGAGACCAAGGAGCAGTCGGCAACCCAGCTACAGGCCGACATTTTGCGGAGTGTGGAAGTACTTGCCGCAACATTGCTCGCTCACGAACACCATCCGGCAGCTACAGAGGTACAGGTTATCGCCAGTACCATCAGGTCTGGTGGTGATGTCAAACCGGCGATAGAGGAATTGCAGACCATCGCCTCAGCAACTTAACCGTACTTTTCAGGAGAATGGTTATGAAAAACCTGAAGTCCCGTTTGGCTGGCACCGCGCCCCTGGGTGGCACAAGGGTAGCGGGACTACCGTGTTTCAACCTGCATGAATTGTTTCCGCTACGGAGGCGGAAACTGCCGAAACCGCGACGCAGAATAAAGCGCGGCAAATGACGGCGACACGACCCCGACCCTGTTGCAGGTCGGGGTCGGACTTTTTTGTGATACCCTTTCATCAGGCTCAGTACACAGGGCGTCACATTGAGGAGTTCGTCATGACAGACTTTTTTGGGAAGATAAAGAAGACGGCTCTATCCATGAGTGCGAGAGTGAAGAAGCCGGTAAAGAAGTCACCGAGCATGAACCTGTGTCGTCCTAGGCACGCAGACCCAACATCTTCAACACAATGGATTCCCGTTATAAAGAAGGTTGAGAAGCGACCAAACTTGCTTCTGGCCTACTTCGCTGACAAGAACAAAAAATGACCCCGCCTCTTGCAAAGGACGGGGTTTCGCTTTGCATGCAACGCAATCCACCAAATAAAAACATCACGTACCAAAGTGATGCGGCCGCATCACTTTGGTACGTGATTGCGCATTCGTCATTCACTATTCTGACCTCCGGAGTTTTTGCTATTTACTACTATCTACTGACTACTTTCTACTAACTACCCAAGAGGTGCATAACCGACTTGCGAAATTCCCCCCCCCTGTTAGATTTTAGATGATCTTGCTCTTTCACTGTTCTATTTGTTGGCGCGTTTTGCGCAGAGAGCGGATCATTCGCAACATCAACCAAGCAAGGAGATGACTATGAAACGCATGACACTGGCCTCAACCGTCCCGCGCGCGCAGATGCCGCAAACTCCGACCCAAAACGCTATGTTCACGGGCGTCAAGGACAACCCGGGTGTGGGCTGTGCAACGGCGAGCGACGATTCGGCGAAGTTCGGCACCAACAGCGCCTGACCACCTGCTGGGTCTTACGGCCTAACGGCCGTTCGCTGTAACACTCCATCGTCCCCCTGCAGTTTAGGGACGATGGAGGTTTTTCTTTTTTACTTCTTCCCCAGCCCTGCAATCCTTTTCGTAATTCGTGATTTCGTGCGAGATGCAGTATTCGCCTTCAAGACCCCCCTTTTTGCGGCCTTATCTATCGCTTTGTATACGCGAGGAAGCATTGCTTCTGCCTCTTTCTTGCTTCCAGATTCAATAAGAGTTGTGACGGCCTTGAGAGAATCCTTCAATTCCTTTTTTCTGCGAGCATTGAAAACACCGCGTCTTTTTGCGACGCCGATTGCTTTCTTGGCTGAACTCGTGATTGCCATGTTAGTTTTTGTTATGAGTGAAACGAATTAGAAAAACTTACACCCAGCACCTTTCGCGAAAGGTGCTGGGTTCCCTTCCCCCTGCGCCTTAAGACAAAAGTCGTAGCATCTTACCCGAAGTGCGCCATTCGCGCAATCGCGATATGATGCGGGAATGATCGGCCACATAGAAGGAACCGTGCGCGCCCTGCGTCCCACATTTGCAATCATTAGCGCGGGAGGCGTTGGGTACAAAATCGCTCTCACAAAGGAAGCGCTCGCGGAACTCCGTCCTGAAAAAACCGCGTCGCTGTGGACGCACCTGGTAGTGCGGGAAGATGTTCTTGACCTCTACGGATTCCGCACCGAGGAAGAGTTGCGTATCTTTGAGCTTCTGCTCACCGTTTCCGGTATCGGCCCAAAATCTGCCATGGCCGTCCTAGACGTTGCGTCCGTCCAAACTCTGCGCTCCGCGATATCGCAAGCGAATGCAAGTTACTTAACGGAAGTTTCCGGCATCGGAAAAAAGACTGCCGAGAAAATCGTGCTGGAACTGAAGGACAAAATCGGCGCAAGCTCTGCAGAATCAACGCATGCCCTCCGCGGCGACCAAGACGCACAAGATGCGATGCGAGCACTGGGATATTCGCAAAATGAGGCGCGCGAAGCCCTGCGAAAAGTCCCGCGCGACATAGTGAACAGCAACGACCGTTTGCGCGAAGCTCTTAAGATAGTGGGCAAGAGATAGTATTCAAGGTGAGACCTTGGGAGCGGCTCTTTAAGGTCTCACCTTAGGAAATGCAAGATGCGAAAACTGAAAAAACTGATTAAAGTCATCATTCCGGAGCCGCTTCTGCGACGTCTTTTGTCGTTCTATCATTTATCGCTCGCGTATATGGGCGCGGTGCTTTACAGACATCCGGCGCGAAAACTTCTCGTTATCGGCATAACGGGAACGAAAGGCAAATCAAGCACTGCGGAGATGCTAAATGCGATTTTTGAAGAAGCGGGCCGTCTACAGGCGAATCAGCAGACTTCGTGGCTCGGCCTCCCGCCACAACCGGCGGGTCATACAACAGCTGTTCTCAATTCCATACGGATTAAAACTGGCGCGAAGTCGGAACCAAACCTCATGCGCATGACGATGCCCGGCAGATTCTTTATTCAAAAATTCCTTTCAGACGCGGTGAACGCACAATGTACCGTCGCGATTCTTGAGATGACCTCGCAGGGAGCCGCCCAGCATCGCCACCGCTTCATTGACATGGACGCGCTCATTTTTACCAACCTTGCGCCGGAGCACATTGAATCGCACGGTTCCTATGAAGCATATGCGGATGCAAAGTTTGAAATCGGTCGCGAGTTTGTCCGCTCGCGCAAGCGCCCGCGCGTCATGGTGGCGAATGCCGATGATAAGGAAGGCGCGCGGTATCTCGCACTTGCCGTTGAGAGTGCGCTTCCCATATCCTTATCTGCCTGCAAACCATGGTCGGCAGACGAACATGGCGGGCATTTCAATTTTGACGGTCTTGATATTTCAATCAACCTCCCCGGCGAATTCTCGTTGAAAAATGCGCTGGCGGCCGCGACTACGGCGCAAGCGCTCGGAATTCAATCCACGGTCATAATGAGGGCGCTCGGAAAAATACGGACCATCCCCGGCCGCGCCGAAACAATTGAAGCGGGGCAGAACTTCACCGTTGTCGTTGACTACGCGCATACGCCCGACTCGCTTGAAGCGCTCTACAGGGCATATGGTAAGCGCCGTAAAATCTGCGTTTTGGGGGCAACCGGCGGCGGCCGCGACAGATGGAAGCGCAAAGTCATGGGGGGCATTGCCGACGCGTCGTGCGACGAAATAATTCTCACCAACGAAGACCCGTACGATGAAAATCCCCGCGCAATCGTGGACGAAGTCGCGAGCGGAATGTCCTCCGGAGGAGGATCCGCCTCCGGCGGAGAGCATGCAAAATTACAAATCATCATGGGCAGGCGCGAGGCAATCCGGCGCGCGCTTTCGCTCGCGCGCGAGGGCGACGCCGTCTTGATTACCGGCAAAGGCACCGACCCCTCTATCTGCAGCGCGAATGGCGAACAAACTCCGTGGAGCGACGCGGGCGTTGCGCGGGAAGAGCTGGAAATATTGCTCAAAGCGAAAGATGTATAATAACTGACGCAGGTTAATGCTATTTACTAACTGACTCTACGCGTTATGGACGAAACTCATTACTTTAAAACACTCCTGCTTTGGATTTTAGGGCTTTTTATAATTTCATTAATCGTGTATTGGGCGTGGAGCGGCGGTTACAGCAAAATGATGAGTTCGTTCCGTTCTATTTCCAATCCATTTAGTTCCGGGTCCGGCAACGACTCCGCGAACAGTTTTTTCCGCCTTCCTTGGCAACCAACGCTCGGCGCAATTCCTACAGAACCTCCGAATCCTGTCAACCCGGAGACCTCAAATTTGCAGAACGAGTACGTAGCCTTTGAAGGACAGTACGAACAGATGAGTGCGCAGGAAACGAACGCCAAAGTATTTGGCGACCCGTCGCCTGAAAAAGGACGCGTTCGTATCACAGAAGCTTACGGAACTACAGAGAGTGATGCGTCAAAAGAGTACGTAGTACTAACGGCAAGCACGGGCAACACCGCACCGATTGAACTTACGGGCTGGTCGCTACAGAGCGCGTACACCGGCGTACGCGCATACATTCCGCTCTCCGCATCGGCGTTCCTCATGGGCGTCATTAACGACCAGGAAAACGTGTTCCTAAATGCGGGCGCATCTGCAATCGTGATTTCCGGTTCATCTCCCGTCGCGACATCTTTCCGGGAAAATATTTGTTCGGGCTATTTGGGACAACTCCAGAGATTTTTCCCTCCGCTCTCAAATTCCTGTCCGCCCGCGTCTGTTGCACTGCCGTTCACGCCGGATAATCTGAAAGTCTACGGGGATACGTGCTTTAATTTCTTGCAGAACATTCCCGCGTGTACAGCACCACTCCAAAACATTCCGTCCAGCATAAATCCAAATTGCCGCGCATTCGCCGCAAATGTTCTCTCGTACAACGGATGCGTGGCGACCTACCGCTATCGTCCGACGTTTAATTTTGATTCGTGGCGCTTATATCTCGGCTCAAATGCGGAACTCTGGAGCAACACGCACGATATTATCCGCCTCTTGGACGGCGAGGGACGGACTGTGGATGTGTTCACTTATTAGCCAATAGCCATTGGCTAGTCACTAGCCATTAGGGTTTAGGGTATAGAGGAATAAATGTATTGTACTAGTGGCTAAACCCTAGTGGCTAAACCCTAGTGGCTAGTTACTACTCACTGCTCGGAAGAGCACAATTCCGGCTGCGACGGAAACATTGAGAGACTCTTTTTTGCCGTTCATCGGAATTTCTATGAGCGTGTCGCACTGTGCGCGGAGCGCGGGTGAAATCCCCCGCACCTCGTTGCCGAAGATAAATAGGATTGGCTTTTTTAGTTTTCCTCCAGAGGAGGATCCGCCTTCGGCGGAGAATTTCCGATAATCAATCGCGTGTTTGTCTTGTTCGATTCCGACTACTGCCCATCCCTCGTTCTTTAATTTTCTAATAATGTCGGACGGCGATGAGAAATGCTCCCACGGCAACATTTTCTCCGCTCCGAGAGCGGTTTTCCCGATATCTTTTTGTATTCTTCCGAAACGGTCAATTGGCGCCGGCGTATACCCCGAAAGATATATCCTCTCCGCTCCGGCCGCTTCTGATGTGCGAAAAATGGAGCCCACGTTGTGGGTGCTCCGAACGTTATGTAATAAAACTGCAATACGCCTAGTCATAAAGAAACCCTATCATTAAAAAGTGCCTGTACGAATTATCAGTGGGTAGAATCAAGGCAGATATATACAGGCGAGCCATATCCCTATCTTTAAGCTATAGCTTAAAGATAGGGATATTTGAAACAGCATGATTTGTTCTGCTTATATCGATCTCTTGCCTAATACCTATTGCCTGCGTACTATTCATATATGCTGTCCGTATTCCCTGACATCCTGTTTCTCGCCCCCTTCTCATATTTCTTGATCCGCATCGCGCTCGCACTCGTTCTCATCTTTGCTGTACGAAGACATTGGTCTCGGACTGAAATGACGTTTCGTGGACTTGCCATGATTGAAGTTATAACCGCCATTTCCATCGGTGCCGGGGCGTGGACGCAACTTGGAGCGCTCGTCGGTGTGTTGATTGCCCTCTTTTGGCTTGTTCGTCCTTGGGCGCGGCCCGTGTCATTTATCGCAACGCTGCTTACGCTTGTCCTCTGCCTCTCGCTCATAATCACAGGTGCCGGTCCTCTTGCATTTGACTTGCCGCTTTGAATCAGTTCCTAGCCACTAGGGATTAGCCACTAGAAAATGCGCGGGGCGCTCGCAGTAAAAAAGGGCTAGTGTTATATTGCTTGGCGTTACCCCTCGTAGCTCAATGGCAGAGCAGCTGCCTTTTAAGCAGTTGACGGAAGTCCGATTCTTCCCGGGGGGACACGAACGACAGTGAAAGTCCCCCGGGGAATGGGAGGGGCTCGGGGAACGGCGTAAAGCCGCGAGGTGGCCACGCCGCTTTTCGCGGGAGTTCCCCGTGGAGGAAGGCAGTCCCGCGTTTATCGCGGGATGTCGGAAAACCGAGGGTTTCCGAGGACCCGCGGGTGGACTAGCTAGATGTTTCCACCGTTACAGATTTAGTAACGATTGAACCGTCAGAAGTTTCGCAGGAAATCGTGAACACGGTATTTACATACAGTGCAACTGTTGAGGCGGCACCGCTAAGAGTATTCCCGCTGAAGCTTCCGTCCGGACTTGTCACTGTGCATACGGTGACGCCTTTTGCGCTCCAATATATGGTGGAGCGAGAAGCGATACGAACGCGCGCGGGCAACGCAGAGATAGTAACGCTTGGAACCGGCGCCACATATACCGGTCCCGCCGGTTGTGGCAGGACCTGTGGACGGCCTGCCGGCAAAGAGGTCTTTGTACTTGTTGCGTCGGTAGTTTTTATAGTGGAGGTTTGAGAATCCGCAGTGCCAGAATTTTTATTTGCAGTCCCTGCCATAGCACTTGCACTAGAAGTGCTAAAACTAGAAGAAGGTGCGGAAGCAGCGAAGCCGACTTTGTATCCGCGCGCGGTGCAGATGCTGTCAAAGAAAGTGGGCGGTATGACTGTGATTGCGGAAGATGTTCCCCATGGGCGCGATGCACACAGCTGGCCTGCGAGTGCTTGGGGCTGCACATTGCGAACCGCATCGTATCCGTAGAATCCTCCGACGCCCGTTCGTGTGTCCGCATACTGTGCGCCTGCGGTAATCGTCACTCCGAAAGCGTCTGCCTGAATGTCGCCCCATGTGCCGGATTGCACACCGGTAGGTTTTTGAGAAATGGCAGGAGCATTTGCAGGAGTGTTGGAGCGGGTCCCCGTGTTCGTCCCGTAATTACCGAGCAACGTACTCACGTTGGGCGGAGATGTGTTGTTCGTGTTACCGGAAATTATGTTCATCAAACCAGTGCCTGCGTTGGAGAGAGAAGTGCCACCGCCACCGCCGAAAAAAGTATTCCATATTGAATTGTTTGCGGAACTATAACCGGTTTGGGACGCGCTTCCGGCCATGGGAGGCAACGTGCCCGCGCCGCTTGTATCAGTCTTCAGCAACGTATCACTTACGCTCGGAGTACCCGCTGTACCAGATTTATTATTTAAGGTATTTAAAAGAACAGAGCTCACACTCGGACTTTGAGAAAGGCCGCTAAGATTTAGAGTACTGCTCGCTGTCGCGCCGGTTGGTATATACACGGCGCAAGGGTTCGTGGAAGGAGTCGTTGAAATATATGGTGTGCCCGAACAGCCCACCTTAGACCCGCCCGCAAGCGACATGCCACCGGCAGGAACATTGCTTCCCGAACTTTCGTTGCCACCGAGGATTTTGCCGACAATTCCTTTGCCAATTCCTATTGCTGCACCGGTAAGTCCGACAGTTCCAAGCCCGAGACAGATATTGTTGGCTACGCAAATCCCGGGAGTCTTAAATCCAAAGGTTACATCGAAGCAAGGGCACAGAAATTTGTTGGGCCAGGCTATGCATCCTTTCGGGGTGAGCACCATTCCGCAACCGCAGTTCTGAACAACAGGAATGCATATGGCATCCGCAGCCATTGAACCAACTGCACCTGGACCGACTCTCATTTCGTTGCCAGTTACAGCAGAAGGATCAGGAATAAATGCATTTGGATCTGCATCGGTCGGCCCTAATTGTTCGGCGAGTAATAAAGAAGGAGTAGCTACCAGAATGAGAGCAGGTATGAGAACAGCAATTGTAAGCGCAGTATTCCATCCTTGGACAAGGCCATCTTTACATTTCTCTCTGCCATTCATGTCCCAATTGTAACTCTAAATTGCCATCTTCACTTTCACGAAATTTGTTACTTGCGAATCATCGGGCTTGATGCAAACGATAGAAAATACGGTCTCGCCCGTGAGCGCGACGGTGGATGCCGCGCCGTAGAGCGTGTTGCCGTTGAAGCTTCCGTCGGGGCTCGTGATGAGGCACGACTTCACGCCGACAGCATTCCAGAATATTGATGTGCGGGAACCGATTCTGACGGAAGCCGGCACGGCCGTTATGTATACCTTCGCGGGAACTACCGGTGCGGCGGGGGTTGTCGTCGCGGTCTTAGCTGGAGTCTTTGCACTTGACGCAGACGTGGTGGTTTTGGGAGTCGCCGCGGGAGTCGCAGGAGCCGTAGCAGTAGTTTTGTACCCGCGCGCCGTACAAATGCTGTCAAAGAACGACGGCGGTATGATGGAGGTTGCAGATGAACTTCCCCATGGGCGCGACGCGCATAGCTGGCCCGCGAGTGCTTGGGGCAAAACGCCCGGCACGGCATCATACCCGTAGAATCCTCCGACTCCTGTTCGTCCGTCCGTATCGTGCCAGCCCGCGGTAATTATTACGCCGGAGGCGCTGGCTTGGATGTCGCCCCACGTGCCGGATTGCACCGTGCGTTTAACAGTGGGGTTGGTCAGATTGAGAAGCGAAGAGCTGACGTTCACGGTGCCCGATGTTGGAGTGCCGTATACCACGCTCAAAGGAGTAGTGGCCGGCGCACTTCCGGGTAACACGGTCACAGTCGCTGTTTGAGTGACTTTCTGTGTGTTGGCATTCCCTATTGCCACAGTAAATGTTCCGGCATTCCTGTACGTATAGTTGAGGATAGCGGGAGTAATTCCGATGCACGTAACCGTCGCAGGCAAAGCCGTAACCGGAGCCGAGCCATCGCCCGCCGAAAGAACGATTGCAGAGCGCGGGCACGATGTGGATATGTCGGTGACAGTGAATGTGACGGCAAGAGGCGCAGTACCAGAGGTGGGCGTAACGGTGAGCGTGGCGTTCGTTGTATCAACCGGCGTTCCGCCTACAGTTACGATTACCGATTGAAGAATTTGCTGGGTGTCTTTATTGGTAATGGTCGCCGTGTATGTTCCGGCGGTCCCGTAGGTATACGTGAAATTAGCGGGCGTAAGCGCGCCGCAGACGGCCATCGCGGGAAGCGCGACGACCGGATTCGTCCCATCGCCTGCCGAGAGCATGACGGCCGAGTGCGTGCATGATGTAGTGGTGTCGGTAACGGTGAACGTTACCTTAAGAGGCGCGGCTCCGGAGGTTGGAACGACCGAAAGAGAAGCGCTTGTCACGCCCGATGTTGTTCCGCCTACGGTCACGGATACCGATTGAAGAATTTTCTGGGTGCTGACATCGGTTATCGTCGCGTTGTATGTTCCGGGCGTCTTGTATGTGTATGTAAGTATTTGTGGAGTACGTCCGGTACAGGAAGTCGTTGCAGGAATTGCAGTGGCAGAGGGAGTCCCATCGCCCGCCGAAATAGAAACGGCCCCGTGCATACATGAGGTGGACGTGTCTGTGACAGTGAACGTTACGGCAAGAGGCGCGGCTCCGGATGTGGGCACGACAGTGAGAGATGCCGTTACCGGACCAACAGTGGTAGTACCGCCGCCAATCGGATTCAGATTTATGTTGGGGTCTTTTGTCGTCGTGATCGGTATGTAAACACCGCACGGGTCATTCGTCGGAGTAGGAGAAATGTACCGCGTACCGGTACATCCATACGGATTGGTCGTTGTGTAGGGGTTAAGAGTGTTTCCGGTAGTGGGGCTTGTGGGGAAGAGCGACTTTGCAAGGCCAAGAATCGTCGTCACAATTCCCAGACCAACTGTTGCCTGCTTACCATATAGATCCAAAAAGCTTTGCGCTTTACACGTTCCGACGTAAACGCAAATACCTATGACCCCTGTTGGGGTATAACACGGTGCCCCGGGGTTTGAACCGGTACAAACCTTATTTACTACGTCGGCAACAGGAGTAAATGCCTGAGTAATCGTCTCTCCGCCTACCTGGTTAATAATTAGTGATACCGGCTCCGTCGCGTAGGTAACCAATGGCGGAGAAAATAATCCAAAGAGACTCGCGAGAATTGCGAGAGACAGCATCCGTCTTGACTTTATTGACAGAAATGCGCCGTTTTTGTTCATATTGCCTTGTAAGCAATAATATCACGCTACCGATAACATAAAGCGCTCCAGTGCATATTCCAGCGGGAAATTATTGCGCCTCGCTTTATGCGGGAGTTCAGCAAGCTCCGCGACAAGTTTCTTCGCGCGCCTGTTTTCGGGAGTTCCTTCCATTGATTTTAAAAGCATATCCTTGGCTCCCCAGAAAAGCACGCCGTGGATTGCTTCCGGTGCATTCCCCTTTATGAGCTCGCGCTGGTAACCCGACCACAGGGCTTTCTTGTCGGCTCTTCGCAAGGCATTCGCAAGCGCAAACACACTATCGTCTTTTTTCTTTTTCGGCGCGTCATACCGATATTTCTTTTCTGCATGTTTCTCAATCAATCGGCGAATATCAGCAAGTGGACTTTCCTCAAATATAAAAAAGGGCTCTTCGGATGTTTGTATCATTTCCAAGGATTGAAAAAAAACTTCTCGCATCTCGTCGTTTAACGAAACACTGTCAAAAATGACGATATGCTTTTCTCCAAATAGCCCGCCTCCCTGAAGAGAGGCCTGCAGGTCGGCAACTGTATTTACATCTGTAATACGCACAGTACGCGCGCCACCCTCAGAAAGACGTGCGATTTCTTTGCCCATCTCCTCCCGCGCTTTTTTCGTGTCGTTCCCGCTGTAAAAGAAAATCATACAAGATACATGATACTAGATACGCGACATTCTTTTTAGTGCGCCCCAATTCTCCCCTACTGAAATCTCCGCCACAATCGGCACGCCTGATAATTTCCCCTTCGGAACAACCGATTCCATTACTTCGCAAATCTCACGGGCAATTTGTTCCGCTTCCATATCCCTAATTTCGTACACGAGCTCGTCGTGTATCTGGAGAACAAGACGCGCCTTCCCACGAAAGTTTTTTTCTTCTATTAGTGTGTCGGCTTTTACCATCGCAAGCTTGATGATGTCCGCCTGCGTGCCCTGTATGGGCGCGTTTACCGCCATACGCTCCGCCTGCGCCCGCAGATTCGGCAAGGGCGAATTGAATCCTGCAAAGTATCGCCGGCGTCCGAACAGCGTTTCGGTAAAGCCGAGGCATGCGGCCTCCAATTTCGTCCTTTCAACCCAGAGAGCGAGTCCGGAGAATTTCTTAAAATATTCGGAAAGAAAGCGAGTCGCTTCCTCGCGCGAAACATTGCCCAAATTCGCCTTGAGAGCATTTGAGCCCATTCCGTAGAGGATACCGAAATTGATGACTTTCGCTTTGCGGCGCATTTCATAATCAACGCTCTTCCTCGGCACGCCGAACACCTGTGATGCGACTTCGGTGTGCACATCGCCGCCCTCCGCAAAAACCTTCAACAACTTTTTGTCGCCAGAAAGTCCGGCCGCGATGCGCAGCTCTATCTGCGAATAATCAAGTGCCGCGAGAACAAACCCCGGTGAGGCGCGGAATGCGGAGCGGACGCGCCGTCCGTAATCGCTTTTTATCGGAATGTTCTGTAAATTCGGATTCTGGCTGGTCATGCGCCCTGTTGTAGTTCCCGCCTGCAAAAATTCAGCATGCAGACGATTATCGTCACCAACCATTCCTGGCATTTTTTGGATATATGTGGAAAGAAGTTTATGGAGTTCCCGATACGCGAGAATGTCGGCGATTACAGGATGAAGCCCCGCCATCTTCTCCAACTCATTTTCGCGCGTCGTCCGCGCGCCCCCCGGTGTCTTCTTCTGTTTTTCCGGTGTGAGTTTCATTTCGTCAAACAGCACGCCGGCCAACTGCTTCGGCGAATTGATATTGAATTCTCGCCCGGCGGACTTGAATATGCGCGCGCTGATTTTTCCCAACTCCTTTTCATATTCCTCCGCTAGTTTCTTGAGGTACGGCACGTCGAGATATACCCCTTCTTTGTTCATGCGCTCTATGATGGGCACGAGCGGGCGCTCAATGCGCTCGTAGATGTCCTGTAGGCGTCCGGTTTTTTTGAGCTCTGCAAAAATTACATCTCGCGCCGAACCAAAATCCTCCGTTTTCGCGTACCGCAAAATTTCTTCCCGTTCTGGGGCGACCCTGTCGGAGTGAAGGAGCCAGAGCGCGATGGAAGTTTCTTGAAGCGCCCCTGCATCAACCGCCTCTTCTTTCCTCGCGGGCGCTTCCGCGCTCGCAGATTGCTCATGCTTCGATGCGCCGGAAATCCTCTTTTTCAGAGAGTGAAACTCAAGTTCGTCGCAGAGAGAAAGAACGGTTTGCGCATGGTCATTTATGTGCCATTCCTTCTCGGGCACTTCGTAGGAAATCGGCGCATCGGTGTGTATGGTCGCCAACTGTTTTGAGAACAGCGCATCCTTTTCTCCCTCTTGGACCAACTTTGTGATGCGCGCCGTGAATCCTTTTTCCGCAAATTCTTCCGGGTGTTTTTTTAGCGTTTCGTACATCTTCTCAATGGAACCAAACTGCAGTATCAAATTGGTCGCAGTCTTGGCGCCAATTCCGGCAATGCCTTTTATGTTGTCCGACGCGTCCCCGCTTAATCCCTTATAATCGGCGATGTGTTCCGGCCCGAATCCGTAACGCTCTTTAACCCCTTCTTCGTCGTACATAACCGTATCGTTCAATCCTTTGCGGAGCGTGTACACCTGCACGCGCTTGCCGTGGACGAGTTGGAGCGTGTCGTGGTCGCCGGAGGCTATGACGGTCTCAATGTCTTTCAGATTCTGCACTTTTTTTACGAGTGTCCCAATGATGTCGTCGGCCTCATATCCGCTCATCTCGTACGCGGGGATTCCGAATGCCTCAAACACCGCGCGCGAGCGTACGAGCTGTGCCACAAGCGCGTCTTCTGTTTTCGCGCGCGTCGCCTTGTAATCCTCGTATACCTTATGGCGGTGGGTCGGGTCGGGCAAATCCATGCATGCCAAAATGTAATCAGGCTTCAGCTCTTGGACAATTTTCAGAAGCATCGTTATCAACCCATAGAGCGCTCCGGTCGGTTCCCCCTTAGTGGAAGAAAAATCAGGAAGTGCATGGTACGCGCGATGGATGATGGCATGCGCGTCCAAGAGAACTAGGCGTTTTGTTTTTTTAGATGAAGTCATGCGTGATTGTTCGTGTGTCATCGTCCATTACCTTAAGCTTAATATTGATAGCGTCATGTGGAATGATGCCATCAACCTTTTCCGGCCACTCAACAACTATGAGGTTCCCCGATGCCTGAAGCAATTCCTTCCAACCGAGCAATTCCAAGTCGTGGTGACCGTTGAGGCGATATGCATCGATATGAATTAATTTGGAAAATGGGCCTTTCGCCAACAGATATATCTTTTCTATAACATAGGTAGGGCTTGTTACGTCTTCTTCTGTGCCGAAAGCGCGCGCAAGCGCGCGCGTGAATGTCGTTTTACCTGCTCCCAAATCTCCGCTAAGTGTAACTACTGTTGCGCCTCCATCCGTCGGCATAAGGCGCGCAGCGAGTTTCTCTGCGACAGCAGTCATTGCCTTGATATCAGTACTACCGTGTTCCATTTGTTGATTGTACCATCGGGCACTTTTAATCCACGCGGCCGCAAAATGACGGAAGAAATGCGTTACAATATATGCACATGACCCAGTTTAATGAAAAGAAGCAGGACGAGCGTTTGCACGACCTCCGCGCGCGAGAGGAAGAACAGCTCGCGGAAATGCTCGCGAAAAAATATGGCGTTGAGTACATAGACTTGACGACGAGAGCAGTGGACACGGATGCACTGCGGTTGATACCCGAAGCACAGTCGCGGGCCGGAGAAGTCGCCGCGTTCCGCAAAATCAACAAGCACGTGTTTGTTGCGATGCGCTCGCCCGAGCGCGCGGACTCTATAGCTATCATCCAGAATTTGGAGCGCCTCGGATACCGCCCCGAACGGTTCATCGCAACACAGGCGTCGCTTGATCATGCATGGGACCGCTTCCACGACCTCTCGTATGCGACGGAAACCGAAGCGGGCATCCTCACGCTTTCCAACGAAACTATTTCGCAGATGATGAGCGAACTGAAAACACTGGCCGACCTGCGCCAGCACGTGGAAACGAACATGAAAAGCAAAGACCCACACCGCGTCTCGCGCATTTTGGAAATTATCATGGCAGGCGCCCTTTCGCTCGGCATCTCCGACGTGCATTTGGAGCCGGAAGAGAACGAGGTGCACATGCGATTCCGTCTGGACGGAGTCTTGATTGAGGTGCTGACATTTGATGCGGTAACATACGGCCTCATATCCTCCCGCATCAAACTTCTCTCCGGATTAAAATTGAACATAAAAAATGCCGCGCAGGATGGCCGCTTTTCCATTGCGATAAATGAGAAAGAAATAGAAATACGTACCTCGGTACTCCCTGGCGCGTACGCCGAAACCATCGTCATGCGCGTATTGGACCCTTCTACCATCGCGCTTCCCCTAGAACAGCTCGGTTTTGATAAATACCTGCTAGAAATCTTCCGTCACGAAATCGCAAAGCCCAACGGGATGATACTGAACACGGGCCCGACCGGCTCGGGAAAAACGACGACGCTCTACGCGTTCCTGCGCCAAGTGGACCGGCCGGAAGTGAAAATTGTCACGATAGAAGACCCGATTGAGTATCACTTGCCCGGCATCGTCCAGACGCAAGTTTCCAAAGATTACACATTTGCCTTAGGCCTGCGCTCCACACTGCGCCAAGACCCCGACATCATCATGGTCGGCGAAATCCGCGATGCTGAAGTGGCCTCTACCGCAGTGCACGCGGCATTGACCGGACACCTCGTATTCGCAACGCTGCACACGAATAACGCCGCAGGCACATTCCCCCGCCTCATAGACATGGGTGTGAGCGCCGACATTCTGGGGGCATCGCTTACGGTCGCGATGGCGCAACGCCTTGTGCGCCGGCTCTGTCCCGTGTGCAGGGAAGCGCATGCCATAACTGGGAAAGATGCGGCCATCGTCGCGGCATTTTTGAAAGATATTCCGCATGCGGATGAACTGCCGGCAAACCGCGACACCATGTGGCTCCCCAAAGGGTGCGATAAGTGCCGCGGGCTCGGCTACAGTGGGCGCATCGCGGTCGTTGAAGTAATTCTTATGGATCACATCATTGAAGACGCCATCCGGAAGACGTTGAGCGAGCGCGAAATATGGAAAGCTGCCAAACATCAAAACATCCGCCGTATGGGGCAGGATGGAATCGTGAAAGTCTTGCAGGGCGTAACATCGCTGGACGAGCTCGGCCGTGTTGTGGATTTGACCGCGGAGGTGGAGGCGTAAATATTGCATGAATGTCCGTTTTCTCGATGCACAATTGGAAAAATTCATATGTTCGCTGGAAGATGCAACGGTAGCGAAAGCCCTACGGATAATTGACCTCCTTGAAATGTTCGGGCATAAGCTCGGACCTCCGCACAGCAAAAAAGTGGCCGTAGGATTGTTTGAATTGCGTATCCGCGGAAAGCAGGAGGTGCGTATTTTCTACATGTTCTTGCATGGCGATGCAGTCCTTCTGCATGGATTCATAAAGAAATCACAGCGGATTCCCAAGAAGGAATTAAATTCTGCAATCCGGAAATTGAAGCTCTTGACGGGGATATAACGTATACGTTATACTTGTCTGCATGAAAACATATTCGCAATTCAAGAAGGAAACGTTAAAGAATCGCAAGGTGCGCGCGGCATATGTGTCGTTTGGACCCGAATTTGATGTCATTGTTGCTCTCATACGCCGTCGGCTTGAAAAAGGAGTAACCCAAAAAGAACTCGCTCTGCGCGTAGGCACGAAACAGTCGGCGATTGCGCGCTTGGAATCGGGGTCATACAATCCGAGCATTGCCTTTCTAAAAAAAGTAACGAGCGCGCTGGATGCAAAACTCATAATCACGGTAAGAGGAACTGAAGGAGTTGCTTTGTGACCGCCGCGTGAGCCAAGACGGCATCGTAAAAGTCTTGCAGGGAGTTACGTCGTTGGACGAACTCGGCCGCGTGGTGGATTTGACTGCAGAGGTGGATGCCTAAGGTACAGTAGCCTGTATTCTTGTATTGTGGTATATACCCTCTAGCGCGAGTTCTTTCAGGGCTCGGCTAACCAGGAGAATGCTGATGATTCAAGTTGTTACTCACAATGGGCGGCTACCCAGGGATGGTGGCAGACGTCTCGGCTACCAGGTTGGATGGAATTTCTTCCCGATTACTGGGGGAGGGCCATTTGATGCACGTCCACCCAAGCCAGCCCCGCCACCAAAGCCGGTTATTCGGTACGGGGAACTCCCGATGGCATTACACCAGGACGGAGAATGCTGCAAGTGCCGTGGGTACCCAAACCCATCGTTCATGATGCAAACCGACACGGGCAGACAGTTCCTTGTGGAGTGCAGCAAGTGCAAAACGCTAATGCGCCCATGTCCACTGGAGATGCGCCCGAGTCTGCCTTAGCGCGAATCACGCCTGATTCGCAAACCCAATATCCGCGGAAGCACTTCGCGGATATTGTTTTTAGGGCACAGTAAGGCATTGCTCAGCACACGCAGAATGCTATTGTATGTAGACGAGATTACAGAGTCCCTTTGCCTCTCCAACAGAGAGCTAAAGAGCCTCATCGTATGACAGACAAAGATAAAAATACTATAGAAAAAAGTCCGCGGTCTCTAGACCAGGCGCTTCGTCCTGCTAGTTGGGTGGAATATGTCGGACAGCCGACGATAAAAGAGAACTTGCGGATTCTTCTCACCGCCGCCAAAGGCAGAAACCACCAGCCCGAGCATGTGCT
The DNA here is from genome assembly GCA_030648265.1 of bacterium. GTDB lineage: Bacteria > Patescibacteriota > Minisyncoccia > Phycocordibacterales > UBA2100 > UBA10103. The sequence goes on from JAUSHX010000009.1 coordinate 18,362, forward strand.
CTTGTATGGGCCTCCGGGATTGGGCAAAACTACGCTCGCGCATCTGATGACCAAAGAAATCGGAGCATCTTTGCGCGCCACCTCCGGCCCTGCAATTGAGCGCGTGGGCGATCTTGCTTCAATTCTCACCAATCTCTCGCCAGGCGATGTGCTTTTCATAGACGAAATCCACCGGCTCAATAGAACCATTGAAGAGGTCCTCTACCCTGCGATGGAAGCCGGCGTTTTGGATATCATCATCGGCAAAGGCCCTTCGGCGCGCACCGTGCAATTAGATTTGCCGCCTTTTACTTTGATTGCCGCCACCACGCGCATTTCAATGCTCTCGGCACCCTTGCGCTCCCGCTTTTCCGGCGGAACATTCCGGCTCCAGTACTACAGTGAAGATGAAATCGCGGAAATTCTCAAACGTTCCGCAAAAATTCTGAATATAAAAACCGACGATGAATCCATAAAAGAAGTTGCGAGCAGAAGCCGCGCGACTCCGCGCACGGCAAATTATCTTTTGAAGCGTTGCCGCGACTTTGCGGAAGTGAACGAGGAACCGCTGAATCTGAAAACGGTAAAAAAGGCGCTGGCGCTTTTGGAAATTGACGAGGGCGGATTAAATCAGACCGACCGCGACATCCTCACCATCATCGTGGAGAAATTCGGAGGCGGCCCCGTCGGGTTAAAAACAATTTCCGCTTCCCTTTCCGAGGAAGAAGACACGATTGAAGAAGTCCACGAGCCGTATTTGATGCAACTGGGGCTCCTAGACAGAACTCCCCGCGGGAGAACCGTCACGTCAAAAGGCTACGAGCATATTGGAATGGACGCGCCATGGAAAACCCAACAGCCGCTTATTTAAACTCGGTACATTACGAGCCGAAAAGTTCGCTGTGCGTCCCGATTTTGGCTATGGTGATAACGCGTAGTTCTTCATTGCGTTTGTATTGAACGAGCAAGTTATTGGCGATATGAAATTCACGGTAGATGGAAAGCTCTCCATGCAGTACATGGTCTCCGAAAGATACTGGGAGTGATTCTTCATTTCGAAGATGCAAGAGCGCCTGTCTGAATTTATCTTTCGGGAACGAGCCGCTACGCTTGTATCTGCGCAATGACTTCCTCGCGCCAGACGAGAGGATTACCAAGTACATGTTATTCCTTTCCAAAGACATCGCGCATCAATTCATCAATATCACTGTACCGTTTCCCATGCTTTTCCGCGTATTCCGTCTCGCGTATCATCTGCCGTTCCTGCTCCGGCGTATATCCATTCTCGGTACGAAGTACGAACGGAACGCTTTTGTCTTGCGCAACTCGCGCCAAATAAAGTTTGATGCCGCTTGAAACATCAAGCCCCATCTTCTTGAAGACCTTCTTGGCTCCCGCCTTGGTTTTCTCATCAATTCTGATTTGTATAGTGGTCATGTCGCAATCATATCAACGATAGTTAATCTGTCAATACAATGTCACTACAATGTCACTACAGACGTAATGTGTGGATAAGAGCACTTGACGCTCAAATGACATGTACTATACGGGGTACGAGCGCACGGTAGCAAAAGACCTCCCTTGCGGGAGGTCTTTGCTTTTCCGGAGATTAGGAACCGACTGAATGTTCCATGCGTCTTGATACGATCTCCCCGCACTTCTCACACAACCTCACTGCTCTCGCCGAACTGTTCCTGCAATGTTTAGATAGTTTTACGTATCTATAAGATTCAAGGAACTGTCATCCGGACTGATTTGCATTTCTGCCCATCTCCTTGACGACGACCGACGCACGGTTTAGGCACATCGATAGAAAGAGTATAAAAGAATATTTTCACAATCAAGTAGTAGCTAAAACCCAAAAATCGTGGATATCGGGTGGATATTGGTGTGAATAACTCCGAATTCATAGCTGGCACAACGTCCCTGCTTTGATTGACCATACTAGTGCTTGGGCGTATAAGGAAAGTCTGCTCTTTTACACAACCCTTTCACAAACCCACGGAGGCGAACATGAGTACAAAAATCGCCCCTCGGGGCGAAGAAAAACTGCTAGCGCTTAGAAAAGTACTGGTTAGGATAGAAAATGCGGCGGATAAAGCTAGGGGTTTTGCTGACCGGAAGCTAGGCGTCCGAAAGGCGAAACAATACGCCAAACTGGCTGCAGATTTGTGGAACGGTCGCGAACCATGTTTCCTGGAACTCATGGGGGTCTTCCATGGCGCGATGGAAGACTTTCGTGGCCTCGTGAAAGAAAACTACGAGGCACGCTTACTGGCGTATAGAATCCCGTCAATCAAGCGGTGGGATTCGAACACGCAGCATGTTCGATGGGCGTTGGAAATGACGTCCCAAGCCGCAAGCGAGTGGCTCGCTGCCCACCCAGCAGAAAAAAACAGTTTTCTAATAATAAAAACCGTTGAATTTCTTCTGGATAGAACGCCAAGGAGCGTTCTGGCAACACTCGTTATCACCATCGGATACATTCACTACGCGTGGTGGGTCTTCCGAGGGAGGAAACGTGTTGAGAGCGACGATTAAGGGAATGGGGCCTGTGCGCACAGGCCCTTTTTTTATTACATTTCACCTTGTAATCTCACGGGGTATACTTGAACCGACCCGATTTTATAGATGTATGGCGGAACGCATTGACTTTAAGTTTACACTGAAACAATCTTCGCCAGATGAAGTTCACAAGGCACGCCTTGAGAAAAGCATCGCAATCTTGAAGGCAGAACTGAAAAAAGCTAAGGAACAGGCGCAAGAACCGACAGCTAAGAAGGTGGGGGCAGAAACAAAAATAGGCATACAAGATGACATCGGCCTATCCAGATTATTGGACGGGCCAGAGACCCCACCAGAGGGAGACGTGGTTGGTCAACTTGAACATAATATCGCAGAAAATGAGCGGGCATTAGCTGATATAAAGAAGCGTATGGAAATCAACAAACCACAAAAATAGAGCACCGCCCGTGTAGCTTTGCATTTTCCACTATTCCCTATACCCTAGTGATATGTCTGGTATAGATAAACCCGTGCGCCCGCAGGACTTGTTGGACAGGGACGAGAAAACCCGTCAGATTCGCATCGAGAGATTGCGAAACGAACTGAGTACATTAGATCAACAATTGTCAGACAACTCAGAGAAACAGGAAAGAATCGAGGCAGGGCCAGAAAACGAGCATAGAGCGGAGGAACTCGAAGGACTTAAGAGAGAAGCTTTCCGTCTGTGGATAGGGCGATTTAAAAAGATGAAAGAGTTAATTGAATATGGAAAGGATTTTCTGCATTCATCTTCCGAAATTGGCAAACCAAAGCATTAAAATTTCATATCGCCTTTGCATTTTTCCCTATTGCCTATACCCTAGTGGCTATACCCTCCCCCCATGTCCGGACACAATAAATGGTCGCAAATAAAACACCGCAAGGGCGCGGCAGATGCCGTTAAAGCAGACGTGTGGGGCAAGCTCTCCAAGCGAATTTCTGTTGAGTCCAAAAAAGCGAACGGCGACGTCAACGCGGCGCACCTACGCGCCGTGATTGAAAAAGCGCGCGAATCAAACATGCCGAAAGAAAACATTGACCGCGCAGTTGTGAAAGGAATCTCCGCCGATTCCGGCTCGCTTGATACCGTTGTCTATGAAACCTATGGCCCCGGCGGTGTTGCGATTCTGATTGTGGCACTTACCGACAGCCACAACAGAACGGCGCAAGAAATGAAACACTTATTGACGGAAAACGGCCTCGCACTCGCATCGCCCGGAAGCGCAATGTGGGCTTTTGAAAAAACCGGCACAGACTATGCCCCAAAGACGACAGTAAAACTTTCAGAAGACGACACCGAAAAACTCCACAAAATCCTCGGGATAATTGACGACCACGACGACGTGGAGGATGTTTACACCAACGCAGAATGATAGAGAAAATACAAAAAAAGGCAGGGTATGACTCAATTGCGAGAATCTATTCGCAAATAAACGAGAAGCGACCGCTCAATAAATTCGCCGCTTACCCCACTCTGTTTGACGCTGTTGGAGACGTAACGGGTAAACGTGTACTGGATCTTGCTTGCGGCACCGGTACGGTGGCACGAGAGATGCACAAGCGCGGTGCAGCAAAAGTTGTCGGAATTGATCAATCAAAAGAAATGTTGAAAATCGCACGTTCGCAAAATCGCGGAGTACGTGGGGTTGAGTACAAACACGGTAGAGTCGGCACGCTGGGTAAGATTGGAGAATTCGAAGTTGTAACAGGCGGATTCCTTCTGCATTATTCAAAAACCAAAGAAGAATTGCTGCACATGTGTGTCGACATTGCTCTCAACTTGGAACCAAACGGTGTTTTTGTGGCGCTTAATAACAATCCCCTGCATCCCTTTGCCTCAAGCGAGAAGTACGAAAACCGTGTTGATGTTGACCTCCCACTGCACGAGGGCAGTGAATTGCGAGTGACCATAAAGGGAGAAGACGCAACGGTTCCATTCACGACATATTTTTGGAAGAAAGAAACTTATGGAAAAGCTCTCCACGCCGCTGGTCTCACCGATGTTGAATGGGTTGCTCCCGTGCCGACTCTAGAAGGGATTCAAGAAATGGGGGCTGATTACTGGAAAGAATTCCTGGAAAACGCTCCTATGATGGTTATAAAAGCTCGAAAGTCCGTGATAACGCCACTATGAAAGTCCTTGCGATAGATCCCGGGTACGGAAGATGCGGTGTGGCCGTGCTGGAACGCAATGGAAGCGAAAAAGAAACGCTTCTCTATTCCGACTGCATAGAAACATCTAAGGAGGCAGATTTTGCTGTACGGCTTGGAACTGTCGCGGATGAATGCACGCGACTCGCAAAGAAATATGAGCCGGATGCGGTCGCACTGGAAAAACTGTACTTCAGCACGAATCAGAAGACGGCGATGCGCGTCGCGGAAGTGCGCGGCGCTCTCATTCAAGTTGCAACAAGTCTCGGCATACCGGTTTTTGAATACACTCCCGGAGAAATCAAAAGTGCCGCAGGTGGCCACGGCGGCGCAGGTAAAGAGCAGGTTGCCAAAATGCTACACGCACTAGTAAAAATTGAAAAAGAAATAAAATACGACGACGAGTATGATGCGATAGCCGTCGGCGTCACGCATCTCGCGCGCCACCGAAACTAACAAGACAGCTTCCTTATATGCTTATTCGCGCGAATAAGCATATAAGGAAAAGTGGTGCGTATTAATGTCCTGCAAACATCCGTCCCTCTTTGTCTGGAACAGTGAACATGCCGACGCCTAGCTCCTTCGCGCGCGCGAACACGAGAGCATCGCGCACAGAGCCGGAAGTAGCATAAATTGCTCGCACTCCTCCATCCGCCAATGCCTCTACGCCGTCCGGAAATGGAAAGTAGCTGTCTGATACGGCTACGGCACCTTTCGTCTCGTGGCCACTCTCACGAGCGAGCTGGAGGGCAAGCTTGGCACTCCCCACACGCTTCTGCTGACCGACTGCATTCCCGATGAGCATGCCCCCGCGAACAACAGAAACCGTGTTGCTCGTGCTCGCCGAGCAAACCGCATACGCGAGCGAGAGGTCTGCGGTGATTTCCTGCAAATCTTTTTTGGAGAACGCAGGGCCGTGGTACTCAATTTTGGAAAACACCGGAACAAATTGCGGGGCCGTCTGTTCAAGCACGTAATCGCGCACGGATTTTATTTCCGGCAGCGCGGAAACTTTTGCCGGAATTTTCCCAAGCGCTTTGTTGGAAATGAAATGGGTTCCCTTGCTTTTGGCGCCGATTTTTTCCGTTACTCCCTTTTCAAACGAGGGCGCCGCAATAGCGCTCAAAAACGGCATCTTTCCTCCATTTGCCTTCATTAGGGCATCCACGATTTCTGATGTGAAAGGAAACGTAACAATTAGAGACCCTCCAAACGCCGCCTGCGGGTCGCCCCTCCACGTGGCATATGCAACGTCCGCAGGATTTTCTCCGAATGCCGCGCCGCAGGGACTGCCGTGTTTGACGATCACCGCGACGTACGGAAGCGATGTGCCGATATTTTTCCGGTAGGCAGCAGCAAATCGTTCAATCACCTGCAGAAGCCGGCCGAGGTCGGTGACTGATATCCAGCTTATACCTTCGCCAACAAATGGCCGGCCATCTTCACGCTTGAACTTCGCTATAGCGAGAGCATCCGTAGTCGGCCTGTTCGTCGCAGTGGCTTTTTGATGGGGATTCTCTCCGTATTTAAGTTTTGTTTTCATGGAGTTCGGTGAGCGGATACCTGAAGATGCCACAAACTTTCGTTGTTAGCAACTCTTCGTTCATTGTACAATTCATCCTGCATGCCCCCGAGACATTCCCCCCGTACGAAGCAACGCATCAGTATGCGAGCGCGAAGACATATCTTTTCAGTGACTAAAAAGTCACTTGTTGTAATTTTTCTTCTCGGTATGCTCGTTGTGGGAATGCTTGTTGCTTGGGGGACGGTGCTCGCAATTCCCTCTCTAGACAACTTCCAGAACCGGAAGGTCGCGGAATCCACGAAAATCTACGACCGTACGGGAAATATCCTCTTGTACGATGTGCACGGCACGATGCGGCGCACCGCGGTACCACTGGATGCGATCTCTATAAACATCCGGAACGCAACCGTCGCCATTGAAGATACGGAATTTTATCAGCACTTCGGATTTCGTCCGCTTTCTTTTGCCCGCGCCATGTTCGCCGACATCTTTTCAGGCAGTTTCGCGCAAGGCGGTTCTACCATCACTCAGCAGGTTGTAAAAAATTCACTCCTCACGAGGGACAAAACAATAATCCGTAAGCTCAAGGAAATCATTCTCGCGGTCAAGCTTGAGCGCATCTATCCCAAGGACCAGATTCTTTCCACCTATTTGAACGAGACATCCTACGGCGGTACGATTTACGGGGTAGAGGAGGCAAGCCAGTATTTCTACGGCGTTCCTGCAAAAGACGTAACGCTAGCTGAGGCGGCATACATAGCGGCGCTTCCGCAGGCGCCTACGCGCTACTCCCCGTATGGCAACCACCGCAACGAACTGGAAAACCGGAAAAATCTCGTGCTTCAAAAAATGAAGGATAACGGTTTCATCAGCGATACCGAATACCAAGCGGCAAAAAACGAAACGGTGGAGTTCAGAGATGAGGCAGAGGCGGGCATAAAGGCTCCGCACTTTGTTTTTTACGTACGCGAATACCTGGAAGGAAAATATGGCGCGGACGCGGTTGAAAACGGCGGGCTTCAAGTTACAACAACCATTGATTATGACCTCCAAAAGAAAGCCGAGGATATATTGTCAAAAGCCGCGCTTGAAAATCAAAAGAATTTCAACGCATCAAATGCCGGACTCATCGCGATAGAACCGAAATCCGGCCAAATCCTCGCAATGGTCGGCTCGCGCGGATACTTTGATAAAGACATAGACGGCATGGTAAACATAACCCTCGCAAACCGCCAGCCGGGTTCCTCGTTCAAGCCGTTTGTATATGCGACCGCGTTTGAAAAGGGATACACTCCGGACACGATAGTGTTTGACCTGCAGACTCAATTCTCCACGTTCTGCGCGGCCACCGACACTGTAAACGACGAACCGCCGTGCTACTCGCCGGGAAATTATGACGAGAAATTCCGGGGACCAATGACCTTGCGCGATGCCATAGCGCAGTCGGTGAACGTGCCGTCCGTTAAAACCCTTTATCTTGCAGGTATCACAGACTCTCTAAAGACCGCAAGCGATATGGGTATCACCACGCTCGGAGACAAGAACCAGTACGGACTCACGTTGGTCCTGGGAGGCGGTGAAGTAAACCTGCTTGAAATGACCGGAGCATACGGCGTTTTTGCGAATGACGGAGTGCGCAATCCCACTACCCCGATACTGAAAGTGGAGGACAGCGCCGGAAACACGCTTGAAAGCTACCGGTCAGAGAGTTCGCGCGTCATTGACAGTCAAATCGCCCGGCAGATAAATGACGTTCTTTCCGACAACGTTGCGCGTACACCGGAGTTCGGCGCGGATTCCCCGCTCTACTTCTCGGGTTCGGATGTCGCGGACAAAACCGGCACCACGAATGATTCCCGAGACGCGTGGATAATCGGCTACACGCCAGGGATAGCCATGGGCGCATGGGCGGGCAACAATGACAACAGCCCGATGGTAAAAAAGATAGCGGCATTCATCGTGGCTCCTCTGTGGCACGATGTATTTGCCTACGCCCTCACTAAATATCAGTCTCCACCGTTCGCTCTTCCTGCTCCAGACCCCGCGCTTGACTCTCTGCCGCCGGTTCTGCGCGGAAGTTGGAACACCAACCCGGCGCAAGGAATACACGATATTCTGTTCTGGGTGAATAAAGACAATCCGCGTTTCGGACTTCCTTCAAATCCCTCCGGCGATCCTCAATTCGCGCACTGGGAATATCCGGTTCAATTGTGGGCTCATAACAACCCCCAAAGTTTAACCGTAGGGCAGGGGCCGACGGCCGCTCCAGCCGCACAAATGATGCCCTCATTCGCCGTTGTTTCTCCTCATGAAGGAACAACTGTTCCCGCATTTGTTCCCGTCTATATTTCCGCCACTCATTCGCGCCCCGAGAGCGTCTCGCGCGTTGCGTATTACTTGAATGGACAATTTGTGGGGAGTTCGACGGTTCCACCCTATGCTGTTTCTTTCATGCCGGCAACCCACGGCCCCGTAACGTTGCGTGCTGTTGCCGAAAGCTCTCTGGGAAATCAGGAGCAGACGGTTTCGTTCACTATTCAATAAGCTTCTGCGTCGAAATTGTGTTCAATTTCGACATGATTTTTACTTCTTGGAGTACCAAGAAAAAAATCACCTATTCAGTGGCATCACAAGGTATGTGAAGCCGGGGTCCGATGCCCCGCGAATAACGAGGGGTCTGTTGGGACCGGAAAATCCCAATGTAATGCTGTCGGAGTCTATTGCTGTGACAAAATCTGAAAGATAGCCGATGTGGAAATTTATATCTATGTCCTCGCCCGACACGGCGGCATCAATTGAATCCGATGTTTCGCCCACATCCGGGCTCTGTGCCGTAGCGGAAAAAATCTTCTTTTTCGGGTACACATGGAGCCCCACATATTGGTCGTTGCCGGAAAATACGCGCGCCTTGCGCAACATTTCCGCGAAATCATTTTTCAGTATTGTCGCTTCCGTGGTGAATGTTTTTGGGATAATTTCTGCATAATTCGGGAATATTCCATCAACAACCCGCGCCACAAAACGAGTACTGTCCATAAGGACCACGAGTTGTGAATCTGATGTGTGTATTTTCACGTGTTCGCAAGAACCGCGCTCAAGTATGTACACGAGTTCCGCAGCATGTTTGAGGGGAACGAGAAACTCCCCCTCACCGGAAGACACCGCTCTCTTGATGATTCTCTCGGCTAATCGGAATGAGTCTGTGGCCGCAAAAGTGACTTCCTCTTTTTTTATTGATATACGAATACTTCCCAACTCCGGCCGTATCATTGAGTGCGAGGCGGAGTATAAAACAGACTGAATACCCTTTATCACCGCAAGTCTCGAGATTGATGTGTTTTTTTTGCCGTCGTCACCCCATGACAACGTCGGAAATTCCTCATGAGGAATGGCCTTGATGAGGGTGCGGGCGCCGCGAGATTCTACTACCAGATTTTCCGAATCCGTTTTGAGAACCACCTTATCACTATTTATAGACCGTATAGTCTGTGAAAATATTGATGCCGGTACTGCTATTCTTCCCCTCTCTTCAATTTCCGCCGCTACCTCAATATCAATTCCGGCTTCTAAATTTGTAGAACGAATTGACACAGCGCTTCCGGCCTCAAATAAAATACATGAAAGAATCGGTAATGATTCTTTTTTCCCAACAATACGTTCCGCCATTACTGCTGCTGAAAGAATTTTTTCTTTTACAATTATCAACTTCATAAATACTATTTATATATATACAATACTATTATTACTATGTATGTGCATTGTGTGAATAAGGTGTTTTTATAGTGCAATATAGGGATGTTTTTTGAATAGGGGGATGTTGAGTATTTGTTGATAGGTTGCAGTTGTTAGATTTATTTTCGGGATTGTGTTTTTTTATATGAGATATCAGAGTGTTGTGAGATTTGTATTCACACCATATCAACATGCTATGAATGTATCAGTGAGCGTATATGCTCAACTTCTTGTTCCAGCGCGACACTTGTTTTGATCTCATGTTTTATTTTTTCGCATGAATGGATGACTGTCGTGTGGTCGCGCCCACCCAGCTTCTCGCCTATAGATGGATAGGAGACGTTGAACTCTTCACGCAGCATGTACATAATTATCTGGCGGGGCTTGACGACCTCTTTTTTGCGCGTTTTCTCATAGATGCTTTTTTCCGGGATTTCGTAATACAGAGATATTCTGCGCACAACCTCTTCTATTGAAATTCCCCTGTTCGGTTTTATGTTGTGCTTCACGAGCGCCCGCACATCCGCGTGAGATACCGCCTTCCCTTTCAGCTGGGATTTGCAGACTATCATGTTGAGAACACCCTCAAGTTCCCTAATGTTTCCGCGTACGCTCTCCGCGATGTACTGGATGATGTCATCCGGGATGTTAAACCCGTGTTGCTCGATTTTAGCTTTGATTATAGCCGTTCTGGACTCAATGTCGGGTTCCGGGATTTCGGCTATCATGCCAGCAGAAAAACGCCCTTTCAGCCGTTCCTCAAACCCCGGAAGAAAGTTCGGGTGCTTATCGGATGAAAAAACTATCTGTTTGTTGTTGTCGTGAAGGGCGTTGAACAGGTGAAAAAGTTCCTCCTGTGTTTTTTCGGTGTTTGCGATGAACTGCACGTCATCCATTATTAAAACATCGTACTGCCGGTACTGGTCCTTGAATCCGTTTGCGCGTCCGGCGCGCACCGCATTTATATAATCAACTGCGAACCGCTCGGACGTAACGTAAAGCACTTTTTTATTGGCGTGCATTTTTTTGAAATAGTTGCCTACCGCTTGGATGAGGTGGGTTTTCCCGTGCCCCGTAGAGCCATAGATAAAAAGCGGGTTGTATATCTGGCCGGGTCTCTCAAGAATCGCCTTTGCAGCTGCGTGCGCGAGCTGATTGAAGGGACCGACCACAAAAGTTTCAAACGTGTAGCGCGGGTTTAGGTTGTCTCGCTTGTCTATGTAGAGGGACTGAAGGTCAAACGAAGCATTTTCGGGCGAGGGAGTCTTTCCCGACTTTCTTTCCGCCGCCGGGGTTGCGGAGCGGTGCACCGTGTACTCAACCGTTCGTATTGTGCTGTCCAGCGCGCGCAGCGCTTTCAATATGAGCTTATGATGCTTTTCCACGAGCCACTCCTTAACGATTTTGCTCGGGGCAGCGATGTGTACGGTGCTTCCGTCCCTCCCGCTTATGTCCGTGTTCCTAAACCATGTGCGGAAACTGGCTTCGGAGGTTCCCAGTTCAATTTGGACCAGAGCATTTTGCCAAAGTTCCCGATTTGTCATAATTGTCATTGAGGCAGGCGGCATAGAGCGGTCATTATACCCGTCTCTTTCTCTATGGATAGTCCCGCGGTTTTTGCCGGGGGTGTTCACAAGGTGTGGATAGAGTGGGGATAGGAAAATCAGCCACTAGCCACTAGGGTATAGGACGCAAAACTTTCTTTTTAGTGGCTAAACTCTATTGGCTATGCTACTGTGTTCTCAATGAAACGCACATATCAGCCGAAAAAGAGGAAACGTTCAAAAACGCACGGGTTTCGCAGACGCTCCGCCACTACTAGCGGGCGGGCGCTTTTGAAACGCCGTCGCAGGAAGGGCCGCGCGCGGCTCTCTGTTTAGAAAATAAGGAGCCTGCGACTATATTTTTCTTAACCCAGCACCTTCGTTTCTTGATGAAACAAAGGTGCTGGGTGTAAGAGCTTCTAAATTCGCCATGCTCGTTAAGAATCTCTAACATGCCACGTAAAAATATACTGACGCACGCGGATTTTGTTCGCGTGGAGAAGGCAGGGCTCCGCCGCGAGCGCGGCTCTCTCTTTATTCTTTCTTTCGGGACGCTCCCCGTCCATAGGTGCGCATCTCAACCCGATGCGCCCGTCTGCAGGCGAATCAGCAGATTTCGTGGCTTGGCCGGCACGTCTCCATCTGATGTGCAAGGCCAAAAAATCCCAGAAACCAAAACTTCCTGTGTTGTTTCCAAAAAAACAGCCGCGCGCGCTGTTGATAGAAACCTAATCAAGCGAAGATGGCGCGATGCCATGTTGCAGTGCCTTTCGGCGGTCCCCGCGCCGTCAATTCTTGTGTTTTATGCAATGAAACCTGCCAATGGGGCATCGTTTAAGGACATCAAGAGCGATGTCTCGGCACTCGTTGCGCGCGCAGGCGCAAAACTTCGTGCTTCCTAATTCATACGCTATACTACCGCAATGATTTCATCAGCTTTCAATGCCGCCGTATACGACCCGTTATACAACGGGCTCGTTTACATTGTGGGGGCGCTCCCCTCTTATGATGTCGGTATAGCCGTCATAATTCTTACCATCATCGTGCGCGTTATTCTATACCCGCTTTCCAAGAAAGCGATTGTGGCGCAAATTAAAATGAAAAAAATCGCGCCCGAAATAGAACTATTGAAAGAAAAATATAAAAATGACCGCGAACAACAAGGCAAGGCGATGTTCGCTCTCTACAAAGAGAAAGATATTCACCCGTTTGCGAGTTTCGGACTGGTACTTATCCAACTTCCGATTCTCTTTGCTCTTTATTGGGTGTTTGCATGGGGCGGGCTTCCAAGCATAGATGTCACCAAGCTCTATGCTTTCGTACATCAACCGGCCGGAGTCAACATGGAATTTATCGGTCTTATAAATATGGCTGGCAAGAGCATGGTTCTTGCTGTTCTTGCCGCGGCGACACAAGTTATATACACGCGGCTTTCTATGGGGCCCAGAAAAAAGAGCGCTCCCACGGGCCGTCTACAGGCGAATCAGCAGATTCGTGGCTTGGCCTCGCCGCCACAACCGGCGAGTTCATTTGCCGGAGATATGGCCAGGAGTTTTGACCTGCAGGCGCGGTACGTGCTGCCCATATTTATAGGAGTAGTTGCCTACACGGTACCTTCCGCGGCAGCGCTTTATTGGGTGACTAGCAATACCTCAATGATCGCACAGGAATTATTGATGGGCAGGAGATTCCGGGAATAGGAGTTTCAATTTCTTAGAAAAAGATGTCCAAAAAATACGTCATTTTCCGGACGACGTTTCCGCCAATCGCCATAATAATTATTGTTCCTTGATGTCACGGTCGTAGGAATAAGGAACAAGCGCGCCGTGAGTCGG
>JAUSHX010000016.1 GCA_030648265.1 bacterium
ATTTCCATATCCGCATTGATTCTCGCAATCGCAGACATGCTGTTCAACTGGTCGGTAGATAATACGATCCTGCTATTCTCAAGTGCGGTATTTGATAGGGTGAAGGATGGGGTGAATGCCGGGTGGACGGCGATGCGCGACATCGCAAATATTGTAATAATCGGAATGTTCACCTTCATCGCTATTTCAACCATTCTCGGAATACAAGAATATGGAGCGAAAAAACTGCTCGCGCGCGTGCTTATTATCGCGGTTCTGATAAATTTCAGCTTACTCTTTACAAAAATAATTATTGACACCTCAAACTTTACTGCCGGACAGTTCTACGCTTCTGCAACCAATACCCCTCTAAGCAAGGCCCGTGACGAAGCGGAGGCGCGGTCCAAGGGGGCCGTTGTAACTGTTAGTGACAACAACTCCTCCATGTTTTCTTTCAAAAAACTAGGAATCTCCGGGGCATTCATTAGATTCTTGGGGGTTACTAGCGTTAGTGACACTTATAAGGGATTGGATGACATTGCCAATAAAGGAGGCGGATGGTATGTCGCGCTAGCACATGGGCTTTTAGCCGCGGTGCTTCTCGGAGGCGCCGGACTTGTGCTTTTCTACGGCGTGTATCTACTCATCAGCCGCGCGGTGCTTTTCATTTTCCTCATGATTACGGCGGCGGGAGCTTTCGCCACTCACCTGATACCGAAAATGAATGATAGCGAGTATGGGTGGAACGGTTGGTGGTCATCACTTTTGCACAACGCCGCCCTTGCTCCGATTCTGATGGTGTTGCTCTATATAACTCTCAAAGTTTCTGAATCAATAGCGGCAAAGGGTAGTGGAACACTCGGAAATCTCGCCTCGCCAACAATCGCTGGCACAAACGCTGGCTCCGATATTGGTGCTCTTTTCTCATACTTAATAATCCTCGGCCTGCTCTGGGGCTCATTTCTCCTCGCGAGCAAGTGGGCGAGCAAGGTCGGAGGCCTCGGCTTCACCGGCAAGATACTGGGTTCGGCCGCCGTGGCACCTTTTGCCCTTGCTTCGCGCTTCATCGCTGCGCCTATTGCGCGCAAATATATCGGCGGGGACGCGGCGGCTCGTTCAATGGCACTTGATGCTAAACTCAAAAAAGAGTCCATGAGGGCCTCTATGTTTGGAGAGGGTACAAGAGAATACAATCAGGCACTAGAGAGAATTACGGCGCTGCAGAAGCAGAAAGACAGGGCGGACTGGAGAGCAAAGGGGTCTTACAACGCGGCAAACCTGTCACTGGCGCAGAAAGGCATGAAAGGGCTCGGCGTACCAAGCTTCTTGTCCGGAGCGGCAAAGTCGGAAGGATACGCCGGCACTGCCAAAGCGCGCGCCGAGAAAGCGATAAAGGGAGCAGAGACACTAGTACTCAAAAAGGAGGGTGTGAAAAAAGATGCGGGAGACGACATCAGGGCTAATCTCATGAGAGACCCCGTGTTCGCAGAGGGTTTGAGAAAATTCAGGAATGCGGCGCGGGACCTGCGAGCTACGGCAGACGCTACTAGAGCCAACAGGGATAATCAGTCGCAAACACTTGAAGAAAGGCGCAATAACGCCCAAACGGCTAAAGCAACCGCCGAAGAGAGGCTCGCCACAGCAAATCAAAGTAGAGAGGTCGCAATACCTCTGCTAGTCAAACTCAAGGTTGATAAAGGAAACGCGGATGCAATCGTACAGCAAGAGGAAGCGAACGCAACTGGAATGAGTGGGCCAGAACTCGTCGCACAACAAGTTAAAATTGAGGCCGCACGAGCAAACGCAAATTCAATCCAAACTAGGGTTGCTGCCCAGCAATCGGAAGTGACTACACTTAATCAACAGGCACGAGCATCGTCCACGGCGGCGACACAAGCGGCTAATACAATCAAGGAAACACAGGACACTATCGCAGGACTTAATAAAGCCGTTGAGAGTGCCGAGAAAGAGGCCAGAGAGGCGGAGAGGAAGGGGGAGGAAGAAAGGATTGGAGAGGTGGAAGCTATCGCAAAGGCCGTAGATAAAGAAGCTCAGGAGATAGTCAACCGAAGCAAGGGATTTGCTGTTGACGCCGCGACACGCAACGTACATCGCAGATATGCAAACCTGCCGAACGTGTGGCTCGGGCAAACGGAAGAGAGTGATACACTAAGCAATATTACAAGAAAAATGGCGGGGTCAAGTGCCGGAATTCAGTACAAGGACTTCAGAGACGCGATGAGCGCCGTGCAGGACCAACTAGGTACCACTGCGACGCCTGTGGCAGCACCGGCAGCCCCGGCCGCAGCGCCTCCAGCCACTCCTCACCCATAAACAATATGTCAATACAACCAGAGAACGAAGAAAAAATAATGAACGAGAAACTTCGGGAACGCTTTAAGGCGCTGCCGGAGGCGCTTCAGAATGCCATTACATCCGCAGAGATTGAAAAAAAGTTACGCGGGCTTTCGGATGTTCATAAACTGCATCTTGACCAGTGGCAGAAACTTGAAAACGAAGTTATGCTCGCGCTCTTGGGCTTTCAGCCGGTGGAAAATCTGGAGGCAAACATAAAAAATGAAGTTGGTATGTCCGATGCGGATGCGGAAGCACTTGCGGGAGATATCGCAGACACCATTTTTGAGCCGATACGAGAGGAACTTGAGAAGGAGTTGGGGAAACCGACAGAGAATACAGTTGACAGTGGACAGTTGACAGTTAACAGAGGAGGAAATTCAGTTCCTCCGGCACCCGCTACAAGCTACAAGCTACAAGCTACAAGCTCATCTGTACAAACTTCGGCACAGAAGATAATTGAGGACGCACCGCCTAGACCGATAGAAGTTAAAGTGGTTCCGTCTGTCGCTTCCACCCCTCCGGCTCCTCCGCCTACGGCAAAATCAGTACGCGCAATTCTTTCGCCTGCATACGCGGCGGGTACGAAAAGTCATGAGCGGACAGCTGTTGACGATGACCCCTATCGCGAAGCGATAGGGTAGGCAAAAGGCATTAGGCAATAGGCAAAAGAAAAGAGAAATTCATACGTATGGGTAATGCTACTGCATCAAATCCAATTCGCTCTTATAGAGATTTAATCGTATGGCAAAAAAGCGTAGAGGTGGTTATAGCGGTGTATAAAGTAACAAGGAAATTCCCGGCCAGCGAACAATTCGCGATTACGTCACAGGTGCAGCGTGCGGCAGTTTCTGTTCCAGCAAATATTGCGGAGGGATACGGACGAAATACACCAAAAGAATACACGCACTTTCTTAGAATTGCCCACGGGTCTCTTTCGGAACTTGAGACATTACTCACAATTTCGCAGAAACTCTCATACTGTAGTGCTCAAGAGTATAGTACACTTGAAAAGCACACCAGCGAGGTCGCAAGAATGCTTTATGCATTGCGTAAAAGCATTTCCTAGCGCCTATTGCCCTTTGCCTAGTGCCTATTCTATATATGCAATTCCAAGTCCCCCAGTTTATTGAGGTTGAAGATAAGATTTTCGGACCGCTGACGTTCAAACAGTTCGTGTACGTCGCCGGCGGATTGGGCGCGTGCTATCTCTTCTGGAAAATCCTGCCCGTCTTTATATCGGCCCCGCTCATTATCGGAACTGCCGCATTTGCCGCCGTTCTCGCCTTTTTCCAATTCAACGGGAGGCCGTTCATCGCTGCGCTTGAGCATGGATTTTACTTTCTGATTCGGAGCAAGCTCTATCTATGGAGAAACGACGAGAGCGGCAGAGAGAGAGTGGCGACAAAAAAACAACTATTGGACAGTCAGCGGTCACAGGAAAAATCGTTGGTGCATATCCCGAATCTTTCCGACAGCAAGCTCCACGACCTGGCATGGAGCTTGGATATAAAAGAGCGCATCGCCGACGTTGAATAGGGAATAGCCACTAGAGATTAGCCACTAGTAAAATCACTCGTATGAAAATTCAATTACTCCTAAACCCTAATGGCTAGCTCCTATCTCTATGCCCAGCGCACTTGCAAGTAAAAAGTCAACCCAGGATTTCGTACCCGTGAAAGAGGTGCGCGACGGAATTATTGTTCTCAAAGACGGCGGGTTGCGCGCGGTACTTCTCGCCTCATCCATAAACTTCGCTCTCAAGTCAGACGACGAACAAACCGCCTTCATAACTCAATTCCAGAGCTTCCTGAACTCGCTAGATTTTTCCGTGCAGATTTTTATAGAATCGCGCATGCTGGACATCAGGCCCTATGTCGCCACGCTTGAAACCGCATACAAAGAGCAGTTGGACGACCTGATGCGCATTCAGATACGCGAGTACATAGAGTTCATCAAGAGTTTCACCGAGACCGCCAGCATAATGACGAAAAATTTCTTCGTGGTGGTGCCCTATTCTTCTGTGGGGATTGGCGCGGGACTTTCGGGACCTTCTTCGTTCCTCCCCTGGAACAGAAAAAAAGGTTCCGCGGAGGAGGAGAACAAATCGTTCGGGGAACAGGTGTCCCAACTGGAACAGCGCATCGGAATCGTCCAGCAGGGACTCGTGCGCACCGGCGTGCGCACGGTACAGCTTGGCACGGAGGAGACAATAGAATTGCTGTACAAATTATTCAACCCCGGCGAAGAGGGAAAGCCGATGACACTAGATAGTCAATAGCCACTAGAGATTAGCCACTAGTAAAATCACTCATATGAAAATTCAATTACTCCTAAACCCTAATGGCTAGTGGCTAGCTCCTATCCCTATGTCTCTACTAGATCTATTCAAAAGCAAAAAAAAGGGCGCAGAGACCTCGGCACTGCCGATACTTCCCGAAGATATTTATTCGGCGGGCGTTTTGGATTTGCAGGATGTTATTGCCCCGCACGCTCTCAAAATCAGCCCGCGAGAGCTGGACTTGGGGGAGCGGATAGCGCGCACCTTTTTCGTTATCTCGTATCCGCGCTTTCTCACGACGGGATGGTTCGCGCCCATCATCAACATGGATAAGGTGCTGGATATTTCAATATTCATCCATCCGATGGACACGAGCGAAATGCTGCGAAAATTCCAAAAGAAAGTCGCCGAGGTGCAAAGCCAGATATCCACGCGCGAACAAAAGGGAATGGTGCGCGACCCGATGCTTGACACCGCGTATTCCGACCTTGAAGGGTTGCGCGATTCTCTCCAGCAGGCGCAAGAACGCATCTTTGAAGTCGGCCTGTACCTCACGGTGTATGGTAATACGCGTGAGGCGATAGATAAAATTGAATCCGAGATACGCTCCGTTTTAGAATCGCGTCTCGTCTACATCCGCCCCGCGCTCTTTCAACAAGAGCAGGGATTCCGGAGCGTCCTCCCGCTTGGAAACGACGAGCTTGACGTGCACACGAAACTGAATTCCGCGCCGCTGTCGTCAATCTTTCCTTTTATTTCGTTTGACCTGACGTCAAACCGCGGAATCCTGTACGGAATAAACCGCCACAATTCATCGCTCATCCTTTTTGACCGCTTTTCTCTGGAAAATTATAACTCTGTCACGTTCGCCAAAAGCGGTGCCGGCAAGAGCTACTGCACAAAATTGGAAATCCTGCGTTCGCTCATGTTTGACACCGAGGTCATCGTCATAGACCCGGAACGCGAGTACGAATATCTGGCATCAACCGTGGGCGGAAGGTATTTCAACATCTCTCTTTCGTCGGAACACCACATCAATCCGTTTGACCTTGCCGTCCCGCGGGAGGACGAGAACCCGGCGGACATACTGCGCTCTAACATCATCACCTTGGTCGGCCTCTTCCGCATCATGCTGGGAGGCCTTAGCCCTGAAGAAGACGCTATCATTGATAGAGCGATAACGGAAACATACGCGCTCAAAGATATAACAGCAGACGCAAACTTTGCGGCGATAGAGCCGCCGCTTCTCTCGGACTTTGAACTCGTCCTTTCCGGCATGGAGGGAAGCGAATCGCTCGTCCAGCGTCTTTCCAAATACACCAGAGGCACGTGGGCCGGCTTCATGAACAGGCCGACGAACGTGGACATGAACAAAAAGCTCGTTGTCTTTTCCGTCCGCGACATGGAGGACGACCTGAAGCCCATCGCGATGTACATCATCACGCACCACATCTGGAACGTGGTCCGAAAAGAATTGCGCAAGCGGCTACTCGTCATTGATGAGGCATGGTGGATGATGCGCTCCGCGGACACGGCCTCATTCCTTTTCTCTATCGCAAAACGCGGACGGAAATATTTCCTTGGAATTTCCACCATCACGCAGGACGTTTCAGACTTCCTAAACTCTCCCTATGGAATACCGATGATTACAAACTCTTCAATTCAATTGCTTCTCCGGCAATCTCCGACATCGGTTGATTTGGTACAGCAGACATTCAAATTGTCAGACGAGGAAAAATATCTGCTTCTGGAATCCGATGTAGGAGAGGGGATTTTCTTCGCCGGATTAAAGCACGTGGCTATCAAAGTTATCGCCTCGTATACGGAGGACCAGATAATCACGTCGGATCCGTCCCAAATTCTCGCGATTCGCAAAGCAAAACAGGATCTTGCCGATGCGAGCAGTGATAGTGCCAGTGCCGCGGCTGCAGTTACCGCAGACACAGTAGCCGCCGCTTCAACTACCAGCGCCGCACCAATTGCGGGGGGCACTATTCAATGAATACAAAACGCGCGAACACGGGCAAGCGCCACACACCGGCTACGTGTAAAAGTGCTCCATCGCCGCGATATAATTAACATATGCAGGCACGGAACAATATACTTCTTCTGCTCGTCCTCTTGGTGTTGCCCGTCGGATTAGTTTACGCACAGTTTGCCGCTCCGGCCACGAACGGAAGAATTGTCATCGGAATGACGCCAGAAAGTCCCCTGCCTAGCGAGTACGTCCACCTCACGGTCCTAAGTTCTATGATTAATCTCGAGCGAAGCGACATAACGTGGTATGCGGATAAAAAAGTCATCGCGCAGGGTCCGGGGGTTACAGAAGCGGATATTTTCGCGGGGTCGTTGGGAACAGAGGTTGATATTGTCGTCATCGCGCAAGCCGAAGACGGAACGGTGGCTTCGGGAGAAGCATTTATCCGGCCGACAGAAGTAGACCTCGTGTGGGAGTCGGACTCCTACACCCCTCCTTTCTACAAAGGACACGCATTGCCCAGCGCAGGAACAAAAATCCGAGCGCAGGCCATAGCGGTATTCAGGCTTCCGGACGGGACACTCGTCCCGGATAGCAACATAACTTATACCTGGCGGCGAAACGGGTCTGTTATTCAAACAGCATCGGGCAGGGGGCGGTCATTCGCGACATTTCCGGCTCCAACGCTTTTCGGCACAGACACGATAGAGGTTGAGGCCGTCTCCGCGGACGGAACACTTTCAGGAAAGGCAGGCGTGAACATACCGTCTGTCGAACCCGCGCTCCTGCTATACGAGGACAACCCGATATTCGGGATTATGTACCATAAAACATTCGGCCAAGCGACAACAGTGAAAGACGCGGAGGTGACATTCGCCGCCGTTCCGTATTTTGCAGAAGCCGACAGTCCGGACGACCCGCAACTCGTCTATAGCTGGCAGGTAAACGGCCAGCGTGTTACGGCAGATTACATACGGCCAAGCGAGATTACCATAAACGCCGACAAATCAAGCGGGAACGCGGATATTGCCCTCTCGCTCACGCGCATGCGCAATTGGTATATGAAAGCGGATGCGGAGTGGAAAATTTCATTCCCGAGTGTGGGAAGTAGCACAGGCGGCGCGGATCCGTTTAACGCCGGTAAACAATGATATGCCCCCAACAAAAAAAATCCTTCAGTACGCGATAGCCCTTGCGGTAATTCTTCTCCTCGCAGGTCTTGCTGGGTGGTATTATTTTTTGAAGGAGCAGGGGCAGGCGATTACCGCGACCGATGCCGGACGCGGACTGGATTCAAATCCGCCCTCATTCGGGAGCGGCACCGGAAGCACGTACAGCAATGTATCAGACACTGATTCGCCGACATCTCCAGAGGGCAGGACAAAGGCGCCCCCTCGCCTGTGGCGGGTGACAAAAACCCCGGTTGCGGGAATGGGGTTTGTCAAAACTGCGAAAAATACCGCATCTTCTGTAGCCACGTCCTCTTCGTTGTTATATTTCGCCGAACGCGGAACCGGATACATCCTGAAGGCCGACACTTCTACCGGCTCGCTCACGCGGCTCACAAACAAATTGTTCCCGCGAATCTATGAAGCGGTATTTGACTCCCTCGGAGACGCCGTTCTCCGCTCAATAGATAACGGGGGAAATATCACGAGTTTTGCCGGGAATGTACGAGACCAAAACGCTTTGGCCTCGTCATCACCGAATAAATCGGCGGGTTCAAGCGGCACCACCGCTTTTTCAGGACAATATCTGGAGAGCAACATCCTAGCCGCCGCGACAAGCCAGGGAACGCGCGAACTGCTTCTGCTTGTGCCGGGAGAAAACGGCGGCTCGGATGTAGTCCTTTCATCGTGGGATGGCGCCAAACAAAAAACTCTTTTCTCCTCGCCGCTCTCCGGCTGGAAACTCTTTTCACTCTCGGACGGTCGCATATTCCTTTCTACCCTGCCATCGGATGGTGTGGCGGGCTACGCTTTTGAGATACAAAACGGTGCCCTTGTTCCGCGGCTACGGAACATTCCGGGATTGACGTTCTTGCCGCGCACTCTATCCGGCGCTGCACTGTTCGGTCAATCTGTTGGAGGAGATGTTTCTCTGTTTTTCAGCCCGAAAGAAGGAGCCGGAGCGGTGTATCTCCCGATAAGAACTGTCGCCGACAAATGCGTATGGGCGCCGCCCGCAATTCCTCCATCAGGAAAAAAGGCGAAGGCGGATTCCGGCCCGCCGGTTGTGGCGGGACCTGTGGACGGCCTGCTCATCGCGTATTGCGCCGTCCCGAACAATTTTGCTTCAAAAAGTTTTCTCACGGATTGGTATATGGGAACCACTCACACCTCGGATACGTGGTGGCGCGTTGACGCCAGTACGGGACAGGTGACTCCTTTACTTGAACCGGGCGATACGGAGCAGACATTCGACGTGGAAAATCCGACGATTGACAGCGCCGGCGAGCAAATAGCATTCATGGATGCGGGTGACAAATCGCTGTGGCTGTTGAAAATTAACGCGAAATAAATAGACGAACCATCTAACGGTATGAAGAAATTTCTCCAACAACTAAAAATGCGCTCGCACAATGTTTTGTACGCCGCGTTCGTGCCGCTTGCGGGAACGGGCTATGATAAATCTCCGAAATTGAAAGCCCTTTTCAGCAACGACCAAAACTTGGTTACGTATCTCAACACCCTTTTCACCATGGCGATTACCGTGGGGGCTATTATTGCAGTCTTGCGTCTTTTATTTGCCGGCTATATGTACATGGCGAGTGATGTTTTTACGAGCAAAGAAAAAGCGAAAGAGATATTCCGCGAAGTGTTTCTCGGGCTTTTCCTGCTCCTTTCCATATTTATCATTCTAAAGCAAATAAATCCGAATCTCCTTAATCTGGATGTGACACTTGCGCCAATCACGCTTCCAGCAACAGCGCCGCCGGGTGCAGGAGCGTGTTCTGTAGCGCCACTGAGCGCCATTGTTGATCCGCTTGCACAGCAAATGGAAACGGGCGGCGGCGTTATTTGGCAAAACACCAATCCGCGACTCCGATGCGCTGCCAATCAATTGGTCGCGCTAAGCGGCGGAGGCATAATCACATCGGCCTATAGGCCGCAAAGTTATCAAACACATTTATTTGAAATAAGTGACAGATGGTGCACCAAAGGACTGAGGGCAAATACGGATCCTGCATGCGGTTCAATAAAAAGTGCGGTGGCCGCGGAGGTTTCAAAACACTTCGGCTCCAATTGGAATTGCGGCTCCGTTGCCCAGAGCAATTCTACGCATGGCTCCGGAACGGGAGTTGACATCAGCGGCGCCAACCAGTTATTGGCGGCACAGGCGTGCCTTATATGGAGGAATTATCCTGGGGATCCATGGCACTACGACCTCAACACATCTTGCACAACCGTCTGCAACAACCCCTAATTACTCCGCGTACTTGATGACGACCCGGCGATTTCTCCCTTCTCCCTGCGATTCTGTTTTCACATTCGGCGATTCCGAGAGAACGGTGTGTACGATGAGCCGTTCGTACGCGTTCATGGGCGTGAGTTCTACATCGTATTGAAACGAGCGCGCGCGCTCGGCCATCATGAGCGCCTTGGTTTCCAGTTCTTTTATCTGTTTCGCGCGATAGTCGTTGACGTCAACCAGAAATTGAAGATGCTCAACTGCCTCCGCCTCCCCGCCTGATGCTTGTGCGGCTTTTGATGCCAAAGAGGAGCGATTCTCTGCGATTTTCTTCACGAGATGGTCAATAGCATGAACTGTATCCCCGTGCATTCCGATGAGTTGGCGCGCGTCCTGCATTTGTATCGCAAATATAGTCTGCCCTGCGATCTGGTTTTTCAAAACCCCTGAATGGGACACACCGACAGCATCAAGCAGTTCATTGAGTATGTTCTCAACCATTTTTTCCATTGAGCCACTATACCCCGCGACACACCTCTCGGCAATCTTCCCGACTCACGGCGCGCTTGTTCCTTATTCCTACGACCGTGACATCAAGGAACAATAATTATTATGGCGATTGGCGGAAACGTCGTCCGGAAAATGACGTATTTTTTGGACATCTTTTTCTAAGAAATTGAAACTCCTATTC
>JAUSHX010000021.1 GCA_030648265.1 bacterium
TCCTCCTCCAAAACAAATTAGTGCGCGCAAGCGCGCCAAAAATTCTGAATTCGTTTGGAAAAATGGGGGGAAATCAGTGGGACGCGCTTCGCGCGTCCCACATTTCAGCTTCTTCAAAACCTTTGAGTTCTATTCTGGTGCCGGAGGAGGGACTCGAACCCTCATCCCTTGCGAGACACGATTTTGAGTCGTGCGCGTATACCATTCCGCCACTCCGGCAATAGTCCGACCGCACTGCGGGTCAGGACATAACGGCTAGTGTACGGTGATTTTGACCATAAAACAAACATTAATCACACCATTCAACACTTTATACGCGATACCGCATAGGGTATACTTTGCACATGTCAGAGTACTACAGCGATTCAATATTCTGGGTTGAGGTGGAGCGTATCAAGCCGAACCCTTTTCAGCCCCGCCGCATATTTGACGAGATGGCGCTCGCTTCGCTCGCCGAATCTATCCGTCAATACGGAGTGCTTCAGCCGCTTACGGTTACGCGCAAGGAAATAGAACGTCCTGGGGAGGGCATTTTCGTTGAGTACGAACTCATTGCTGGCGAGCGCAGGCTCCGCGCGTCAAAGCTCGCGGGGCTCACGCAATTGCCCGTCGTTATCCGGACAGAAGAATACAGCGACAGGATGAAGCTGGAGCTTGCGATAATAGAAAATTTACAGCGCGAGGATTTGAATGTGATTGACCGTGCGACTGCTTTTCAGCGCCTTGTCTCGGAGTTCGGGCTTAAGCATGTGGAAGTCGGGAAACGCGTAGGCAAAAGCCGCGAGTATGTTTCCAACACCCTGCGCATTTTAGCTTTGCCCAAGGAGATGCAGGATGCTCTCGGGGCGGGCGAAATCAGCGAAGGGCACACGCGGCCGCTTCTCATGCTCGTAGACCGCGCCGAGATGCAGAAGACTTTGTTTCAGGAAATTCTCACGAGGCGGCTCACCGTGCGCGACGCCGAGCAAGTGGCGCGGCGCATTGCCACAGAGCGCGCGCGCAAGAGCGACCTTACTCCCGAACTGCTTTTGCTTGAACGCGAACTTACCGAGAAACTCGGAACGCGCGTACGCATTGAAAAGAAAGACCAAGGCGGAAAAGTCTTAATAGATTTTTTCTCCGTTGACGACCTTGTGCACATTCGCGAGGTGTTTACCCGCCAACAGCAGATACCGGAGGATGCATCTGAAGCAGTAGCCGACACCGGCACTGTCGCGGCTTCTATTGAAGTAGTTGCGCCCACTGCTGCACCGCAAGCGCCCGAACCGGAGGAGGACTTGTATTCAATCAAAAACTTTACCGTTTAGGACGCGCTTAAGACTTCCGTCTATAAAGTTACCGTTAGTGTACATATGTGGGTAGAGTAACAAAATTTGGTTGGTATTGTACCCGTTGCAGACAAGTTTTCTGTTCACTCTGATTAGCGCTGTTGCCCACGCACGGAGAGACGCCGGAGTCGGAAGCGTCCGCGTCCGTTCTCGAATGAGATGGTTCATCGATTCGAGGGTGTTGGTTGTTTCTGGCAGTGCGAGATCGGGATAGTGGAGGTATGCGCGAAACGAATCAAGGTTCGCGAGAAAATCATGCGCAACGATGCGTAAGCGCCGAGGACATGTCGAGAGCGCGATTAAGCCCTGTAAACGTTTTGTGATAACTCCGCACCGTTCATCACCGCGCTCTTTGAGTGCGGCGCGTACATCCTGATATATCCTTTCCCGAAGAAGCTGTCCTTCCTGATTCTTTAACTTCCAACCTCCGCGATTCATCTGCAGTTGCGCAATCAAGTGGAAATGGCAGCGCTGGTGAACCCATCCATAGCGAGCAACTATTCGTTTAGAGCCGTGAAAACCATCGGAAACAAAGGCTGAAATGCGCTTGCGGTACTCGGCAGGAATTGCTTCGATTGCGCGTAGCCAGCGTTCCATGGCTTCTCGGCCTTCCAACAGTATCGGATCGAGAAAGTAGGCGGTGGACTCTCGAGAAGACTTCAGCGCGCACAGGTACAGAACCCAGTGTACGCCTTGGAACTTGAACCAGAGTCCGTCAACAATGAGAACCAATGGTCCGTCCGGAATTGTTAACTGCGGTTGCTGATTGAGAAACCACTGAAGCGTCCTGCGGAATCGCGCACGGAGAGCAGGCGCAGGAAGCCGTCCTCCTGATGCTGGAGATGCGCGAGGCGCGCTGAATACTCGCTCAATCGACGCGATAGTTCGTCTGATTCGTTTTCGGCCTCTGCGTTTTTTCCTCGTACGCCACGTACGCGCGCATGTCGTACATTTGTGGCGTCGTTTTCCATATCGAATAATTCTTTCGCCGCAACACGGCGATTTCGCGTGTATTTTGTACATACACGCGAGTTTTCACCTGATTTAGCAGTTAAGCCAGAGAAATGGGCGTGTTTCAGAATAGCCGCCAACCAAATTTTGTTACTCTACCCACATATGTACACTAACGGTAACTTTACCAATATGCCCGTCACGTTTTCTTCATCGCTGCAAGCGCCGCGCGGATGTGCTTTTTCGCCATGTTTGTCTTTGCCATGTCGTGCCACTTGCGTGACGGGTGAGCGGAGGGCTTCGTGATTACCTCAACCATGTCGCCGTTGCGGAGCGCGGTATCAAGTGAGACCATCTTTCCGTTCACCAGTGCGCCCGACATTTTATTGCCGAGGTCGGAGTGTATCGCATATGCGAAATCAATAGGGGTCGCGGCCAGCGGAAGGTCAATAACGTCGCCTCTCGGCGTGAAGACGAAAACGCGATGGCTGAAAAAATCTGTCTTTAGCGTATCCATATATTCATCTGATTTTTCCGGCTCGTGGTGCGCGCGGGCAAGCTCTTTCACCCATGACGGGGCGTCAACAGAGCCTCTGTTTCCTTGTTCGGGCACCGGCGGCTCTTTAGGCTTTCCTGGCCGCGGGAAGAATTGGCGTATCCATTCCAGGCCGCCGCTTTTCTGTTGAACGGGATTATCCTGGGATTCTTTATAAGAGAGGTGCGACGCGATTCCGTAGAGCGCCTCGCGATGCATCGCCTCTGTACGCAACTGGATTTCCAATGCGCCGCCGTCGCCTGTATAGATGGTTGTGTGAATGCTCTGATAGCCGTTCGGCTTCGGGAACGCGATATAGTCCTTAATTTTTCCGGGGACGGGGCGCCAATGCCCGTGGATGATTCCGAGAGCCGTATAGCACTCGGCCACAGTCGGGAAAATAACCCGAAGAGCGCGCATATCGTATATCGTGGAAAAATCCCATTTCTTCCGTTCCAGTTTTTTGAACAAGCTGTATTCGCCTTTGATGCGGGCTTCGGTGCGGAAATTACGCAGGTTTGCCTCCGCAAATTCGCGTTTGAGGTCGTGCTCTGTTTTTTCCAGGCGTTTCTCGTTCTCGCTCTTGCGCTCGGTAAAGACCTCCCGAGTTTTCTCATACTCTTTAGGATACGCGTATGGAAATGCCGCATCCTCCAGTTCTTGTTTTGCGACGCTCATACCAAGCCTGTCGGCTATCGGGGCGTAAATCTCCAGTGTTTCCAGCGCGATGCGTTTCCGCTTATCGTCGCGCGGGACGTGTTCCAATGTTCTTGCGTTGTGAAGACGGTCCATCAGCTTGATGATAAGAACCCGTATGTCCTGTGCGGTCGCTGCAAAAAGTTTACGCAGTGATTCCGTGTGACGTTCCATTCCGCGGTAGCGCAGGGCTCCCAATTTTGTAACGCCCTGGACGAGTGACAGAACCTCCTTTCCGCAGAGTTCCTCTATCGCCTTTGGAGTTACGCCGGCATCTTCTATCGTGTCATGCAGGAGTCCTGCTGCGGTGGCCTCCGGACACATTCCGGCGGTCGCAAGAAGATAGCCAACCTCGGCCGGATGTATGAAGTACGGGTCGCCGGAATACCGCTTCTGGTCTTTATGTGCCGTCTGGGAAAATTCATATGCTTTTGTAACCATCGCGACATCATTCGCGTCCTTGCTGGACATTGCGCCGAGGATATCTGAAAGCGGGCGGGCTTTTAACATATTCTGATGATACGCCGATGAATTGAGCTCGGCAACATCATGCCTTTATTTCATCTTGTCTGGCCGATGATTGGCGCACGCTTTATTTGAGCATCTTTCGGGGATTGTTTTTGTTCCTTCCATCATAAGTGAACCGCAGAGTTTGCACAGTTCGCCGGTCGGTTTCGCTTTTATTGCCGTTTTGCATTCAGGATAATTTGAACAGGAGAAGAATATTCCAAAGCGTCCGCGCCGCTCCACCATTTCGCCTTTCTTACATACGGGGCACGCGACACCCGTTTTTGTGCGGGCTACCTCTGTGGGGTCAGGTCGTACGAATTTGCATTTCGGATAATTACTGCAGGCGATGAATCTTCCAAACCTTCCTTCGCGCTCAATGAGTTGGCCGTCCTTACATTCTTTGCACGCTTCGCCGATTTCTTTCGGCGGGGCTATTTCGTTGCCGTCTTCTTTACGTGCGCCGAGGCACTTGGGGAAATCTATACAGCTCATAAAGCGTCCCGTTTTTGAGAGTTTGTACACCATCTTTCCTTTACAAATCGGGCAGGGGAATTCCGGAGGCGCATCGCCCATATTAGTAATTTTCTCTATTTTGTCTTTCCCTTTTACCGCTTTATGAAACGGAGTGTAAAAGCTCTTGAGAGTCTTCGCATACTCGCGTTTGCCTTCTGCTATATCATCCAGTTCATCCTCCATTTCCGCAGTAAAAGTATCGCTTATGTATTCCGCGAAGTTTGCCTCTATAAAAGAGGAAACGACATCGCCCGTGGGGGTGGGAAGCAGTGTCCTGCCCTGTTTCTCAACATATCCGCGGTCTTCCAAAGTCTTAATAATTGAGGCATACGTGGAAGGCCGGCCGATGCCGCGTTTTTCCAACTCTTTCACAAGCCCAGCTTCTGAATAACGGCTCGGCGGTTGAGTTTCCTTTCCTTCAAAGCGAGCGTCAATCATTGTCAAGGCGTCGCCTTGACATACTTTCGGAAGCTCAACATCTTCTCCGCGCGCTCCCGGGTCGGCTGCAAGCCAGCCGTCGAAAATTACGCGTGAACCATTGACTGCAAAATCGGGAATCTTTATCGCACCGGAAATGTTGGACAATATCTTTGTGCGCAACATTTTTGCCTCGGTCATTTGGCTCGCGAGCGCGCGGGCGCGGATTAACTCGTAAAGTTTTTTTTGCTCTTCATTTGCGCCGGCATTCCGCTTTCGCGCGTCTGTCGGACGCACGGCCTCGTGCGCTTCCTGCGCGTTTTTGGATTTAGTTTTGTATACGCGCGCTGATACGTATTCTTTGCCGAATTCGCTTTCGGCAACGGCCAATAGATTCGCCTGCGCTTCCGCACCCAGATTTGTGCTGTCGGTGCGCATGTATGAAATGTGTCCGGCCTCGTATAATTTCTGCGCGACACCCATTGTGCGCGAGGGGGAGAACCCAAGACGGGTGGACGCAACCTGTTGGAGTGTGGAGGTGGTAAAAGGCGCGCGCGGTCCTCGCACCTGTTCGGTTTCTTCAACGCTTACGACATTCCATGCGCCCGACTTTGCAGAGTCTGAAATTCTCCTTGCCTCCTCTTCGGTTTTCGGTTCCTCCACACACGTGGCCGTAAATGTCTCGCCTCCGCCAGCTGGCGGATTTGTTCTTAAATCCGCGCTTACAATCCAGAATTTCTCCGGTACGAATGCTTTTATCTCGCGCTCGCGCTCCATCAATATGCGAAGTGCGGGGGATTGCACACGGCCCGCCGACAGCCCGTACCGCACCTTTTTCCAGATGAGGCCGGAGAGGTCATAGCCGAAAAGTCTGTCCAAGACGCGCCGCGCCTCCTGGGCGCGGCGCAGGTTGTCGTCTATCAGCCGCGGATGCGCGAGCGCCTCCTGGACGGCGTGCTCGGTGATTTCATGGAAAACGATGCGTTTGGGTTTCTTCAGCTTTATTGCCTCGGCCAAATGCCACGCGATGGCCTCGCCCTCGCGGTCGGGGTCTGTTGCGAGTATCACCTCGCTGGAATGCTTCGCGATGTCGCGCAGGTCGTCTATTATTTTTTCCTTTCCTTTTACGATGACATAATTCGGAATGAAACCGCCCTCTATATCAATAGCGTCTTTACTGCTTTTCGGCAGGTCGCGGATGTGTCCCACGGATGCGCGCACCGTAAAACCCTTCCCGAGATATTTCTCAATAGTCTTAGCTTTGGCTGGAGACTCTACAATAACAAGTTTCGCCATATAAGTACGCATTGATATCCCAACACACTAGCACATGTCAAGCGAACGATATGTATACCTTTCTCTTATCGGGCTCGAACCACACCCAACTCCTCCACTATCAACCCCTTAATTTCCATCGTGGAAAGAAGAATATTGGCTTCCGATATCGGTAGCTCCAGTGCCTGCACAAGCTCATCGCGCGCACAAGGAACGGAAATGATTTCCAACACCCGCGCTTCGTCTTCCGACAGGTCTTCGCGCGCCACTTTGGTCTTTTCTTCAGTCTTAATGCCGAGCGCGCGTAGGATGTCTTCAGGCTCTGTAACAGGTGTCGCGCCGAGTTTCAGAAACTGGTGCGTGCCGCGGCTTTCGGCGCTGAAAATAGAGCCCGGTACGACGAGCAGTTCGCGGTTGTACTCCGTCGTGAGTCGCGCGGTAATGAGCGAGCCGGAACGCTCTTTCGCTTCTACGACAAGTGTCGCATTGCAAAGACCGACCATTATCCTGTTTCGCTGCGGAAAAGTGTATTCGGCGGCTTTTAATCCCGGCTCATATTCGGAAAGAAGCGCTCCTCCTATTTTTCCGCCGGAGGCGGATCCTCCTCCGGAGGATATTATTTCGCGCGCGAGCGACACATTTGCCCGCGGATATAACACGCTCCAATCAAGTCCGGAGCCCGGCACACCGACAGTCGGAAGCCCCGCTTCAAGCGCGGCTTTGTGCGCGGCTGCATCCACGCCGAACGCAAGTCCGGAAACGATAACGACAGGGTACCCGCGCAATCCGGAAATCAAATGTTCGCACGCCTGCCGCCCGTAGCTCGTCATCGCGCGCGAACCGACTACCGCAAGCCACTTTAAATCGGTGCTCGGTAATTTCCCACGCACGTAAAGTTTCTTCGGCGGGTCTGCGATTTCTTGCAGGAGCGGTGGAAACTCCTCCGGTTTCAAAACAAAAATATCTTGCATCAAAATTAATCCTATCATGCTTCGTAAGTTGACCTCACTAAAACCAAGGTGAGACCTTGGGAGTGACTCTTTAAGGTCTCACCTTGTTTTCTGACCCTTTCGCTAGGAAACCAAAAAGTTATTAAATTGCCACGGGTCTTTCATGTCCAATTTTTCCGGAAACAGATCGCCTCGCTGGGCGAGCGGAGTCCAATCGGTATATTCCGCGAGCATCTTTCCCAAATACGGGCGTGCGGCCTCCATCACCGTGCGGTGGTAAATCTCGTCTGCGTCTAGGATGCCCGCATTTGGATTCCGTATCGCCCAAATCATCGCGCCAAGGATGCCAGCGGCAACCTGCAAGCCGGTTGCGTTGTTGTGCGGGACAAGCGTGCGCGCTTCGTCAATAGAGAGGCGAGAGCCGAACCACAGGGCGTTTTTCTTGTGCCCCATGAGGAGTACGCCAAGCTCGTCTACTCCGCCGGTCAGAATTTCATTGCTAATGAGCCGAGAGATGTTTTGCATGGTGCCGCCTCGCTCGGCTGTCTCAAGAAGAGACAGAACGGCACCGTCGCACGGGTGGTATGCGTAGTGAACGGTCGGACGGTAGACGACGCGGCCTTCGTCTTTTACGGTCAGATAATCGGCAATTGAAATTGATTCATTGTGCGTGATGACCCAGCCGTATTGCGCACCGGAAATCGGAGTCCAGCTCCGCACCTGTGTTGCAAGTCCCGGCTGTTCCAAATATATTGCCGCTTTGCATCCAAAATCATGCCTGCGCCCTTTTTCCGGCATATGCTTTTCGTGCGTGCCCCAGCCCATTTCAGACGGCTGGCACCCTTCAGAATAAAAACCGTCTACGGACCACGTGTTCACGAACTCATCCATTTTCTTTGGTTTCTTCGGGGCTTGCGTATCGCGCTCTGCTATGTGAATAACTTTTACTCCGAGCTGTTGCGCGAGCCTCGCCCAATCTTCGCGTGTCTTTGGCTCCGTAATCTTTTCGCCTGTATCTTTCGCAATCAGTAAGAGTGCCTCTTTGACAAAGTGCGACACGAGGCCGGGGTTTGCGCCGTGCGCAATAACTGCCGTCGGGCGCGGCCCTGTAATAGGCAGATTGCGCAGAGCGAGCGCTTTTTCGCGAAGCGCGTAATTTGAGCGCTCCGACATGGATAGCGATGCGTCGGTGTAATAGCCCGCCCAGGGCTCAACGACTGTGTCCAGATACAATATTCCGTTCTCCTGGCAAAGTCTTATGAGGTCTGTTGAAGAGACATCTACCGAGACATTGCATAGGAAATCTCCACGCCCGATGTGCGAAAGTACGATTCTTCCATAATTGTCGGGCGTAAGCGGCTCAAGAATAAAGCGTACGCCGAATTCTTTCGCTACTGCGCGCCCGCGCTTGTCAGCGGTAACGATAGTGATTTTCTCCGGCGACACCGAGAGATGCCGAAGAAGAAGCGGAAGGACTCCTTGCCCAATGCTCCCAAATCCGACAATCAGAATTTTTCCGTTAAATTTTTGTTTCGTCACTTTATCTTTCTATCGTTAAATCTTTTCTCTTGTAGATGGTATTGGTATACAGCAAATAATTTCTATGTCAATGGAAAAAAGCAGAAAATTTGTGTGGATATCGAATTTCTCCTATTCCAGTGTTTTGCAAAACACTGGAATAAGGGAAATTGAAATATTTCCGAGGTCTCTCCTCTGGAATCTTGCATTTGAGGTGAGACCTCGGGCAATTCATAGCGGTGTCTAAGTGAGTTTGACATCGGCCTGTGGTTTTGTATGTTGCAGGTTGCTCCCCGTTGCACTTTGAACCGGTAAAGGGAGGCCGGAGAAAGGAGTGTCTATGATAGACCTCCAAACGTTGGTGATGTTGGCCCTCGCCGTAGTTTTCACCGTTGGTTTTGTCACCTGGATAAAGTGGCACGCCAAACGTCGGCGGAGAAGAGCTGGATTCTGATAATTTACTCTGCTACAATGGTGGCGGGGTCAGGGCTTGCGCGGTGCGCGGCCTTTGTTTTTTATACGGTAGTACAATTCCGCACCTCGGATTTCGTGTGATACTATTTATAACAGCCAGTAGAAAATAGTGCCTAGCCGATTGGCTCCCGAGGAGAGACCTTTCAAATGCCAAGGACTCACCTCGAGACATTTTCTTTCTTTTCTTTTACCTATAACCTAAAACCTATAACCTGCTCATATGCTAGACATCAAATTCATAAGAGAGAACAAAGACATCGTCATCGCTGGTGCGAAGAAAAAACACATCAACGTTGACATTGACGCTCTGCTTGCCTTGGACGACAAGCGTCGCACTCTGCAGGCATCTATTGATGAGGCACGGGCGAAGCAGAACGCCGCATCAATAGCCATCGCGGCCGCAGAAAATTCCGAGAAGCGCATCATCATCGGGAGGATGCAAACTCTCAAAGAAACTCTCAAAAGCGACGAGGAATCCATGCAGGAAATAATGAAGCAGTGGCGCGCGCTCATGGTGACAGTGCCCAACGTCCCCGATATGTCGGTGCCGGACGGAGAATCGGAAGTGGATAATAAGGAGGTTAAGAAATGGGGCGAATTGCCGAAATTTGATTTTGAACCGAAAGATCATGTTGAATTATTGCTTGCGAACGACATGGCGGATTACGAACGCGGCTCTAAGGTCGCGGGCTTCCGCGGATATTTTTTGAAGAACGACGGCGCGCGCCTTGTGTGGGCTCTGAACCGTTTTGTGGAAGAACGGTTTATGAATCGTTCCGATTTCATTCCAATGATAGCTCCGTCACTTGTCCGCAAGGAACCGTTTATGGGCACGGGATATTTGCCGCAAAGCGAGGAAGATTTGTATAAGACGCAAGACAGCGATTACCTCACGGGCACGGCGGAAGTGCCAACGATGGGATATTACATGGACGAGATTTTGGAAGAGAAAGATTTGCCGATTAAATTTTTCGCGTTCTCGCCGTGTTTCAGGAGGGAAGCGGGGAGTTACGGCAAAGACACGAAAGGCATTTTCCGCATACACGAATTTGTGAAATACGAGCAGGTGGTTTTGTGCGAGGCAAGCCACGAAGAATCCGTGAAGCACCACGAGGAACTCACTGCAAACGCGGAAGCGTTACTACAGGAACTGAAATTGCCGTACCACGTTGTCATTAATTGCGGCGGCGATTTAGGGTTGGGACAAGTGAAGAAGTACGATATAGAAGTATGGCTACCGAGCGAGAAACAATATCGCGAAACGCATTCGTCTTCCTACTTTCACGATTTTCAATCGCGGCGCCTCAACATCCGCTATCGCGATGAAAACGGCGTTTTGCGCTATGTCCATTCTCTCAACAACACCGCGCTCGCGATGCCGCGGATTTTGACGCAAATTGTTGAGAACTATCAACGCGCGGACGGCACTGTCTCCGTTCCAGAGGCGCTTCAGGGATATATGGGTAAGGACGTGATGGGGAAGGTACAATAGAAACGATGTCAAAAGGAGTGCATGGGTCAAGAATAATAGACCTGCGAAAACGCAGAGTCGGAGTGCAATTTCGTGCGGCGCGCGCAAGAGCACAGGCAGAATTACCCCTACATCCCAGAATCTCATTGCGCTCACGTAGGCGCAAATTACGCGCGCTCATGGCATTTGTCGTGCTCATAGTAGGAGCCGGTGCCGTTTATGGAGTGAGCGAGTTTTCCTACATGTCTCGCTACTCAATCACGAATGTATCTGTGGGGGGAACGGGAAGCGTTTCTCCGAATCTTGTGCGAGCGTTCGTGGAGACAAAACTCAATGACGGGAACCACCCGATTATTTCACGCGAGAATATCTTTTTGTACCCTAAGACGGACATTGCGAAAGGCATAGCAGAATATTTCCCGCGCATTCTTTCTGCAAAAATTTCGCGCGAAACTTTTCTTGCGCAGGCGATTACAGTGATAGTCGTGGAACGGAAGCCGTTTGCCTTGTGGTGCTCCGGCGGGAAAGTAGGCAACAGTCAAGTGGCAGCAGGCGAGAAGAAAGAGGCAATACAGAAAGAGTGCTTTCAAATGGATGAAAGCGGATTTATATTTGCCCCGTTAGAAGTAAGTCCGCAAGAGAGACTCCATGCGGGTGACGGACTCCTAACGGGGTTTGAGCAGTCCGCGACATCAACTTCCGAAGGCGAAATCATATTTACAGGCGGGCTCGCGGGTACGGCGCCCATCGGACAAACGTTCTTGCAGAAACACTTTGAAAGCGTTCTCACGCTCTTGTCGCGCTTGAAGGACGAGGGATTCTCGGCGACGGGTGTTTCAGTTGAGAACGAGCAGGATTTCGCGGTTTCACTTTCCAATGGCTTTGTATTGCGCGCCTCATTTGGCGTGGACGCGAGTGCTCTCGTGCGCAATCTTCAGACCGTACTTTCGTCGGGACCCCTTCTCGGTAAGGAGAATAAAATTGAATACATAGACCTGCGTTTCGGCAATCGCGTGTACTACAAAAATAAAGCCGGTAGCCAGTAGCTTGCAGCCTGTAGCCACAAAGATTCAAAGAATGCCTTTCGTATCTGCTACGAGCTACAGGCTACGGGCTACAAGCTATGCGTGTGGTATTGTGCTCGCCATGAGCAACTTTTGGGCAAAATTGCCGAAGCCGTTTTTTGCCCTCGCACCGCTTGAGGATGTTACTGATGCGGCATTCCGGCGGCTTATTGCGCGATATGGCAAATCGGATGTGATGTTCACCGAGTTCACTTCGGCAGACGGCCTCTTTTTTGCGAACGAGTCCGGCCAGGAGAAATTGCGGGCGAAACTTCTGTTCTCGGATTCCGAACGGCCCATCGTCGCACAGCTTTTTACATCTTCGCCGGAGCGGATGAAAAAAGGCGCGGAGCACGTTGCGAAGCTCGGATTTGACGGAGTTGATATCAATATGGGATGCCCGGACAGGGCAGTTGAAAAATCAGGCTGCGGGGCGGCGCTCATAAAAAATCCGAAACTCGCGCGAGAGCTGATTCGCGCGGCGGGAGAATCGGGATTACCCGTGTCTGTCAAAACGAGAACCGGATATTTGGCAGACGAACTGGACACATGGCTTCCGGAATTGCTCGCGGAAAATCTTTCTGCCGTAACACTTCATGCGCGCACGCGAAAAGAAATGTCCGATGTGCCGGCGCGGTGGGATGCGGTCGCGCGCGCCGTCAAAATACACGATTCGTTCAAGTCAAAAACCCTCATTATCGGCAATGGCGATGTGCGCGATATTGCGGATGCGCGCGCGAAGGCGGAAGCCTCCGGATGCGACGGCGTGATGCTCGGGCGTGCAATATTCGGCAACCCGTTCTTATTCCGACATTCTGCAGAATGTGCGAATGTTAAAGAAGCGAAACTCAAGGCGCTTTCGGAACACGTTCAACTGTTTGAGGAACTTCTTTCAAAGACGAGCAGTTACTCCACGTTGAAAAAGCATTTCGCCTCGTACATTAAGGGTTGGGGTGGGGCAAAGGAATTGAGGACGCGGCTCATGAATACCGAGAATACATCGGAGGCACAGGCAATTATCTCTGGTGCTATACTAGGCGCATGAAGGCGAAAGAGGGCAGGCATGGCACGCTATACCGCACGTACCGGCCCGGAGCGTGGGGCGAGGTGCGGGGGCAGGAACATGTCGTGCGCGTGCTTGAAGCATCAATCAAAAACAAGAAAATCGCGCACGCGTATTTGTTTTCCGGCGGGAGGGGGACGGGGAAGACCTCTGTAGCGCGCATTCTCGCGCGCGAAATCGGCGTAACGCCGAACGATATCTATGAAATAGACGCGGCTTCCAACACGGGGGTTGAAGATATCCGCGAACTGCGCGAGGGTGCACATGTGATGCCGCTTGAGTCCCCGTACAAGGTGTACATAGTAGACGAGGCGCACATGCTCTCGCGAAATGCGTGGAATGCGTTTTTGAAAACGCTGGAAGAACCACCCGCGCACGTGATTTTTATTTTGGCGACGACGGAGCGCGACAAGGTGCCGGAAACCGTACAGTCGCGCTGTGAGATATACACGTTTAAAAAACCGACGCGTGAAATTCTCTCGCAGGCAATTACCGAAGTGGCAAAAAAAGAAGGGTACACGCTTGATCGGCCGGCCTCTGAACTCATCGCACTTCTTGCCGAGGGTTCGTTTCGTGATGCGCTCGGCATTTTGCAGAAAGTGCTTGCGGTTTCCAAAGATAAGAAAATTGATGCCGGGGAGGTTGAATTGGTTTCGGGCGCTCCGCGCGCGGAGCTTGTTCGCGACCTTCTATCCGCTCTCGCGAAGAAGGATGCGCCCGCGGCGATATCTGCTATACAAATCTCTATTGCGGAAAACATGGATCCGCGGGTGCTGGTAAAACTTCTTATTCACCGGATGCGCATTGTTTTGCTTTTGCGCCTTGCGCCCGATTTCGCGGCATTGCTTGCTAATGAGTTCGGCGAAGCCGACATGGAACTCGCCAAAAAATTATCAAAAGAGCCGGGCGTGAACTCAAATACTCTGCGCGCCCTTTTGGAAGCGTACGCGCAAATGGCATACGCCGCCGTTCCGCATTTGCCGCTTGAGTTGGCCGTCGTAGACATTTGCCAATCAACCTAGCAAGCATGGCGTATTAAGAGTACGACATGCGATCTCTTCGCTGCAAGTTTCTTTACCGAATCCCGATTTGGTGAGTTGCGTACGTTGTCCCGAGCCGGCATATACCATAGTTGTACATATGTGGGTAGAGTAACAAAATTTGGTTGGTATTGTACCCGTTGCAGACAAGTTTTCTGTTCACTCTGATTAGCGCTGTTGCCCACGCACGGAGAGACGCCGGAGTCGGAAGCGTCCGCGTCC
>JAUSHX010000037.1 GCA_030648265.1 bacterium
GCTGCGCGGAGTGTTCAGTGTGCTTGCGGTAAAAGCTCCGGGCTATGGCGACAGAAAGAAAGAAATTCTTTCGGACATCGCGATAACCGTCGGCGCACAAGTTGTGTCGGAAGACCTCGGAATCAAGATTGAAAACGCGGAACTCTCCATGTTAGGGCGAGCGAATCGCGTCGTGGCGACGAAAGATTCAACAGTACTCGTCGGCGGGAAGGGAAAGAAGTCCGAAATTGAAGCGCGCATTGCACAGTTGCGCACGCAGTCGGAAGGTTCGGATTCAAAGTTTGACAAAGAAAAGTTGGATGAACGCGTAGCAAAGCTTTCGGGCGGCGTTGCGGTAATCCGCGTCGGCGCTGCGACTGAAACGGAGATGAAATATTTAAAGGATAAAATAGAAGACGCTGTGAACGCGACGAAGGCCGCGATTGCGGAGGGCATTGTCCCTGGCGGCGGCTCTGCACTTGCGAAAGTGGGGGAGAAACTTTTAAAGAAAATTGACGCAAAGGCGCACGATGAGTACACGATTGGCTATCGCATTCTGCTCTCTGCGCTTTCCGCACCGCTCTTGCAGATAGCGAAGAATTCAGGACGAGAAGACGGCGCCGTTATTCTGCGAGAGGTGATTAAAAAAGGCGGAGCGTTCGGCTATAACGCCAGTGCCGATTCAGAATCCGAAGAAGGAAATATCGTTGATATGTATGAAGCGGGAATTATTGACCCACTGAAGGTTACCCGAAGTTGTGTGGAGAACGCGGCATCGGCCGCATCAGTCCTTCTTACGACCGAAACTGCAGTCGCGGATATACCGGAGGAAAAGAAATCCGGCTCACAAGGCGGAATGGGTGGTGGGATGGGGGACATGGACTAGTTTGGCTGTGATATAATCCCAGCATATGAATATCACATACATCTTATTGGGGGTTGTAGTTGCGCTCGCATTGTGGGTTGTTTTCGCTTATAACCGTTTTGTTACGTTGGTTAATCGCGTAAAAGAAGCATGGGCGGATATTGATGTTCAGTTGAAACGCAGATACGACCTCATTCCGAATTTGGTTGAAACGGTCAAAGGATACGTCTCGCACGAGCGGGGAACGCTTGAGAGCGTGACGGAAGCGCGGACAAAAGCGATGGGTGCGTCCACAGTCGCGGAGCACGCAGAAGCCGAGAATATGCTTACAGGTGCTTTGAAATCTCTCTTTATGGTTGCAGAAAGCTATCCCGATTTGAAAGCGAGCGCGAATTTTGTGGAACTCCAGCGCGAACTTTCCGACACCGAAAACAAGATTCAGGCCGCACGCCGTTTCTACAACGGCGTTGTGCAGGAATTGAGTGTTGCCCTTGAATCATTCCCTTCAAATATCATTGGAAGGACATTCGGCTTTACCGCACGAGATTACTTTCAGCTCGGAGCGGACGAGCAAGCGGCGAAGAATCCGGTCAAGGTTAGTTTTTAGTCACTAGGGTATAGGGTTTAGACAAATGCTCTCCTACAAAGATCTGACTGTTTGGCAACGAAGTATCCAGTTAGTGACGGAGGTATACAAAATTACCGCAAAGTTCCCGAAGGTGGAAATGTTCGGTCTCACAAGCCAGATGCAACGTGCAGCAGTTTCTATACCGGCGAATATAGCGGAAGGTTATGCCCGTAAACATCGCCCGGAATATGCGCAGTTTTTGAGAATAGCGTTTGGGTCGGGTGCGGAACTAGAAACATTTTTCGTGCTCATTCAAAACTTGCATTATGCAAAGCATGCCGATATTGTTGTTGCAGAAGGTATGTTGGATGAAGTCATGCGCATGCTCAACAAATTAATCTCCACCCTAGTGGCTAAACCCCAGAATTAGTTTTTAGCCATTAGGGTTTAGGGTATAGTAATTTTACGTCCGTCGTTATTTATTGCAATTCTTCACTATTGGCTATACCCTAGTGGCTAACTACTATGTCTTCTCTATACACTCAACAAAGTCGCAACGTATTCCGCACATGGATTTTGATGAGTGCGTTTTTCGTGCTGGTGATGCTCGTAGGATGGGCGATTTCGTGGTATATGCAGACGCCGCAGATA
The DNA here is from genome assembly GCA_030648265.1 of bacterium. GTDB lineage: Bacteria > Patescibacteriota > Minisyncoccia > Phycocordibacterales > UBA2100 > UBA10103. The sequence goes on from JAUSHX010000037.1 coordinate 2,064, forward strand.
CTTTGGGTTGCCGTAATATTTGCGCTCACGATGAACATTAGCGCTTATTGGTTCTCCGATAAAATCGCACTCTCATCCACGGGCGCTAAAGAGGCCGACCCTGTGCGGTTTCTGGAATTGCATCGTATATTGGAAAACCTGGCAATAACGGCAGGACTTCCGAAACCTCGTTTGTATATTATTGAAGATAATGCTCCCAACGCGTTTGCGGCAGGACGCGACCCCAAACACGCAGTTGTGGCGGTGACGACGGGGCTTCTCGCACAACTGGATCGTGCCGAACTAGAGGGCGTGCTCGCGCATGAACTCTCGCACGTGGGCAATCGCGACATTCTTGTCATGACAGTGGCGGTCGTTCTAGCCGGCCTCATCACCGTTGTTGTTGATATGTTTCTTCGCGTAAGTCTGTTTGGTGGAGGAGGCAATCGCGACCGCGGTGGAAATGCCATTCTTGCAATAGTAGCCATAGTTGCCTTGATTCTCGCTCCTATCGCGGCTCAATTAATACAAATGGCAATATCGCGCAAGCGCGAATTTCTGGCGGATGCTTCGGGTGCCTTACTTACGCGCTATCCCGAAGGCCTTGCCTCGGCTCTCCAAAAAATCTCCTCCTACCAATCACCAATGCGGAAGGCGAGCCATGCGACCGCGCACCTTTTCATCTCAAATCCATTCGGTGCTCACGAATCAGGCAAATTCATCGCCAATCTTTTCTCAACTCATCCTCCGGTCGGTGAACGCATCTCAGCCCTCAATGGAATGAAAGTTTAATTTTGTATGCGTCTGACGCGAGACGGAAGATTTGAACGCAGTGATATTTGGCGGGAAGGGAAATGGGTTGACCTGTGGAGTGTTGTCCATCTTCTTTCAGGCATGTCCTTCGGGCTCGCGCTCGGGGTTCTTGGCTGGGGTACCACGGCCTCAATCATAATCGCACTTCTCTCGTTTGTACTATACGAGACATGGGAGGCGATGGTGAAGATTGCGGAAACGCCGCAAAACCGTTTTATGGATGTTGTGGTTGGCATGGCGAGCTTTTTACCAACACTTTTCTTTTCGCAGGGATTGTCCACAAACATCTTCATTCTTGTATTCGGATTTACATTGACGGCGAATATTGTTATGGCCACACTCGGCTGGCTCGCATCGCGCAAGGCCGAAGAGTTTGAACACCGGATGCGCCGCAGGCTTGAAGAACGGCGCAGGCGCATTGCGGAGCGCAAGGCGCAGCGGGGGATGAACGTGTAAAGATTCGCCACAAATTGCGATAAATTTGTATACAAACCTCCGTCTCAAATAGTGCGATATATCGCACTATGTTAGCAAATATCAGTCATGATG
>JAUSHX010000040.1 GCA_030648265.1 bacterium
ATGATTTTTGGTTTGCCCATTCTTTCCGCTACAGTGTGCGCCTCGCCCTCGTTGAAGAACACTACGTCTGTCGGGATTCCTTTTTCAATCGCGATATTTGTTGCGCTGGAGGGGTCAATTCCGAGAACCCGTATGCCGTGGTGCACGTAATTTTGGAGGAGCGTTCCGTCATTGCTTCCGATATCAACGACAAAATCATCTTTTTTCAGGTTATACGTTCTAATAATCTCATCAACGAGTTCTTTGAAATTTGCACGCAGCGCGTAGTTGGTCCCCGTGTTGTAGACGTAGTCGCGAAAGAGGATTTCGGGGTCTACCGTATATCCGAGTTGCACGAGCGAGCAGGCAGGGCAAAAAAATACATCAAGAGGGTATGAAATCTCGGGTCTTTCAAGCTCCTCGTACTTTAAAAATGCATCGCTGGGCGGCTGGTGTCCCAGAGAAAGAAACTGCTCCGGATTTTCGGCTTTGCATATATGGCATCGCATCGCGCCAGTATATCGTAAGTTTCATTTTTATGTCTCTGGCGCAGTACTGCTATTTAATGCTATTCTCCCTGTACTTATGGCAGCGCACCGTACGAAATCTCGGACCAAGAAGACGCGGTGGGTCGCTGTCTCAGGCGGTTTTGACCCCATACACATCGGTCATGTGCGTATGTTTGAGGCGGCGCGCAAGCTTGGAGATAAGTTGGTAGTTATTCTCAATAATGACAACTGGCTTCAAAAGAAAAAGGGATACGTTTTCATGCGGACCAAGGAGCGCGCTGAAATTCTACTGGCACTGCCGTTTGTGGATAAGGTCTACATCACCAAGCATAAACGACAGGATGCAGACATGAGCGTATGCGAGGCACTCACGGTGTTGCACCCTGCGATATTTGGGAATGGCGGGGATAGAAAGGGAAAAAAAGACATTCTCGAATCGGAAATGTGCGAGGAGCTTGGCATCAAGATGGTCTTCAATGTCGGTGGCGGCAAAGTACAGTCATCCTCGTGGATGATACGGGATGCAAGCCGACCGCTTTCAAGAACGGAACGTCCCTGGGGGGAATATTACGGCTGGGACCGCGGTACGGGCTGGAACTTGAAGACCGTGTACATAAAACCCGGTAAGCGGTTAAGTTTGCAGTATCATCATCACCGCTCGGAACTGTGGACACTTGTAGCAGGGGATGCAACGGCAACCATTGAGAAAAGCGGCGTGCGGAAGAAAATCCCGCTTATTATCGGAAAGACATTTTCCGTGCCGACGCGCGCGGTGCATCGCCTAGAATCTAAACGCGGAGGAGTCGTCGTCGAGGTCGCGCTCGGAGATTTTGACGAGAACGATATTGTGCGCATTGAGGACGACCATGGAAGAGCGTAACACCATAACTTTGTTTGGAGAAAATATATATGACAGAAATAATAAAACGTATAGGGATGAGTTCCAATACGACCGTAAAAAGATTCGCGACACTCCTTCGATGGCCTGTCAGATTCGGACAACTTAAATTGCTTCGTCTCAGAAAAGGCGACCCGCTCGTCGATTTCATTGTCGCGATTCAAAAGGAGCGGGGATTTATGATGTGGCCGGATGAAATGGCATTTTTGGCTACCTGTGCCAAGACCGTAACGAATGTGCGGGGACACATCGCAGAAGTGGGAGTAGCCAGTGCCGGCTCCGCCAAATTACTTGCCGAATTCAAGGGAAATAAAGAACTCTATTTATTTGATACATTTGATGGCTTACCCGAAACGAAGAAAATAGACGGAGCCCTCCGAAAAGGCCAATACAAATACTCCTTGGAAGAAATAAAAAAATATTTAAGCCCACATACCAATATTTTTTACTACAAGGGAATTTTTCCGGATTCTGTTGAGGGGGGGGTAGCGGCCATTCAAAACAAAAAATTCTCTCTCGTGCACCTCGATGTAGACTTGTATGAAAGTACATTACAAGCCCTTGAATTTTTCTATCCACGCGTGGAGAAAAACGGCCTCATCATTTCTCATGACTATTCAACGCTTGAAGGTGTCAGGCAGGCATTTGCAGAATATTTTGATAATAAACCGGAATGCGTCATTGAATTACCCACGAGCCAATCCCTGGTCGTAAAGATATGAATACCGCGATGCTTACCCCGACGAAGTGCGCCATTTGCAAGACGCCGGGTAACAGCACGGAAATCTACCCGCCGAAGCTCGCGGAGGAAGCGATTGACGAGAAGACTTTTTCCGCACGGCGTTTTTACGGGAAAATAAATCATTTCAGGATAGTCAAGTGCCGGACGTGCGGACTTTTGCGTTCAGACCCGATTATTGACGCGTCCCTGGTGGGCAAGCTATACGCAGGCAGTGTGCTGACGTATGAAAACCATATACCGAACATACAAAAAACATACGGCCGCTATCTGAAACGAATAACAAAATTTTCGCCATCTAAGGAACGGTTGCTTGAAATTGGCTGCGGTAACGGGTTTTTTCTTGAAGAAGCTTTGAATCAGGGATTTAAGGAAGTTTGGGGTGCGGAACCGTCGGTGGAAGCAATTGCGAAGGCCGCGCCGCGAGTGAAAAAAAATATTAAGCTCGGCATGTTCAGCTCCTCTATGTTTCCCGAAAACTTCTTTGATGTCATTTGTATTTTCCAGACGCTTGAGCATTTTGTTGACCCGGCCGCCGTCCTTGCCGACTGCCGGAAGATTTTAAAACCGGGCGGCGTGGTTTTGGCCATTAACCACAACCTAGACAGCGTACCCGTTAAGATTTTTGGCGAGAAATCACCGGTGGTTGATATAGAGCATATGTATCTTTTTAGCGCCGAGACGATGAAGAAAATTTTCAAGGCGAATGGTTTGAAAACCATAGATGCTTTTTCGGTCTGGAACCGTCATTCGTTGGGATATCTTCTTACCCTCGTGCCGTTTCCCAAAGCTCTCAAAGATTTCCTGATAAAAATTGCAAACTCACTGCATATAGCCGAACTGCCGCTGTACCTGCCTATTGGCAATGTCGGCGTCGTTGGACAGAAGGGATAATATCTATCCCTTATATTACGGAATCATCAGCGGTGTGAGTCGAGCCGATGGTCGTTGACGATATCACGGATGATATAGCGCGGGCGGCCCTTCACTTCCTCAAAAATACGGCCGATGTACTCTCCCATAATCGCGAGCGTCAGCAGTTGGATAGCGGCAAAAAAGAGGATGAGGATAAGCACGGTCGAAATACCCCGTGGCGCGTCAGTAAAGAAGAATAGTGTCGCATACACACCGATGCCGACGACAGCAAGAAGCATTGCCACAATTGCAATATGGGTTACCCACTCGAGCGGTTTGTAGGAAAATGAGAAAATCGCTTTGCGTGCCCAGCGAAATGCCGAGATAAGCCCGCGCGTCGAGACCGAAGGCCGACCGTCGTAACGCTCGGGCCGCACATAGGAGATGCCGCAGCTCTTGTATCCGACCCACGCGCGAAGACCCCGTAAGAACCGGTCACGTTCCGGCAATGCGTTCATGTGGTCGACGACAACCCTGTCCATGAGCGAAAACTCTCCTGCGTCCTGCGGCACCGAAATGTACGCGGTCTTGCTGAAAAAAACATAAAAAAGGTGATACAGCCATTGCTTGAACTTTCCCATGCTCTGCTCGCGCCTGCGGCGGACGCCGTAGACGACCCTGTAGCCCAGAAGCCACTTCTGCACGAACTGTTCTATGAGCTCCGGCGGGTCCTGGAGGTCGCCGTCCATCAACACGATCGCGTCGCCCTTCGCCTGGACCATGCCGCTCGTGAACGCGGCCTGCGCACCGAAATTGCGCGAGTGATTGATGAGAGTGAGATGGGAGTCTTTTGCGGCGAGTTCCTGCAGGATTGCTTCCGAATTATCCGGACTCGCATCGTTTACGTAGATAATTTCCCAGCGGCTGGTAATGCCGGAGAGTGCCGCGGTTAAGCGGTGGTAGAGCGCGCGAATGTTGCCCTCGTCGCCGTAACACACCACGACCGCCGATATGAGCTTATTAGTGAGCATGGGGTTATCCTAGCAGGATTTTACGCAGCGCCATATAGAGACGGTCGGGTATGAGTAGCGTTGCTCGAGCGAGCATGGTTGAGAAAAATGGCGCATACAACGTCGCTTTGCGCGAACTGACGAGCGTTGCAATACAGCGCGCGACTTTCTCTTTGGAGGCGACGAGAAACGATGCGCCCCCCTCCCACATTGTAGTGTTGGTCGGTCCAATGTGGACGACCGAGAACGCGATACCCTTGGGGCGGAATGCGAGATCAAATCCCCGCATCGCGAGCGAGAGTGCCGCTTTGCTTGCCGGATAGCCCACGCCCCGCTTATTAGGGCGCCATGCGGCTATTGAAGAGAGTACGATAATATGACCTTTGCCCACAGAGAGAAAGTACGGAAGTATCGCATCTATTACATTGAGTGCGCCAAAAAAATTGACCGCGAAATTCTTATCAAGAAGCGCCCGGTCATACGTAGGAACAAGGTCATCCTCAAAAACACCAGAGGCGATGATGATGCATTCGGGCGCGAACCCATCTCCGACTATTCTTTCGAATGTGCTACGTACTGCAGACGGGTCGGTAATATCGCACCGTGCATCAGACGGCGGATTCTTTCGGCTGATGGTAAAGAGGCGATGTCCGCTCTGCTCCAACTGACGCACGAGCGCCGTCCCGATACCTCCAGATGCTCCTACGACAACGATGTTCATGAGGTGGTGATTTTACATATTTTTGCATATAATGGCAATTCCATACGATGCCACCTACACGGAACACAATTATGGTTTCCTTCATATGCGCATCACTACAAAAAATAAACCGAGGACTCATGGACGCGCGCAATCTCCCGCGCGCATGGGGCAAGCGATACGGCTACTCGTTATGGAAATGTCGGCGCGAGCTAAGTGCGGCGAAACAGGTTCTTCGCTGTGCGTTAGCGACATTCTTGCTGTGTTATATTTCAGGATTCTCCGCATCAATCCGAAGAAGCCGAATAACCCGTCGCGCGACAGGTTTATCTTGAGCAAGGGGCATGCGGCGGCCGGCCTCTATGCGGCGCTCTCACTCCGCGGTTTTTTTCCCAAAGAAGTCCTCCGCGGCCATCGGATAAACGGCGGCCGTTTGCACGCGCACCCTTCTAAAGGCGCGATTCCAGGCATTGAAGTATCTACGGGTTCTCTCGGGCACGGCCTCTCTATTGCCTCCGGTATGGCGGAAGCTCTTAAAGGGACAGAGTCCAAGGTATATGTTCTTTTGGGAAACGGTGAGTGCGATGAAGGCTCAATCTGGGAAGCGGCGCGATATATCGGGAGAACCGCACTCCGCAATATCATCGCGATTGTGGATGATAATAAAGTGCAGGGATACCCGCTCGCTCGGCAAAAACGAACGCTCAATCTTGCGAAGCAATGGAGCGCTTTCGGCTGGAAGGTGCTGCGCGTCCAAGGACACGATTGCGAGGCACTGGAGCGCGCGCTTCGCGAAGCGGGACGAAACGGCCCCGCAGTCGTCATCGCGGACACGGTAGCCGGCAAGGGGGTGCCGGAGATTGAGCATACGCAGAGGGCTCATTACTATGTTCCCGACAATGCAGCTGTTCTAAAGTTCCGCAACAAAAAGATATGAGAAACGATTTTATACGGCATATGTTGGTAGAGATGAAGAATGACCCCGCTATCTATTTTCTTACCGGTGACCTCGGCTGGAAAGCGCTTGAGCCGGTTGAAAAAGCGTTTCCGAAAAGATTCATCAACGTCGGAATATCCGAACAGCATATGGTAAGTATGGCGGCGGGCCTGGCACTTGAAGGAAAGAAAGTGCTCTGCTATTCAATCGCATCGTTCGCTACCCTGCGCCCCTATGAAGCAATTCGCGACGATGTGTGCTACCACAATCTGGATGTGAAAATTATCGGAACCGGCGGCGGCTACAATTACCCGACACACGGCGCCACGCATCACACGATAGAAGACTTCGCAATTATGCGCGTTCTGCCGCATATGCGCGTTTTGGCGCCCGCGTATTCGTGGGAGGCGCGCGAAGCGACGAAGGCGATGATGCGGACGAAAGGTCCGTTTTATATGCGGCTCGGCAAAAGCCCCAATATCGCGTTTGAGAAACCGACCTTCCTCTTCGCCCTCGGAAAAGGATATGTTATTAGGGGTGGGAAAGATATCGCGATTATCTCAACAGGCAATGTCTTGGACATCGCAGTCAAAACTGCGGAGATTCTCCATGCTCGCGGAATTGAAGCATGCGTCATAAGCATGCCAACTGTGAAGCCCATTGACGAAGGAATCATTCGAAAACATGCAGCGAAGAAAAAAGCGATATTTACGATAGAAGAACACAGTACAATCGGCGGATTAGGGAGTGCAGTCGGGGAGACACTTCTGCTCAATGGTTTGAACGTACGTTTTGCAAAATTCGGCCTTCCGGCCGATGAATTCTGCAAGGCGGTCGGCGACCGCGAGTATCTCTTGCATAAAGCAGGTCTTGATGCGGCCAAAATCGCCGCGCGTATTCAAATGAAACTCCGACGTTGAAGGCCGCATCTTTATGTTACATCGATTCGCAAAATGGTTTATCAACATCCCGATAGTCTGGAACACATTCCAGAATGTTGTCGGTGCTAATTCGTGGAAGAACAGAATTTATCCTTCTGTTTTTAAGAGCAAGGGTGCTATGTTAGATTTTGGCTGTTCCATGGGCAACAACACCGAAGCATTTCTCCAATTCAAATATCACGGTGTTGATATTGACCGCGCCGCGATTGAAGCCGCAAAAAAAAGGTGGGCAGGTACGCCGGATGTCTCTTTTGAGTCGCTGGATATACTGAAACATCCTTACATGCATAATTATTTTGATAATGTTCTCTTCGCAGGCACGGGGCACCACCTCACCGATGAAGAAATTCCGCACATTCTTGACGCGCTCCTTTTAACGCTACACCCGGGCGGCGAGCTGCACTTTTTCGACGTCCTCCGTCAGCCGGGGAAAGACCGTTTCATCACCCGCATCATCATGAACAACGACCAGGGGAAGAATATGCGCACGCGAGAGATGTATCGCGCGATGTTTGCGCCGTACAACGTGGTAGAGGAAAAAGTGTTTGAGAGCCCCGACCGTTTCATCAAACTTCAGGACATGCTCTATTTTAGGGTCGGAAAGAATTAAATCGAATACGTTCTACCGCTCTCTTCCGAATTCGTCTATAATGCGGCATGGCTACGTGCATAGTTTGTAATTCTCTGGATAGCGTGCCGTTTAGCAAAAAAAATGGGCATGACATAGTACGCTGTACTGCCTGCGGCCTCTTGTTTGTATATCCCATACACGCTTCGTCGAGCGATATCTACAATCGCGATTATTTTGAAGGTGCGTCAAAGGGTTTTGGGTATGTGAACTATGACGAGGACAAGGAGCCCATGAAGCCGGTTTTTCTAAAATATCTAAACATCATAGACGCCGAGCTCGGGGGGAAAAGGGGAAAACTGCTCGATGTGGGTGCGGCGACCGGCTATTTCGTGAGACTGGCAAGAGACGCGGGGTACGATGCGGAAGGGGTTGATATTTCAGAACATGCGGCAATGCTGGGCCGCGCAAAAGGTCTGCGGGTACACACGGGAACCATTGAAGACGCGAGCGGCATCTACGATTGCATCACGATGCTTGACCTTATTGAGCACGTGCCTGATCCGCGGGCAGTCATTAAAAAAGCCGCTTCACTGCTACGGAGAAGGGGCGTGCTTATCATCAATGCCCCGGATGCGGGAAGCCTGCTTGCGCGTATTCTCGGCCGATATTGGCACCTCATTTCACCGCCCGAACATCTCTATTATTTCAATCGCAGTAATATGCGGCGGCTTCTTGATGAGGAAGGTTTTGACGTTGCCCGCATGACCACGATAGGAAAATGGTTCACTATCAAATATATTTTCAAAGTTCTTGGTCGGAGTACGCACATTGGTCTCTTCCAAAAAATCAGTTCTTTTTTTTCAAACAAATCTCTCACACGACTTTCTTTGCCCGTAAATCTCCGCGACAATATGTTTGTGGTCGCGCGCCGCCGCTAGTATACTCTGCAAATGCTGGAGGATGCGCCCCCTACCGTATTGAGAAGTCGATGGTTGTTCTTCTGCCTCGGCTGTCTTTTTATATTTTCGACCTTCCCGATATTAAATGTGCTTTTTGCAAGCGGATCGTATGACGACGCGGCATCTTTGTCGTACCTCGACACCTATTACTCGCCGATGGTGCGGGAAGTTGTGAATGGACATCCTCTCATGGGGAATCCCTATTTCATCGAGCATCGCGAGAAAATAGCGCCGGCATTTTTCCTTCCGTTCTGGCTCTCGGCGGTTCCGCAGATTCTCGGGCTTTCTCAGGCACTCTCGGCTCTTTTCAACTTTACTCTCTGGTCTCTTATCTTTGGCTGTATCCTCTACGTGATTTTTGCCCGACTCGGATTGTCGCCTCCATGGAGCACGGTTGGTACGCTCTTATGCTATCTGCAGGTGTATCCCTATCTCCTGCGACCGGTTTCCATGCAAGTCGTGCACCCATTTTTTCTGTTGTTTATTTTTGCGTTCATACTGTGGTGGCAAAGGCAGAATTGGCGCACGGTTGTATTCTTGGTCACAGCAACTGCGCTCGCTTTTTATGATTACACGTATCTCTGGCAGGTCATCGCTGTATTTCTGGGGCTTTCGTTCTTCAGTTTGCTCATTATGCGCGACTCTTCGCGCGCACGCGCGGCGCTTTTGGTCGGTCTTGGTACTGCGTTGCTCATCATCCCGATGGTGTATCTCACCTTAGTCCAGATGCACGACCCGAATTATTGGGAAACAATGATGCGCATCGGGCTTGGCAGTACGCATCTGCCTGCTGCAGAAGCAGTATGGGGCGGCATGCGTATGCTTGTGTTCGCAATTCTTGCGTTCTCTATATGGAAATGGATCGCTCAAAAAGAAGCGCAGACAGAGCGTATGTTTTTTGTGCTTCAGTATATGCTCTTGGGTGTTGCTATTGAGATTGCCTCAGTTAGCAACGTGATTACCGGCATGGAGCTCGAAACCGCCTCGCATATGGCGCGATTCGTCTCTCTGTGGCTTGCCATTGGATTTGTAGTCGCGCTGTATGCAACGTGGCGCGCACGCGCCACGCTGCGTTCACTACATCCATATAAGAGCATAATTCTTTGCGTACTCTTTGTTCTCGTCGGCGTGTCGCTCAATGCGTATAACAGAAGTCCGTTGTCTGTATTGAAATTTGACGACGTGCGTTCGCGCATCGCGGAGAAACAATCCTATATGCCCGCATTTAACTGGCTTAACGAAAATGAATCAGAGCCGCGGGTGATTTGGACAGACCCAAACTCTCTGCTCGCGCAATATGTTCCTCTCTATACGAAACACTATGTGCTGTTCACCGCTGGAGGACTTCTGCAGCTGGTCTCGTCGCGGGAGATTCAAGAAAGGTATCTCGCGGCAGGGGCACTTTCAAATCTGACGCCCGAGCATATCAGTAAAGACATTGCACATTACAACGGCGCAGGGCCGGCGTACGATATTCCCAATATGATGAATAGGAAAGTAAAATATTGCAGAGCACTTCGTCTGCACGCGCTCGGATTTTCATGCGGGAATTTGACCGATGCGCAGACACTCAATTCAGCTCTCTACGCACGGATGTACCAGCGTTACAACGAAGACATTAAGCCGCATCTCCAGGATGAACTTACGAAATTTCATGTTACATACATTATGAAAGATGCCATGAATGACGTTGCGTTTCATCCGGAACTTCTCAAGAATATCAAGCTCGTATATTCAGATGGGCGTTTCCTCATTTACAAAGTACTCTAGATGCCATGGAATGCGGACATGGATGCATTTTTCTTGCGATGCCTAAACCCCGCTGTTAGACTGCGCGATAAGAAGAAAATGATTGTATGAAGTCTTTCCTGCGGAATCATCTCTACGCGCTCATTCTCGCTATCGTTGTGGGCGCAGTGTGTGTCGCACCCTCGCTTCTCGCGACCGCGGCCTTGGGAAGCGGTTACCGTGGCATTCAATATGGTCCGCTCAATAATGAAGAAACGTACCGTACGCGCATTCAAGAAATTCTCGATGGCCACCCAATGGTTACTTCACCGTATTTCTATGAATACAAAGATTCGCCGGTCGTCATTGTTCCCGTCAATGAGTGGCTCTACGCTATTCCGGCATTCATCTTCGGGCTTGCCGCTGTCATGGTAGCGAGCAAATTCCTCTTGCCGGCGATACTGTTCTTGCTCGTGTACTTCTTGGTACGGAAATTGCTTGGCAATCAGGGCGATGCGCTCTCCGTATCAACCGCTCTTGCGGCGGCATTTTTTGTTACGCTCGGCAGTGCGTTCGTTGATTACCGTTCAATGTTCACCCTGCTCTCGCATGGCGGCACTCCGGGGCCTCACATGTGGACGCGGCCTGTGCATCCAATAACAGGCGCCGTCCAGCTTTTCGGATTTCTCTTGCTTTTGCTCTCGGTGTGGGAGCGCAAATGGCGCTATGCGTATGTGGCGGCGGGAGTTCTTCTCGCAACGACGATTGGATATTTTTTCACCCTCGGACTTTCGTTTGCGATACTTGGCGCTCTTTGCCTCCTCGCGTTTTTGCGGAAAGAATTTGCAGTTGCGCGCGAAATGATCTATGTGCTGCTCATCTCCATTGCCATTGATGCGTGGTATTGGTACCACATGTTCGCTTCATTTGGTTCAAGCTCCGGGAGCGCGCTCGCACAGCTCAACGGACTATTTTTCACGCATGCGCCGGTGCTCAATAAGGCATTGCTTGCGGCAACACTCATCGTCCTTTGTCTTTTCGCATATTCATACCTGTGGAAAAAGAGCCGCGAACATATACGGAACTGGGTTTTCATTGCGGGGCTTTTACTCGGTTCATGGCTCGCGTTCAATCAGCAGGTTCTCACGGGCCGCGAAATATGGTACCAGCACTTTGTACAATACACCGTACCGCTTGCGGGTATTTCGGTCATTATGGCGGCATATCTGGCATTCCGAACGTATACGCCACGCGCACTGTACGCGGGGATGATAACTCTTTCTCTCATCTGCCTCGCGTATGGTTTTGGGTCTATCAGAAGTTTTACCTTTGACCTGCCGTCGTTTGCGCACGACCAGAAGTTCGGGAGCGTGATGACGTGGCTCAACCTAAACGCGCCGAAGGATTGTGTCGTCCTTGTCGCGTACAACGATGAGTGGTTTGAACGTCTCATTCCCGCCTTCACCTCATGTAATGTGTACACCACGATTATGAGATATGCCGCCGATGTACCCGAGAGTAGGATAGTACATAATTTCTTGTTGCGCATGCGTCTAAATGGCGTGCGCGCTAGAGATGCGCATGCGTATCTTGTCGCGCATGAAGACGATGTACGGAACTATTTTTATACGGACTGGAATCAGGCGTTCGGGCACGGCGAAGAGCCGTGGATTCTTGACCGCATCGCGCTATTGGAGAAAGAGTACCAAGTCTTTCTTAAGAAATCGCTTGAACAGAATATCAAAACCTATCGGGTGGACTATATAGTATCGGACAAGCCGCTTACGCTCTCCCTTCGCAATGCGCTGCCGGACCTTGAATTGGCGACCTCCACGGAAGCATTCTACATATACGAATTCCGATGATGAATCAGACACGGTGCGCGTAGGAGATGCCAGAACATAGTGCAGTGCCAGAACAGCAAAAGGAAATGGCACGCGTCCAAGGCTCTCTTCTTCAGGACTCAGAATGTGCAGAATGTCTCTAGTGCCTTGTGGTCGGTGAATGTCACCGGTATAGGAGGATTGGCTGTTATTTCCTTCACGCCCCGCGCAAAAGCATGGTCAAGTTGCATACCGACCATGCCAGCGGCCCTGGTTACAGTGGGTTCGCTTCCGATATCGCCCTTTTGAAAACCCAATTTGGAAGCGAGGTTTCTCATGTGCTTAACTTCAAGCAGGTCGAAATGTTCAAGCGCCGAAAGACCGGCAGTAAGTGGAAAATATGTGACAGGGTTTCGCCCGATAGCGCGGGGAGCATCATAACCATAGGTATTCATATCCCCGATGAAGACAGCCACACCATTCTTTCCAGCAAGCGATTTGCTGTTTTTAAGAGACGTGCGAACAGACCTATTCCGCTCCACCATGTATGATGCCGGCGACATGTATATATTGCTTATGACAACCGTGCGCGCATGGCCGTCCATTCCCATGACACGGAACTTTGCATTGAGTGTTTGATACGTATGAGGTCCTGCCCAGCCGCGCGCCTCAGAACCGTAGGCTTCCACAAACGGAGGCTCGCCCGAGGGGTATGTGGTTACCGCGTGCTCTTCGCCGTCTTTCGTCCGCACCACTTTTACTTCCTTATGTGAGCCTTGCATATGCGGTGTGATTGAAAGTTCGGGCATGTCTATGGCGTATCCATCCAAGGCTTGGGACCGCGTGTTTACCAGTGTTACCAATGCCATCAAATGACCTGGCGCTTTGCCGTCAACGCCACAGACGTTGGCATAGTACGAAAACCCCATTTTATGAAGTTGCGGGCCAAGGACTTTGAGCCGGTATAGGGGGAAGTCCTGCAAACATATAATAGAGGCGTCTTTTTCTCTTGATGTGAGGAACTCCAAGAATTGTTTTTCCAGCGGCGTAGTTCCAACATTCGCACGATTGACGGAGTCTTGGCGCTCTCCGAGCGCATTCATGTTTATGCTTATCAGTGAAAGTTCATTGAGTTCCTCAATAGACCGCTTTGGTTGCTCTACAGCCGACAGGTGGTCAACGACAGTGGGGACTGTCAGCTTGTCATCGCCAAGTTCTTTCGTACCAACCCACTGCGTAAGCGGAACAATTTTGCCTGGATGTTTCCGCCATTCTATAAGCGTGTTTTTAATCGCTTGTGTTACTGCGGTCTCAAGTTTGGCATTGTCTTCACGCTCGCGCGCGGCGCTTGGCGTCTCAGGTGAAGGACGGCTGGGGTGAAAGGGGTTCATTTCTAAACTCATATTCACAGTATATAGGATTCCTTAACACCATCACACCTCTTCAGGCGCCATGACAATTACACATTGCGTTGCGAACTGATGCCCATGAGGGTACAGTGAGAAGTCATGCACGCACCGCGCATTAAGAGTTTGTACGAACACATCGCTTTTCTTGCAAAGAAGCATCCATCGCGGACGGCGCTTGTGAACTGCGACACGGAGGGAAACATTGTGCGCGAAATCAACTTCAAGGAACTTGCACAAGAAGTTGAAGCCGCCGCCACTTATCTGTCTGGACTGGGCATCTCTAAAGGGGACAGGATGGCGCTTGCCTTTAAGAATTCTGCCGAGCTTCTTATTATCTCGTGGGCAGCGTGGAGCACGGGGATTATTACGGTTCCTTTGGACACGAAGCGCGATACGGGCGAACAGCACGCATACAAAATTAAACTAAATAACGCAAAGCTGTTGATAGCACAGCAAAACGCACTCAAAGACGAGGACAGAGTATATTTGAAGGATGTGAGTATCATAGAGTTTATCGAGTTCCCGAAAATCACTCACGCAAAGATTGAATGGGAGTCGGGGCTTTCGCATCAGGCACTTGTCTTGTTCACATCCGGAACGACCGCACATCCCAAGGGCGCGAAACTCTCGCTCCAAAACCTCATCGTGAACGCCGAAGGTATACGCGAGTGGCTGCGCATCACGGAAGACGACCGGTTCCTGGTGAATCTTCCGCTTCACCACATCAACTCAACGACATTCTGCCTTTCCGTTTTGCTCGCAGGCGGGTCCATCGCAGTTGTGCCCGGGTATTCCAACTCTCATTTCTGGCAACAAATTGCGAAAACCGGTGCGACCATCACATCCATCGTGCAGTCCATTTTGTTTGACCAGTTAAATCGCGAGCAGGAGTATGCCGACGTGAGAAAAGACGTTAAGCTCAATCGAATCCAAATCGGTTCGGCACCTGTTATCTCGAGTACGGTACAGGAGTTCAGAAAGAAATTCGGCATCAATTTGTATCAAGGATACGGACAGACAGAAACCGCACTCCGCGTTACGGGTGTGCCCATGGGTCTGTCAGAAGAGTTATATGAAAAGCTTGTGGAAGAAAATTCTATAGGAGCTCCAATGTCGTGGGCGGATGTGCGCATTGCAGACGAGAGCGGGAAATTTCTGGGCGAGGGAGAAGAGGGCGAGATAGTTGTCAAAGGCGAAGCAAATATGGAGGGTTACGTAGGTGGAGAGCCCGCGTTCCGCGACCAGTACTTCCTTTCAGGCGATGTCGGGTTTTTCCGAGTGGCCGTGGGAAAACAATTCTTCTACCTGAAGGGACGGAAAAAGGAAATTATTATCAAGGGCGGCATCAATATCTCGCCAGTCGCTGTTGAAAATCATCTCAAGAAAATCTCACCTGACATCGGGCAGGTTCATGTCGTGTCCGTGCCCGACGAGCGCTACGGCGAGGAAGCGGGCGCGGTCATTTCATGGAAGGAAGGAGTTGATGTGGAAGTCGCTAAACGACGGCTCAAACTCGCGCTTGTATGCGGGACGCCGTATTTGAGCGCATACGAAACGCCGAAATATATCACATCGCTTACGGTTGAAAAACTCCCAACAACGTCCACAGGGAAGGTACAGCGCACCATTCTCAAAAAGCAATTACCGTACGAGCGTTTTGAATCAATATACGGGCTTTGGAAAACTCCCGAGTACCGGTTCACTGTTCTCCACCGGTATTCGCGCTGGGTTAGTGAGTCGTATGAACTTTACAACTACTGCTGGAAGCCGCTCGTGGCCGAGCGGAGCGCGTACGAAAAGGACATACCCAAACAAATCATTATTCTTGCGGTGGACCGTCTACAGGTGCCGATACCAACCTATCGGCCAGGCGCAGACCGCGTGGCAGGGCAGATTGCGCTCATTCGCACCGACCTTTCCGGAGATGAACTCCTGCGCACGACATACGACGAATTGCTCACGCCGAACGTTTTGGCTCCGCAGGGAAAAAATATCGTCTGCATTTCTATTTGCAGTGCGGATTACAAACCGAGACCGGTGCCGATCGTTGCGCAAATGGCCGATGGGGTAGGCATCGGCACCTGTAGACGGCCCGACGAAAAAGCCGTGCTTGCATATATTCCGCAGGATCCTGTTTTTAGATTCCATCAAAAGCCAAAGGGAGGACTCACCGAGGGGGCGCATTTAGTTGGCTTGATTCCGAACGGCCGGCCTGAAGACAAAAGCGCCCTCGGCTACAATATGCTTCTCCAGTATCCGGAGCCGAAAGGAGATTTGCGTATCAGTGATGACGCCCCTGTTTCACAGCGATTGATTGAAGCCGTTCTCGTGCTCGCCCGCGACGCAGGAATCGAGAATGTTTACGCATATTCAAGGCCCGGCGGGTTAGCATCATACATCTCTAAAAAGAACGTAATAAAGAACGTAATCAACACATGACACGCGCGTAACACATGCGCTGCGAGTCATGTCAACAATCTGTTACGGCCGTGAGTGATTGTTGATATCGTTACTGAAGCCCGAATTCCTGCTTAAGGCGCGAATCGTTCTCGAGTTTCTCTACGATCGTATACAAAACGGAACCAGCAACGCCAAGATCAGCCTTAAGGAGAGTAATGATGTCCTCACAATCGTACGGGAATATCCAAACACTCGCCTGAAGTTGGCGGAAGCCGTACGACTGAAGAGTTACTCGTAGCTTGTCGCGAGTCTTTCGATAACGTTCTGGTATGTCGAATATTACCATGCGCCACTTCTTATCCCATCGCCGTCGGACACTGGCGCGCAAGATGGCTTCCTGTTCCAAACGACGGAATTCTCGTTGCCCCGTCTCGGTGAGTTCTATAAAACCTTTTTTCTTGAAGCGCACGAGGCCTCGATTCGCCAAACGAGAGGCGACAGTCTTTATCTGATAGTTGAACTTGTACTTATCTCTATTTACGATGCCGACAATTTGCATGGTCGCGAGTGCTACAGCGGGAAAAAGTATTACACCGGACATTCCGAGGGCAAGAAGAAATCCGTCGCGCACGTACCCATGTTTCTTTTCTAGGCGAAGTTCAGACTCAAGTTTGCCCATATCAACGATTATATACGGCCGTATGAGATTGTGGAGTAAGGCGGTAGGATAACTAGGATAGAAAGAGCGGAGAAGGCCGAATAACGCGGCTTTCTCCTCTCGCTTCACACGCGGCGAAAACTGATGCACAATAGCTCGATGCACAAGGCAAGAACTGTTAAAGCGCTGACCATAGACCTCAAAAAGGACGGGTGGGGGAAAAGTCTTGGTTTTGTAATGCGGGATGTGCCAATGCCCGTTTTGGACGAGAAGAAAAATCCCGAAGATGCGCTTTCCGTTATTCTCAAGATGCACTACGCGGGCGTGTGCGGTTCCGACCGCGGTTTGTGGTACCGCACCGCGTTCAAAGACATGGTGCACGATTCGCTGAAGCGAGAAAAACAAACAATGCGCATCACGGGGCACGAATTCTTGGGCGAAATAGTTGAGGTTGGTTCAATGGTGGACCGTTTATACTACGACCCGGATGAAAAGAATCCCGCAAAAATTGAGAAGGGGAGTTTAGTTTCTGGCGATTCGCACGTTACCTGCGGGCGATGCTATCAATGCCGTATCGGCGAGGGTCACGTCTGCTTAGGCGAAGCGATACTCGGCATTTCCATAAACGGTATTTTCGCTGAATATGTAAAAATTCCTGCGAGAAACTTATGGGCAATCGACAAGAGGAGAATTCGCCCCGAGATAGGTTCTATTTTTGATCCGTTGGGCAATGCGGTGCACGCGACGACATGCGTTGATTACCGCGGACAGCGCGTCGCAATTTTCGGATGCGGGCCGGTCGGCCTTTTTTCCGTTCTCCTTGCGCGCAATTTCGGCGCGGCCAAGATAATCGCAGTAGATATAAGCCACGACAACTTAAAAATGGCAAAAGAACTTGGCGCTCACGAAACAATACTTATTTCTAAGACCAATAAAGAGCATGGGTGGGAACATGATGCCGATGTGGTTAAGCGCATCATGAAACTTACATACGGCAAGGGCGTGGATATTTCAATGGAGATGGCAGGTCCGCCCTCGTCCCTCAACAACTGTATTCTCTCTACGCGCCGCGGCGGCGATGTGGTCGCTTTCGGTATTAAGGACGGCGAATTCACCATTCCGGATTTCTCCCGCAATGTTATTGTCCGCGGGCTCACGATTCACGGCATCATCGGCCGCCGCATTTTCCGCACATGGCAAATCGCCCAGCGCGTTCTTTCCGACAAAACCAACGGCGTGCAGGACGCGATTTGGAACGTTATTCTGAAACAGGGAAAGGGGACGATTCTTGATTTCAAGAAATTCACGCCGGAGAGTTTTGAGAAAGCGATGAACGAGAATCCGAAAATCATTTTCAAAGTGAACGGCTAAGATATGTACGGCAACCTTAAATCAATTCTTGAGTCGGAGCTTGTCGCCGCAAAAGAAAACGGCACATACAAGACTGAAAGAGTCTTGGAATCGGCGCAGGGGCGGGAAATCACTGTCGGCGGGAAACAGTACCTGAACTTCTGCGCGAATAATTATCTCGGATTGGCGGGGACGGAATTGCTGGAAAAAGCATCTGAAGAGGCCGTAAAAAGATGGGGATTCGGGCTTGCATCCGTGCGATTTATTTGCGGTACACAGACAGTTCACAAGGATTTGGAACGCGCAGTGGCTGGTCTGGTAGGAATGGAAGACGCAGTTTTGTATTCCTCATGCTTTATGGCGAATGTCGGGCTTTTCCAGACCTTCTTCGGCGAGCAGGACGTGATAATCAGCGATGAATTGAATCACGCTTCCATAATTGATGCCGTGCGCCTCTCAAAGGCGGAGAGAGCCGTTTTCAAGCACATGGACATGAGGGACTTGGAAGAGAAACTCAAAGCGTCGAGCGGCAGGCACCTGCGTGTAATTGCCACCGACGGCGTGTACAGCATGGATGGCGACATCGCTCCGCTCAAAGAAATCTGCGACCTCGCCGACAAATACGATGCTCTTGTAATGGTGGACGATGCACATGCCACGGGCGTTATGGGTAAGAACGGCGGCGGCACGCCGGAACACTGCGGCGTTGTTGGGCGGGTAGATTTTGTGACAGGCACATTCGGCAAAGCGCTCGGCGGCGCGGGCGGAGCATTTACCGCAACGCGCAGAGAAGCGGCGGATTATCTTCGCAATCGCTCGCGCACGTATCTTTTTTCAAATTCATTGGACACGGCGGTTACCGGCACATCGCTTTTCGTCATCAATCATTTGAAAAAGCACCCCGAATTCCGCGAGCGGTTGTGGGAGAACGCAAAATATTTCCGCGAACTCATGAAGAAAAACGGGTTTAAGGTTCCGGATGCCCAGCATCCGATAACGCCCATCATGCTCGGAGACGAAAAGAAGGCGGTGGAAATGGCGAAGGCGCTCTTTGACGAAGGCATTTATGTAATCGGCTTCGCGTTCCCGGTGGTTCCCAAAGGCAAAGCGCGCATCAGAGTACAAATCTCCGCCGTACACACAAAGAAAGACATTGAAAAAGCAGTTGAGAAATTCACCAAGGTCGGTAAAGAATTCGGGGCGGTGTAATTTTCAGAATTATTAGAGTTAAAAAATAAAGCCGACGCGGAAGTTACGTCGGCCCGGAGCTATTTTGGATCTATCACGAATCCTCAAGCTCACTATGGGGTACCCATGCGGACGCGTTGAGCGCCTTCTCGTAGGGCTTAACATTTTTTTGCCCACTCCCGGCGAGCCTTTGGTGACGCCAATGTCAGTCAGACATTTGTGCGGTTTTCTTAGGACCGTCGGGATTCGGACCCGACACCAGAGGTAAAGAAAGTAAGCGCCGCCGACGTACCCTCCATGTTTGGAGAGCGAGGGTTACCCCGCCTCCGGGTTGAATGAACTCCCCAATCCACAGAAGCAACTACCGGACAGAGGAAACCGAAACATATCACTCCGTTTTTTTTGTAAAGGAGATATCTAGGTCTCTTGGTCGAAAACGTGGTCGTTTTCGACACGATTTTTGCTCGTTGGATTACCAACGAAAAAATCGCTTGACTTTCCAAACCAGAAGATTACTATGTTCTTAAGCCCCGCGAGGGGTTTTTGATTAGGGGCCGTTTTGTCCGCTGTAAACCGTAAACTTTTAACTGTAAACTACTCATATGGGCTTTTTTCAATACCTCAAAGACACGCGCGGTGAGCTCCGGCACGTCGCATGGCCGACACAATTCCAGACCATTGTGTATACGGTCATTGTGGTGCTCCTTTCGTTCTTCATTGCCTTGTATCTCGGTTTCTTTGATTTTATTTTCACGACAGGGTTGCGCAACGTCGTTGAAGCGCTACCTCCGAAAAGCGCCGCTTCGCCGCTAACCGTCAGCGATGTCCAGATTTCCACCAGCACTCCGGTTTCCACGACCACTACACCCTAAACCCTAGTGGCTAATCACTATCCCTATGTCCAAACAAACACACGGTTCCGAGAGGCAGTGGTACGCAATCCACACGTATTCCGGCTATGAGGACGCGGTGGCCCGCAATCTGAAACAGCGCATTGATTCGTTCGGGATGAAAGACAAGATTTTTGCGGTCGTCGTGCCCTCGGAAAAGAAAATCAAGATTAAAGGAGGGCGAAAGACGGAAGTGCGAGAGAAAGTTTTTCCCGGCTACGTGCTGGTGGAAATGATTGCAACCGACGATGCATGGAGCGTTGTCCGCAATACCCCGCAGGTTACCGGATTCGTCGGCACCGCAAACCAGGCCGTCCCTCTTTCACCGGAAGAGGTGGAGAAAATCCTCAAGCGCACAGATAGCGACACGGTGCGGCACGCGATTGACCTTGCGCTTGACGACGCGGTCGTCATAATTGACGGACCTTTCAAAGATTTGGAAGGGAAGGTTGGGGAGATTGACGAAGAGCGTGGAAAGGTTAAGGTGCTAGTTCCGATGTTCGGCCGCGAGACTCCGGTTGAATTGGAAGCAGATCAGGTGCAAAGGGTTTAGTAAAATAAGGAGCAAAGCGACTATATTTTACTTAACCCTGTTAAATCCCGCCGTGGCGGGACGACTTGAAAAAAACGCAGAAATCTATATAGTGCCGTAACGAGTAACGAGCTGGCAAGTAAAAAACAAGTATATTTTTCAAGTCGTATTTAACAGGGTGTAAGAATCTCTAATTCGCTCCGCTCATAAGAGCTTCTAACATGGCCAAACAAGTAACAAAACTAATAAAGTTGCAGATTCCGGCGGGAGCCGCGACGCCTGCGCCGCCGGTTGGAACCGCACTCGGGCCTGCGGGGGTGAACATTGGTGAATTCGTCAACCAATTCAACACCCGGACGAAGGCACAGGCAGGGAGCATCCTTCCCGTTTTAATGAAGGTCTACAGCGACCGCACGTTTGATTTCATCGTCAAGAAGCCGCCTGCATCCCGCTTGATTCTTAAGGCCGCCGGTCTTGAAAAGGGCTCCGACAAACCGCATTCCAACAAAGTGGGAAAGCTCACCAGTAAGCAAGTTGAAGACATCGCGAAAGAAAAAATGGAGGATTTGAATGCGAACGACATGACGCAAGCGAAAAAGATAATCGCCGGAACAGCCAGATCGATGGGAATAACTACGGAGTAGTTTTTGTCTCCTAAAACATAAAAGAAAAACGGCGCGAGGATGTTTATCCTCGCGCCGCTCTAAAATGGCTAAATCGCGGTCGCTACGACGACAAGTCGAGCCAATCGTTTTTCAAGCAGTTCGATTTTGAAACCATTCTGCTCAAGAAGCCGCACGAACTCGCTTTCAGTGAACCAATGCGAGTAGTATTGTACTGGTTCAACTCCGTGTGGCATGTACTCTACAAATAGCTCGCCCCGTTTGATATCGCTTTGCGGTAAAACCCTGAAGTTTTCTCCGTATCTCTGGGAAAACTTTTCAAGGTTGTACACGCTTGCGACCAACTTGCCGCCGGAGACAAGAAGCGCATGCATCGCGCGTGCTGTTTCCTCGCGTACCGCGGGTGTTTCGCCGCACGCGCACACGTTGCCGAGAGTGTTGTTGAGACATGTCAGCACGTGATACATGCGTGCCGGCTTGAACTCCGAAATGTTCGCCTGAACGAGCGAGACATTCTGCAGTCCGAAGCAACGAACCTCGCGCTCCGCCTCGGCAAGCATGGCGAACGAGTAGTCCACGCCTGTAACTGACGCTTCCGGAAACCAGTGTGCAATGGTAGCCACGTGAAATCCGGGACCGCACCCGAGGTCTACATACGCGACGCGGGGAAGGAAAGGATGAATCGCTCGTACGACCACATCCAAATCGCATCCCCAGTGCTCGTCCTCCCGAAGATAAGAGGACGCAATGGCGTCAAACACAGTTTTCATTTATCCACCTCCTTTTGTTTGTTGGTGTGCGTGCTCCTGCTCCCACGGAAACAAACACTCATCCATTGGATTTGGGAACGACGCGGCGAGTTCCGCAATCTCTTTTATGGACATCTCGGTTTCTAGGTACTTCGGTAGGTCATTTTCATTGATGCTACCGAAATATCTCGTTGCACCTTTTATCGTGTGCAATCCTTTCATGCCTGCGAGGATTGTGTTGTATTTCAGCCACTCTAGATTCGAGCGGGACGTAAAATCAAGTCCAAACTCGTTTGCCCCAACGCGGTTCAAGAAGTCATGCAGATCGAACCGGAAGCGATACTCTGGCGGAATGACCCCCTCGGCGAGGGCTTTTTTATAGAGAGGTGTTCCCCTGAAGAAGTTCATACAATGCATAACCGCATTGAAGGGTAGTGGCATGTCTTGCATGAGCTTGATAGTCTGGCTCATGTCCTCTTTTTTTTCGTACGGATTGAGGATAATCCAGTCAGTCATGGGAGGCGATGTCACACGTCCATTTCTGTACAATGACGTAAGCACGTCTAGCACGTCCGTGATCTCTGCACGGTCCTCTTTTCGTCCGAAGAGGTCGCGAGCAATCCGCGGGCTACCTGTTTGCACGCCCACGTTGACCGTATCCAGCCCTACATTGGCAAGCGCGGAGAGCTTCCTTTTGCCTTTTGAGATTGATCGCGGAGTTGCGAAAATAAAGAAAGGCAGGCCGATGCTCGCATATTCTGCTGCGAAGGTGCTAATCCATTCCTCCGATTTCAGGAGAAAGTCCTCGTCAAAGAAATAGACGTACTCGATTCCTGGAGATAAGCCGAGTTGTTCTCGGATTATATTGATCGATTGTACCGGATCTGATTGCAAGATTCGGTATGCCGACCCGAACATCTCACGCAGTGTGGCGACTTCGCAGAAAGAACAAGCGTATCCGCAACCCGACTCAAGCATGATTTCCATGTTTTGCCGGTGTTTGTATTGCGGATGCACTAATGGGCGAGTGTGCCTACGATTGATTTGTCCATTTTCGTCTAACACGTGCGCTTCCGCATACAGCGGATAGCGGAACATGCGTGGTGGACTTTCAATCATTGGGGAAACCGAAACACACGTTTCCATTGATTTGATGATGGGTATTATTCCTTCTCCATCGCCGACCACGACGTGGTCAAAGTCGGAGAGAAGCTCCTCCTTCATGCTCGTGGCATACGTACCGCCGGCCACCAAAATGGCGCGATTACCGAATTCTGTTCGTACCGCTTGTACTAATTGCACTGCACGAGAGTAAGAAAGTTCCTTTAGGTGAAAACCGATCAGAACGCTTCTTTCCTCTCCGGTAATTTTCCGGAGCACCTGCATGATCCCATCCTCTATAGCTTTCGGGTACCTTCTTAAGTTCGAAGGCAGATAGAAAAGTATTGGTTCACCGCCGGAACCTGCTACCATCGTGGCGACAGTCTGGATTCCGAGAGTGTGATTGTCTACCGATATCAGTATGACCTTCATCTGAATCTCCATTGGATTAGTTGGCGCTCACGCGCGGACGTTTCACTATTCATGGCGAAGCGTAAAGACGCTTTCCATACTGCAGGTATGTTATCGAATTTGAGAGAGGTGTGTACAAAATCGTCATTTTACATACGGAAACCTTGACAACGCTAACATTATTTGCTTATATTGAGCCGTAAATTGGCTATATATAAATATGACTAAAAACAAGTCACTACTAGGAGATAATGAGCAAATTCTGATACGATCGCTTGATTTATCAGAATCGGAAATTGCAGTTTACCTAGCTACTCTAGAATTGGGCGAGGCACAGATTCAGGATATTTCTAGGAAATCTGGCGTTAAACGCACGAGTATTTATAACTTCATCGACAATTTGAAGGAACGGCGATTGCTCTCCGAGATAAAGAAAGGCAAGCGGAGGCTCTTTTCAGCTACGAGCCCACATCATCTTCTTGAACAGCAAAAATCCAAAGTATCTTCAGTAGAGAAGTTGATTCCGCAACTGTTAGCGATTCAAAACAATGTGAAAAGTAAGCCGCACGTTTCATTCTATGAGGGAATAGAGGGGATCAAGGAGATCTATCGAATGACACTCCGAGACAAACAAACTATCTATGCCTGGGAAGACCTGGATCGCACTCATGATGCGCTAGGAAAGTTCTTCACGAGTTATCCGGACGAGCGCGCTGAGAAGAATATTCCCGCTCGGTGCATCGATCGTGACACGCCCTTTGCACGGGAGTTTACTGCTAAAAATAATATTCGACTCGCGCGTGAGTCAAGATTTGTTTCTTCCAAGGAGTTTGGCACGGAGATAAATATATTCGGAAACAAAGTCGCATTTTTCAGTTACAACAAAACGAATCCGTTTGGTGTCGTCATAGATGACGCGGGAATTGCCAAGACATTGAAGATTGCATGGACAGAATTATGGGACCGACTTCCCTCAATGCCTCAAACATCAATAAGCGTTGCAACAGAGTAGAGTACTGCATCCTTATATGCTTATTCGCGCGAATAAGCATATAAGGATTTGCGGTTGCTAGAATTTCAGCGTTGCAAAATAATCGTCACTTGTTTCCGCACGGCGGATCATTTTGAATTCTCCATTCGGCGACATCAAGAATTCTGCCGAGCGCAATTTTCCGTTGTAGTTGAAACCCATTGCGTGGCCGTGCGCCCCCGCATCGTGGAATACCACGATATCGTCCGGTTCCATTTCGGGCAATTCCCGGTCAATCGCGAACTTGTCGTTATTCTCGCAGAGAGAGCCGACGACGTCGTAGACATGATTGTTTGGCGCATCCTCTTTGCCGAGAACAGTGATGTGGTGATACGCGCCGTACATTGCCGGGCGCATCAAATTCGCCATGCACGCGTCTAACCCGACGTATTTTTTATATGTTTCTTTGATGTGACGAACCGTAGAAACAAGATACCCGTGAGGACCAGTGATGTAGCGTCCGCACTCCATCATAAGTTTTAGGGGTGGCATTGTTCCGCCACTGACAGCTTTTTCATATAAATCGCGGACGCCGTCGGATATTTTCTTAAGGTCGACTGCTTCTTGCTCTAGTCGGTAGGGGATACCTAAGCCCCCACCGAGGTTTATGAACTCAAGCTCTACACCTGCCTTCTCGCGTATCTCATGAGCGAGCTCAAATATCATTTGAGCAGTCTCTATAAAGTACTCAGACTCCAGTTCATTGGAAATAACCATAGTATGCAATCCGAATCGCTCCACACCTTTTTGTTTAGCGATTTTGTACGCCTCGATAATCTGTTTTTTTGTCAGTCCGTATTTTGCTTCAGTGGGTTTTCCAATAATCGCATTTCCCTCGCGTCCTTCGCCGGGGTTGTAGCGGAACGAAAGCAACTTGGGAAGACCGGCGTGCTTTTCCAAGTACTCAATGTGACGGATGTCATCGAGATTGATGATTGCTCCAAGCTCTTTCGCTTTCACAAATTCTTCCGCCGCAGTGTCGTTCGAGGTAAACATAATGTTTTCTCCCACTATGCCGACGTTCTCCGACAAAACGAGCTCCATGAGTGCACTGCAATCAGTCCCACAACCCACTTCTTTGAGTAGGGATAATATTGCCGGATTTGGCGTGGCCTTCACAGCGAAATATTCCTTGAACCCCGGGTTCCATGAGAACGCATCTATCAATTTTCGCGCAGTCGCTCGAATTGCGGTCTCGTCGTAAATATAAAACGGCGTCGGATAACGTTTAGCAAGCGCCTCAACGTGTGCTTTTGAGAAGGGAACTGTTTTCATGATTTGTTTCCGAAATTTGCCTGTATGGAACGTACCGCTTTCTCTATATTCTCTCTGTGGCCGAATGCCGATATTCTCATGTAGCCCTCGCCGTTTTCTCCGAATACTATTCCCGGCGTCGTAATGACATGCGCTTTTTCCAGTAACTCGTCAAAAAATTCCCAGGACGAAAGTCCTTTTGGACATTGGAGCCAAATGTATGGAGCATTTACGCCTCCGGAGATGGTGAACCCGGAGGCCTTAAGTCCATCTCTGATGATGCGCGTATTTTCCATGTAGTAGTCCACTTGCTCATGCGTTTGTCGCTGTCCTTCCGGAGACAAGACTGCAAGTCCGCCTTCCTGCACGATATTTGAAGCCCCGTTAAACATGGTGGTCTGCCGTCTATTCCAGAATTGATTTAACGTCTCGGCGCTCCCGTCTTCCGCCTGTAATTCTTTCGGCACGATGGTCCAGCCCAAGCGCACGCCGGTGAAGCCAGCCGCCTTGGATAAGCTTTGTATTTCTATCGCGCATCCTTTTGCACCCTCTATCTCATAGATGCTGCGTGGGAGCGTTGTGTCGCGGATGTATTCAGAATACGCGGCATCAAAAATGATTATTGCTCTGTTCTTTTTCGCGTATCTCACGAACTCTTCCAGTTGCTTGTGAGTGGCGACAGACCCGGTCGGATTATTCGGGCTGCAGAGGAATATCAGGTCTACTTTCTCGCGCGGGATTTGCGGAATGAACCCATCCTTTTCAATGGCCGGCATGTAGTGGATCCGTTTTCCCGATATCACGCTAGAATCGCGGTAGACTGGGTACACAGGGTCGCTTATGGCCACGATACTGTCGTCAGAGAAAATAGAAAGAATGTTGGCGCAATCGCTTTTTGCTCCATCGCTTACAAAGACTTCGGATGAATCAATATTCAAACCCCTTCCTGCGTACCACTTTGAAATTGTATGTCGCAGTCGCGTGTCGCCCTGTTCGTCGCCGTATCCCGTATACGTTTCCCTCCGGCTCAATTTTTCCACTCCCTCCCGAATGCCCGCGATAACAGAAGGCACGATTGGTTCCGTCGTATTGCCGATACCGAGCTTAAAAATCTCAACACCCGGATGGGAATCAAGGAATGGCCTAGCTCTCTTTGCTATTTCTGTTGAGAAGTAACCTTGAGCGACTTCATTAAAATGAGGATTAATTTTTGCCATGCTAGATGAGATTAAGACTTTCTAAGCACGCTTTTATCGCTGGTCGGTTTTTTTCTTCTATCGGCACTAATGGCAATCGAAAGGATTCCTCAATAAGTCCCATCATGTAGAGGGCAGTTTTGACGGGAATCGGATTGGACTCAATAAAATTGATATCCATGAGCGGCAATAACCGCAGATGTATTTCCTTCGCTTTCTCCCAATCTCCGGCGAGCGCTCGCGCACAGAGTTCGGAAAACTCCTTCGGAACTTCATTCGCGACGACGCTGATGCACCCACGCGCTCCCAGTTCCATTGCAGGAAGGGTAAGGGCATCATCTCCTGACAGGACAGTAAATCCTTCGGGGGCGCCTTTTATAATGTCTCTGATTTGGCTGATATTGCCAGATGCCTCTTTCACAGCAATCACGCCCGGAACTTCTTTTGCGATTCTTAGTATCGTCTCCGGAAGTACGTTTGAACCCGTGCGCCCCGGAACATTGTAGAGAATGACCGGCAAGTCGACGGATTCGGTAATCGCTTTGAAATGGGCAACCAATCCGTTAGGAGTCGGTTTATTGTAGTAGGGCGTGACGTGCAAAAGGCTGTCCACGCCCTGTGCCCGTGCGATTTTTGAAAGCTCAATAGCGCGTACCGTATTGTTTGAACCGGCGCCGGCAATGACGGGAATTTTCCCGCCAACTTCTTCCACGGCGCATTTCACTGTCTCGGCGTATTCCTTGTCATTCAGTGTTACTGCCTCTCCGGTTGAACCGCAGGCCACGATGCCGTTTACGCCTCCAGCCAGCTGGCGTTTGAGCAGCGCCCGGAAAGCGGGGAAGTCCACCTCTCCGCTTTTTGTGAACGGCGTGACAATAGCGGTAATAGCCCCCTGTAGAACAATCTTGGTCATACCCATACACTAAGTTTGCCGTAATTTTGCGCCGGAGTAATTTTAACGCGGTTAAGCGTTTTTATGATTGTCGAGAAGTTATCGATAGTAATTTGTTCCATAAGAGGCGACGACAAACTTAGTGTCGGGGTCATATTATTTTATTCCGCGGGCTTTCATGACGTCGTCAAACGTATACAGCCCTTTCTTTCCTTTGATGAATTCTGCGGCAAGGATAGCGCCTCGCGCGAAACCCTCTCTGTTGTGCGCCGCGTGAGAAATGGAGACAGCGTCGGCATTGCTGTCAAAAATAACCTCGTGGAATCCGGGATTAACTCCGCCTCGTACGGAAGCAAAGTGAAGTTCATCGGGGCGTATTTTCCTGTCGAGTCTGCCGGTCTGCAGGGTTTTCTTTACAGTGGAATTCTGCAGAATTTCCTGTGCCGTCCGCAAGGCCGTTCCGGATGGACTGTCTTTTTTCCCGGCATGGTGTATTTCAAGGCCGGCGACATCGTATTCTTTGAACGCAGAGAATAATTTCGTTGCATGAGCAATGGCGCGGAAAAAAATGTTTGCTCCGATGGAAAAATTCTGGCCATAAATCAACCCGATACCGCTCTCGCGCACGATTTTCTCCACGTCCGTCAGGTGTTCCTGCCAGCCGGTGGTTCCGACAACCATGTTTTTCCCTGCTTTTGCGACCGTTGTAATATCATTCAACACTATTTCCGGCGACGTGAAGTCTATAACCACATCGGCGTTGTTCAGACCCACTGTATCCATAACGCCATCCGGCTCTGTGAGGCCTATTATGGAAACAGCGTGCGTGCCCGCCGCGCGAATGAGACGCTCAACTTCACTGCCCATATTGCCGTGCCCAAGAAGTGCGATTCTCATATATTGAAGAAGTGATTGTGTAGTTTATTAACCGCCCGCTCCACATCCGCCGAGTGTATCACCAGGCTGATGTTTATGTCCGACGCCCCCATGGATATCATCCGCAGAGGTATTTTTTCTTTACTGAATTGTGCGGACACGTCCCTCATTATATCCCGCGAAGTGGCGATTCCCTGGCCGATCAGCGATACCATGCCGAAGCTCTCTTTGTACACGCTCACTTTAGAGAACGTTTCAAGCTCTTTGATGACGCTCGCGAGGTGGTGCACGTCGTCCAATGTGACCGAGACGCTGACTTCTGAAACCGAAACCAAGTCTATGGATATCTGATGCCGTGCGAATATTTCAAACATGCGGGCAAGGAATCCTCGGGAAAAGAGCATGGCGTCCGAGTATACGTTGACCAAAACAACGTTTCGTTTGAACGCAATTGCTTTCAGCCCAACGCCGGTTGAGCGCGGACTGACGAGCGTGCCGGTTGTCCCGAGGTTGAACGTGTTCAATACCCTGACGGGTATGTTTTTCTCCACGGCGGGCCTGATTGTCCTCGGGTGTAGCACACGCGCCCCGAACGCAGCCATTTCGGATGCTTCTCTGTACGAGATGTCCGTAATAACCCGTGCACTTTCGACGACGCGCGGGTCTGCGGTGAAGATGCCGTCCACATCTGTCCATATCTGAATTTCTTTTGAACTCAGCGCATGTCCAATGATGGATGCGGTATAGTCGGATCCTCCGCGCCCCAGCGTTGTGATACGGCCGTCTTTGGTACAGCCCAGAAACCCCGTTACAACAGGGACAACCCCTCTCTTAATGAGCGGGCCAAGAATTTTCCCCGCATTTCTTTCAGTTTCATCCGGCATAAATTCCGCCTGCATGAAATTATCGTCAGTCGCAACTATCTCCGTTGAAATTATTTGCTCCGAATCAATGCCACCAGACCGCAGGGCATACGAAACAATATACGACGACATAATTTCTCCTGAAGAAACGAGCTCGTCCATTTTTTCCGGCGTGAACTCTCCTCTGCGCGCGATTTTTTCCGCGTGCGCGAGCTGCGCCACTACGTACGCCATAATTTCCGACACGTCCGATGCGGCAGGGAAGATGGCCGCGACCAATTTCTCATGCACAGTTCGGAGTGCCGAAATACGGCCGGAAATCTTGGCTTTCGGACATTTGGAAAACGCGAGCAGGGCTTCGGTTACCCCGCGTATTGCTGACACGACAACTACCGGATGCGCTTTCCGATACCTCTTCACTATCGCGACGACCGCAAAAACGGCATCACGGCTGGCGACAGACGTGCCCCCAAATTTCATCACTATGTTTGAAACATTTGCCATAGTTATCTCGCCTGCAAATATCCTTTTTCTTTTAGAAGTTCCGCAACGAGAATAGCACCTCCAGCCGCTCCGCGGATAGTGTTGTGGGAAAGGGCGACAAATTTCCATCCCAGTATCGGGTCTTCCCGCAACCTGCCAATGCTTATGCCCATGCCGTTCCCGATGTCGCGGTCCAGTTTCGTCTGCGGCCGGTTTTCTTCCTCAAAGTACGTGAGAAATTTCTCCGGTGTTGAAGGAAGGCCGAGTCCATCGATCGGGCTTTTGAAATCGCGGAACGCGGAAAGAATCTCATCTCTAGTCGGTTGTATGTTGAATGAAACATTAATGGACGCCATATGGCCGTCGGTGACTGGAACCCGTATGCACGTGGCGGAGATTTGAGGAGTTTTCGCAAGTACAAACGCGCCGTTTTTAATACGCCCCCATATTTTCATCGGTTCCCGTTCAGATTTTTCCTCCTCGCCGCCGATGAAGGGGATTACGTTGTCCAGAATTTCCGGCATCGTCTCAAATGTTTTGCCCGCGCCGGAGATTGCCTGAAGCGTTGAAACAATAACCGATTGCGGTTCAAATTGTTTTAACGCCTCCAGTGCCGGCATGAACGACTGCACCGAGCAGTTCGGTTTGACGACGATAAACCCGGTGTCCCACCCGCGATTTTTTTGTTGAATCGGAATCATCGCAAGATGGTCGGCGTTTATCTCCGGCAAAATCATCGGCACGTCGGCTGTCCACCGGTGGGCGGAATTGTTTGAAACGACCGGCATGCCCATTAACGCATACAGCTCCTCCAGCGAGCGGACGGCGTCTTTCTCCATGTCCATCGCGCTGAACACAAAATCTACGTGGTTTTTCATGTTCTCTACATCGTCTTCTACTGACAGAACAATTAAATCGCGCACGCTTGATGGAATAGACGTAGGGTAATTCCATCTGCCATCAACTGCTTCGGCGTACGTTTTTCCGGCGGAGTTTCTGGAAGCCGCGACCGCACGCACTTCAAACCACGGGTGGTTTTCAAGGAGCAACACAAATCGCTGGCCTACCATGCCGGTAGCGCCGAGAATGCCTACTGAAAGTTTTCTTGAAGCAGTTTTTCGGGTCATATGGATTTGAGAGGTAATAGTGCCTTTTATCCATCATTCTAACAAGTTTTTAGGAGATATTGACAGAATTGTATCATTTTGTTATATTTATAACACATTAAACGTGACTTAATATGAAAACTGTGAGCCAAGTTGTAGAAGGGGTAATACAGCGCTCTCCATTTCTCGCCGAAGCAATGGCGGAGGGACTGGCCAATAATGCGCAAATTGCTCGAAGAATAAAACCTGAAGTGGAAAAGATATTGCTTGAGGAAGTTTCCGAGGGCTCAATCGCAATGGCACTGCACCGGATTGGAAAGGCGTCGCAACTTGTACCGTACGGAACGCGGTTTCTGAAACAGATGAGCGACATCACCGTGCGCTCAAATTTGGTGCAGTTTGTTTTTCCGGATTCTGCGGACGTTTCCGCCGTCCTGGAGCGTGTGTCGCGTATCGCAAAAAATAAAAAAGGGGCATTCCTCAATTTCTCCCGGGGACTTTACGAGTCGCTTCTCATCGTAAGTCAGGAAATCGAGGACGAAGTACTCGCGTCGTTCGGAAACCAGAAATATTTGAAACGGATAGGCGGTCTCTCGGCAATCACGATGCGCTTGCCGGAGCCGAGCTTGAACGTTCCAGGATTGTACTACCCGATACTGAAGGCAATCGCGGAGGACGGAATCAGTCTCGTGGAAGTCATGTCTGTCGGGACCGAGTTCAGCATCATATTTGCCGATAAAGACATAGACCGCGCGTTTTCCGCCATCAAAAGGATTACATCATAACCGTTACAACAATTGACTACGAGAGTTACCATTAGTGTACATATGTACACTAATGGTAACTCTCAAATCACTCGACCGCACTCTGTCTTTGGCGCATAATCTAGCGATGAGGCACGGAACGTTTATTGTGATTGACGGCATCGGCGGGTGTGGTAAGACGACGCACGCAAAACTTCTTCACGCGAGGATGAGGAAAGGCACCGTGCTCACGCATGAACCGGGCGGAACGCCGCTTGCGGAAAAGATACGGAAACTTATTTTGCATAATCTAATTCCAACAGCTGATGTAACAACTGAGTTTTTTCTATTTTGGACGGCGCGTGCGGAGCACATGCGAGAAAAGATTGCTCCGGCGCTTCGCGCGGGCCGTCATGTTATCTGCGACCGTTTTGATTCCTCAACGTTTGCGTTTCAAATATTCGGCGAGAAACATCCGGAACTCACAAAACTTTTTTGGGAGGCGCGCAAAGTGGTCTTAGGGAAATACGAGCCGGATGCATATATCATTCTTGATATTCCGGTTGCAGTGGCGGAGAAGCGCCGCGCAGGGAGACCGCCCCGAAAAGACCGTTTTGATGACAATCCACGTGCATTCCAAGGACGGGTGCGAGCCGGCTTCAAAACGTTCGCCGAGGAAATCGGGCAATGTGCGCACATTGTGAATGCCAATCGCGCACCAAAAGAAGTGGAGCAAGATATCTTGCGTATTGTATCTAACTACTGACTACGAACTACTGACTACTAACTACCCTAGAGCTTGCTTGACCGTGGGCTCAAATTAAATCATAGTATCCGCTGGCTGTCTTTGTAGTTGTTCTTTGACAGCCAGGGCGCAAGGCGTATTTTTTTCTTGTTTTTTTACAGGAGATAGGCATGGCCACTAGCGAAACGACCAAGGGAATCGGGAACATTCTTGCCGACTCCCAACGACACGCCGAAATCAGGGAACAGCGGATTCGGCCGAACATACGGGAATATACTGTGGGTCCCGGAACGCTGTCCAACCCGCTGATGCCTGGCTGGGACAAGTTCAAGTTCGACAAGTCCAAGATTGACCTGACACCAGACCTATGCAACCCACTCTACCACGGCAAGTTGCCAGAGAGCGGAGAGCCTGTGCGTCACCACGGCTTTGTCGACGGTCCCGATCTTTGCGACTAAGTCGTATTGTTGGGATTTTAAATGGGTCTGCGCGAGTGATTTTTGCGCAGACCCATCGCTTACATATTTTAGTCAGTATCAGCGAGTCAATGGTATTATTTGACAATCAGTGTATGAATATTGCCGATAATTTAAAACAGGTGCTTGCGCGATCTCTGGGGGAGGCGGGAATCAAAGTTTCCGCGGAATATGTGGCGCTCGCGCGGCCGAAAGAACTTTCACACGGAGATTACGCGACCGGCGCGGCACTGCAGTACTCCAAGCAGGTTGGCATGCCCCCCGCAAAGCTCGCGGAAAAAATTGTCGCCGGATTGGGGACATTAAACGGGGTTAAGCGTGTTGAAGTCGTCGCTCCTGGTTTTATAAATTTCCATCTGACGCCGGATACTATCAACAATGTTCTAGGGGAGGCGATTGCAAATGAGGAAGCGTGGGGAAGAAATGACTTGCAGAAAGATTCGCGCGTGATGGTGGAGTACACAGACCCCAATCCTTTCAAGGAATTTCACATTGGCCACTTGATGAGCAATGCAATCGGCGAATCCATTTCTCGCCTCGTAGAATATTCCGGCGCTGAAGTGAAGCGTGCTAACTATCAGGGCGACGTGGGGCCGCATGTGGCAAAAGCCATTTGGAGCATTCAAAAACACGGCGGTGACGCGCATGATGCGAATGTTCTTGGAAAAGCGTATGTGGATGGTTCCAATGCATATGAAAGCGATGCCGAAGCGAAAGCGCAAATTGATGCATTGAACGGAAAAATCTATGACCGCTCTGACCCGCAGGTAAATGCGATTTACGATGCGGGGTGCGATGCGTCTCTCAAGCATTTTGAAGAAATCTACAAAACACTTGGTACAAAGTTTGACTATTCTTTTTTTGAAAGTGAAACGGCGCCATTCGGTAAGAAAATCGTTGAAGAACATCCTGAAATATTTGAGAAAAGCGACGGCGCGATTGTCTACAAAGGGGACGAGAAAAAAGGATTGCATACGCGCGTATTTATAAATTCCAAAGGTCTTCCGACCTACGAGGCAAAAGAGCTTGGTCTGGCAAAGAAGAAACACGACACATATCCGTACGACAAATCCATCGTCATCACCGGAAATGAAGTCAACGAGTATTTCAGAGTGTTGCTGGATGCAATGTCAAAAGTTTATCCTGACCTTGCCACAAAAACCGTTCACATTTCGCACGGCATGATGCGCTTGTCTTCCGGCAAGATGTCGTCGCGTACAGGCGATGTAATAACGGGCGAGTCGCTTATCGCAGAATTGAAAGAACGTGCCACCGCACGAGCTTCAGAGAGTCGGGCCGATGACGCAGAAAGACTTGCCGAGCAAATTGCGGTTTCTGCGGTGAAGTATCAGATATTAAGACAGGCATCGGGCAAGGATATTATTTTTGACCGCGAGCGCGCGCTTTCGCTTGAAGGTGATTCGGGGCCGTATCTGCAATACGCGCATGCGCGGGCGTATGCCGTTGTTGAAAGGGCGAAATCTCAAGGTGTCACCTTGGGGATTCAAAAAGGTGACACCTTGGAACCCAACGACGTTTCCCGCCTCGTCACGCGTTTTCCGGAGGTCGTCTTGTATGCGGCGGAAAAGCTTGAGCCGCACTTGCTAGCGAATTATTTGATTTCGCTTGCCGGCGCATTCAACAGTTGGTACGCGCAGGTGCACATTTTGGATGGAACGAAAGAAGCCCCGCACAAAGTCGCAATAGTGAACGCGGTTCGTGCGACACTGAAGAATGGCCTGTGGCTTCTGGGTATATCAGCACCCGAGAAAATGTGATTGACATAAGGATTATCTAAAGATAAACTTCAGCCATGACTAAAATAATTGGATTAAAGGATTTGCGAGAAAATACCGAACAGTACATTTCTCATGTCAAAAAAGGGAAGTCGTTTCTTGTCGTCAGACGTTCAAAGCCGATTTTTCGCGTTTCCCCCGTTGATGAGTGGGGCGACGAGGGCGTGTGGGAGACCGTCGCAGATTTCACTAAAATCAACAAGAAAGGGGTGCCGATTGATAGCGTTATAGCGTCTCTGAAACGCTTGCATGCACAGAATTGACAAATTTCTTGCGCGGCTTGATGTAAAGTTGCGGCAGAAAGTGCTTGATATTGCCGAACGCATTAAAAACGGCGATTTTTCCGGGCTTGATATGCGCAAACTTAAAGGCTCACAGGATGTCTATCGCGTCCGCGTCGGGCGGGTGCGGATTAAGTTCATCATGGACGCATCGGGCATCCGTGTTCTCAACATTGATAATCGCAATGAGAACACGTATCGTGATATTTAACTACACGGAACGGTTTCCATTGTTGCCAAGTAAACGCTAAGATGAATGATTATGGCCGATGCAAAACTGAAATCAGAAACCGCAAAACGGGAAGAGGTAACCCTCGCTTTTTGGAAGGAGCACAAAATCTTTGAGAAATCTCTTCAAAAGGACGCGCCCAAGGGTGAATACGTTTTTTACGACGGACCGCCTTTTGCGACTGGGCTACCTCACTACGGACACATTGTCGCTTCGGTGATTAAGGATGTCGTTCCGCGCTACTGGACGATGCGCGGCTACCATGTGCCGCGCGTGTGGGGCTGGGATTGCCACGGATTGCCGATAGAGAACATCGTGGAGAAAGAACTCGGTTTCAAGCACAAGAAAGACATCAAGGAATACGGTATAGCAAAATTCAACGAGCGGTGCCGCGAGCGGGTGCTCACGTATGCATCGGAGTGGGAGAAAATAATCCCGCGCATCGGCCGGTGGGCCGACATGGAGCACGCCTACCGCACGATGGACAAACCGTTCATGGAATCCGTCTGGTGGGTGTTCAAACAAATCTACGACCAAGGGTTGGTCTATAAGGATTACCGCTCAATGCACATCTGCCCGCGATGCGAGACGACTCTTTCCCAGCAGGAAGTCGCGGAAGGGTATAAGGATGTAAAAGATATTTCGGTAACGGTGAAGTTTAAATTGAAGAATCCGGTTAAACTTCCATTCAAGATACCCGCGAACGCAAGTGTGTATATGCTCGCATGGACGACAACGCCCTGGACTCTACCAGGCAATGTGGCACTTGCTGTAAATAATGACGTTGATTATCGACTAGTATTAGATATCGATAAAAATGAGGTTTTGATTGTCTCGGATCGATATCACACCTTGAATCAGGATTTCCACAATACACCCAATTTTGCGATGCTTCCGACGCAAAGTGGAGCAGAGGCACTTAAGGGGCATCAACTGGTCGGTCTCGAATACGAACCACTTTTTGATTACTACGCCAACGACACAACGTTAAAGAACCGTGAAAACGGCTGGAAAGTCTATGCGGCGGATTTCATAACGACCGAAGCAGGTACAGGAATTGCGCACGAGGCACCGGCGTTCGGCGCTGACGATTGGGAACTCGCTAAAAAAGAGAATTTGCCGTTCGTTCAACACGTAAACATGGACGGCACATTCAAGCCGGAAGTGGCTGATTTTGCGGGAATAGAGGTAAAGCCGATTGATGACCCGCAGGCGACCGATGTTCTGATAATTAAGCATCTCGCGCACAAAGGCCTGCTCTTCTCAAAGGAAAAAGTTGAACACTCATATCCGCATTGTTGGCGCTGTGAGACACCACTCCTCAACTACGCGACATCCTCATGGTTTGTTTCCGTTACAAAGCTCAAAGAAAACCTGCTTGAGAACGCCAAGAATATCAATTGGTCGCCTGCGCACATCAAAGAAGGGCGTTTTGGGGATTGGCTCCAAGGCGCGCGCGATTGGTCAATTTCCCGCCAACGCTTTTGGGCGAGCGTAATTCCGATATGGAAATGTGAGAAATGTAAGAAACTGAAAGTATTCGGAAGCGTCGCGGAACTTGAGGAAGCGAGCGGAAAGAAAGTTGACGATTTGCATAAACACATTGTTGATGAAATTACCGTGCCATGCGTGCCCTCCGAAGCCTTGGCGAAGGAGGGCGGGTGCGGCGGCGAGATGAGGCGTGTTCCCGATGTGTTGGACACATGGTTTGATTCCGGTTCCATGCCATACGGCGAGCGGCACTACCCATTTGCGTTTTCGACGGATTCTAAAGGTACGACCTTGGACCCCACAAAGCTCGCACCTTGGTCAAAAACGTTTCCCGCACAATTTATCGCCGAAGGTCTGGACCAGACGCGCGCGTGGTTCTACTACCTGCATGTATTCGCAGGCGCCCTGTTCAAGAAAAATGCTTTTCAGAATGTAATCGTCAACGGAATCGTGCTTGCGGAAGACGGCAAGAAGATGTCCAAGAAACTTCAGAATTATCCCGACCCCATGGAAGTGGTTGATAAGTATGGCGCCGATGCGCTCCGCTTTTATCTGCTTTCGTCTCCCGTTATGCAGGCCGAGAATTTGAGCTTCTCGGAAAAAGGCGTGGACGAAGTTGCAAAGAAAAATATCAGCCGGCTCGGTAACGTTTTGGCTTTCTATCAAATGTATGCGGATGATACCAGGCGGGGGAGCGACAGTGCCAATGTACTTGATAGATGGATTCTTGCACGGCTAGACCAGCTGATTCGCGAATCCACGCAAGGTTTTGAAAAGTACCAACTGGACACGGCGACGAGACCGATAGTTCTTTTTATTGACGACCTTTCGGTGTGGTATTTGCGGAGAAGCCGCGAACGTTTCAAGAAGGGCGGGGACGATGCGAAAGCGGCACGCGCGATTTTGCGGCACGTCCTCTACACACTCTCGCTGATTATCGCGCCGTCAATGCCGTTCTTGGCCGAGCATCTGTTTCAGGCGGTGAAAGAAGGGAACGACCCGGAGAGCGTGCATCTTGCAGAGTGGCCTTCGTCTTCGCAGACAGGATTTCTTGCGCAGTTGTTCGGCAAAAAAGACAGCATTCTTCGCGACATGGTAGCGGCGCGAAGCATCGTCACACAAGCGCTTGAAGCTAGGGACGTAGCGAAGATAAAAGTGCGTCAGCCATTACAGAAGTTAACAGTTAACAGTAAACAGTTGACAGGGAGAAACAAAAAGGCGCTTCTTCAACTTATACAAGATGAGGTTAACGTCAAGGAAATTGAGACGGGCGACACTATTATGCTTGACACGAATATCACCGATGAGTTGCGCGAGGAGGGCATCGTGCGAGACAAACTTCGAGAAGTTCAGACTTTCCGAAAAGAGAAGAGTCTCCGGCCCGGAGAGCACACTTCGTATACGATGAAGGTCTCAGAAGCAGAGAAAAGCATAGTTGAAAAGCACAAAGAGATTATTGAGATGAGAACGGATTCAACCATCAGCGTGTCACTTTCTAGGGATGATTTTGATTCACAATAATCATGTACCAGAAATATCACACCGACGCGCTCGTTTTAGGAAGCCGCGAGATGGGCGAATCGGACAGAATGCTCGCACTTTACACGCGCGATTTCGGGCTTGTGCGGGCGCGGGGCAGGGGAATCCGCGCGGCCAAATCAAAAATGCGGTACGCGCTTCAGAATTATTCTCTCGCGAATGTTTCGCTCGTTCGCGGCAAGCAGGGATGGCGACTTGCAGGAGCGACGGCGTTAGGGAATGCCGGCGGGAAAGACATTCACGGAAGAATGGCGTTTGCGCGCATTGCCAATCTGGTCTCACGCTTTGTCACGGGTGAAGAGGCGCATCGCGCCCTCTTTGATATTTTGCGCGAAGCACACTCTGCTCTCACACAGAGAGAATGCGAGGCGTGGGCTACCATTGAACTCGTCTGTGTCGCACGCGTTCTCTACGCACTCGGCTACATTTCAAACGAAGCGCTTAACTTGGCTCTTCTTACACATACTGCATACGCGGATGAGCACTTGCGCGAAGCAGAACTTGTGCGCGACGAGTTACTCTCTTCCATCAATCGCGCTATTACAGAAACGCATCTGTAGCATATGTACTGGCCCCGTAAAGTCGCTTCGCGACCACGGGGTTAGAAAAACTCTGGTATTATTCAGCGTATGGACCCGATGCCGAACGAGGAGGAAAAAATGAATCGTTTGCGCCGCGCAATGTACTCGCGCTCGCTCTCTCCAAAATTCAAAGACAAGGAACGGCGCACGCTTGAAGGTGATAGAACCGACATATCGGAGGATTGGAATCGGAAGGAGCCAGAATTACAAGGCACGATGGTCGCTCCGAGAATTTCCACGGCGTGGAGTGGTGCGGTGCGATGGCTCGGCATAGCACTCGTCGCGTTTTTTATCGGTGCCGTTGGATTTTTCGCATACTATTTTACGATAGGCGGAGGTTCCTCGCCCGCATCTTCCGGGAATATCGGGATATCAATTTCCGGCCCAACGCGCGTGTCCGGGGGAGAACCGACGGAACTCCAAATCACCATTTCAAATCAGAATCAGGTCGGACTTGCGCTTGCCGACCTGATTATTCTGTATCCCCCGGGCACGCGCATGTCGCCGAACATTCCAACTGACGTGCCTTCGCAACGCATTTCAATCGGGACGATAAAACCGGGAGGTGTTGTGAACGTGCCGGTACGGGCGGTATTTGCCGGCGCGGAAGGCGGGCAGGCGGTTTTGAAAGCACAACTTGAATACCGGGTTGCCGGCTCTAGCGCGGTTTTTGTTGCGGCTTCCCCGGATTATGTTCTCGCATTCAGTTCCAGCCCTCTTACCGTGTCAATAGATGGAAATACCGAAACTGTTTCCGGCCAGCCGATATCGCTCACAATGACCGTTACCTCAAACGCCACGGCCCCGATAAAAGATGTGTTGTTGAGTATCGGGTATCCGTTCGGGTTTACATTTTCTTCCGCAAGTCCGAGACAGGTCAGTACCGGCCTGTGGGAGCTAGGAAATATAATGCCGGGAACTTCTTTTCGCGTGAGCCTGAACGGGACGCTTGCCGGTGAGCCGGGCGATGAGCGCGTTTTCCGCATTTCTCTCGGTACCAGAAAAACGAAAGATAGTCCCGGTATAGACACGGTGTTTTCCGAAACGCCATATCGTATGGCAATATCAAAACCGTTTTTGGGACTTTCTGTTTCCGTGAACAGGTCAAATGGGGGAAGCGTGGTTGTTACTCCCGGAGGCGAGGTGAACGTGGCTGTCTCGTGGAAGAATAATCTCACCACGGAAATCACCGATGCTGTTATCGTTGCGCGGCTTTCAGGATTTCCGATTGACGGCTCAACCGTCAAAACTCTGGACGGTTTTTATCGCTCTTCCGACAACGCGGTGTTGTGGGACAAGACAACGACATCGGGGACGCTTGCGTCCGTCGCTTCCGGTGCCGAGGGAACAGTAAACTTCTTTTTCCAAATGCCTTCAAGCGATGTCCTGCAGACTCTGCGAAACCCGAATCTTACCGTCACGGTACACGCCGCGGGCAAACGTCTTTCGGAGTCCGGCGTTCCGGAAAGTCTCCAGTCCACTGCCTCGCAAACAATCAAGGTGGCCAGCGACTTGGGTATTGCTGCCGAGGGACATTACCATGATAATCCGTTCGGTGTCTCGGGGTCTTTGCCTCCGCAGGCCGGCAAGGAAACAACGTACGCGATACTTTTCACGGTGACGAATACCACAAGCAAAATAAAGAATGCG
The DNA here is from genome assembly GCA_030648265.1 of bacterium. Lineage (GTDB taxonomy): Bacteria > Patescibacteriota > Minisyncoccia > Phycocordibacterales > UBA2100 > UBA10103. The sequence goes on from JAUSHX010000040.1 coordinate 40,192, forward strand.
AAGCTCACAGCAGTGCTCCCTGTTTACGTGCGTTCGCTTGGTCCCACAATGTATGCGCCGCTTTCGGAGAAAATCACGTTCAACAGAGATGACGGCTCGCTTACATGGGTTATCGGTGACATAGAGCCGGGTGTCGGGGTCAATGGCGCCGCTCCGCGACAAGCAGCGATTGCCGTAGGATTTACGCCCTCCACGAGTCAAATCGGGACACAGCCGGTTATCTTGAAAGACATCTCTCTCTCGGGTACCGATGCTGCGACCGGTGCGGATGTCTCGCGCACGGCTCCGGATGTGACGACCAATCTTCTGAACGACCCGGGATTCAGCCCCACGGAGGCGGTGGTAGTTAGATAAAGAAGTATATAGTATTTTGTATATCGTATCTCGTATATTAGGAAATTCTGAGGTTTCAATACAATATACTAAATACCATATACAAAATACTGAATCCTATGTCTGAAGTTACGATGGAAAAGATAGTTTCGCTCGCAAAAAGGCGCGGCTTTGTATATCCTGGTTCCGAGATTTACGGCGGGTTTTCGGGGTTCTGGGATTACGGTCCGCTTGGCATCGCGCTCAAGAGAAACATAGAGAATCTCTGGTGGAGAATGTTCGTAGAGAATCGTGATGACATGTTCGGGATTGATGCGGCCATTTTTATGCAAAAGCAAGCGTGGGAGGCGAGCGGACACGTGAAAGGATTTTCGGACCCGATGGTTGAATGCAAAAAATGCAAGAAGCGGTTTCGTGCCGACCAAGTGGGCGATGCGTGCCCGGAATGCGGCGGAAACTTCGGAGAAGTACGGCAATTCAACATGATGTTTAAGATGCACGTGGGAGCTACGGAGGACGAATCAGCGGTTTCTTATTTGCGCCCGGAGACTGCGGGGGGCATATTCGTCAATTTTAAGAATATTATTGATTCGTTCCATCCGAAATTGCCATTCGGAATCGCTCAAATAGGCAAAGCGTTTCGTAACGAGATAGCCCCACGCGATTTTATCTTTCGCGTGCGTGAAATGGAACAAATGGAGATAGAGTATTTTGTGCGACCTGATGAGTGGGAACGGTGGTTTGTGGCATGGCGTGAAGAAATCTTTATGTTCTTTGAAGCCATCGGTGTCGCGCGTGACTTCATTCACGAATCGGAGATAGGGGATGGTGACCGCGCGCACTATTCCAAGCGCACGATTGATTTTGAATACGACTTTCCCTTCGGTCGCAAAGAATTGTGCGGACTCGCGTACAGGACTGATTTTGATCTCTCTGCGCATGCGAAAGCATCCGGGGTTGACCTCTCCGTTGTGGTTAACGATGTCACCGGAGAAAAAGTAATTCCGCATGTGATTGAACCTTCCTTCGGCGTTGACCGCGCGATTCTCGCACTCCTCGCTTCTGTGTACACGGAAGATACGCTGGGGGATGAGACACGGGTCTATCTCAAATTTAATCCAATAGTTGCTCCTATTAAGGCGGCCGTGTTTCCACTCCTGAAGAATAAGCCGGAACTTGTCGCGAAGGCGCGCGAAGTCTACACAGAATTAAAAAAGACAGTGCCGCAAATAATGTGGGATGACAACGGCAACATCGGGAAGCGTTACCGCCGGCAGGATGAAATCGGCACGCCGGTTTGCATCACGATTGATTTTCAAACACTGGAAGATGATACGGTTACCATTAGAAATCGGGATACAGGTGTGCAGGAACGTGTTTCAACCTCTTTACTTTCAAAACACGTTCTTGCATAGGTCTCCTGGCTGCCGGCGGGCCATTTAGCGCACATTTTCCAATCGTGCTAGGATTGAGCCAATGTCAGAGCGTCCACTAAACATCTCTATAACGCTTGGCACGGTGGTGAAGACCATTCTCATGCTTGCCTGCGCGTGGGCCCTGTTTTATCTGCGCGACATCGTACTCGTTGTTGTGACGGCGATAGTATTTGCTTCCGCGATGGAACCGGGCGTTGCCGGACTGATAAAGCGGAAAGTGCCGCGGCTCCTCTCCGTGATACTCATCTACCTCCTTCTGTTCTGCGTGTTTTTCGGGATATTTTATTTTTTCCTGCCTTCTGTTTTGGAAGACTTGGCGACATTCGTGTCCGCTCTGCCAAATTATCTTGACGCATTTAGCCGCGTCGGAGCGTTTGACGAATATGCGCGCATTTTGGGAATTGCCACGCCGAGCGCTCTGTCCACTAACGACATCATGGATACCGTGCGCAGCACCCTGAATTTAGGCGGGACATTCGGTAACGCATTCAGCGCGGTGAGCAACGTGTTCGGTGGAGTAGTTTCTTTCATACTTATTATTGTTCTATCTTTCTATTTTGCCGTCATAGAGACCGGCGTGGAAGATTTCCTGCGCATAGTTTCTCCAAAGAAATATGAGTCATACGTACTTAACCTTTGGAGCCGTTCACAACATAAGATCGGGCTCTGGATGCAGGGACAGTTGCTCCTCGCGGTCATCATGGGAGTTCTTATATACCTCGGCCTTACGATTTTGGGAGTCAAGCACAGCCTGTTTCTTGCGGTCGTCGCCGCGGTCTTTGAGATTATTCCCGTCTTTGGCCCGACGCTTGCTTCCGTTCCCGCCGTCATCATCGCATTCGTTGACGGTGGCGCAACGCTTGGGCTTCTTACTGTCGCGCTATACATCATTGCACAGCAGTTTGAAAACCACCTGATTTACCCTCTGGTGGTAACGCGCGTGGTCGGAGTTCCTCCGCTTCTCGTTATCTTGGCGCTTATAATCGGGGCGAAACTCGCAGGGTTTCTGGGCGTGCTTCTTTCTGTGCCGATAGCCGGTGCGCTTCAGGAATTTATCAAAGACGTGGAAAGCAAGCGCACATTCGCCAGTGCGGAAGAAGAATAATCCCCATGGAGAAGAAGGCCTTCTACCTCACGACCACGCTTCCGTATGTAAACGCGGAGCCGCACATCGGTTTCGCGCTTGAAATAGTCCATGCGGATATCGCTGTGCGATACCACAAGCTCTGCGGCTATGAGGTCTTTTTTAATACTGGAACGGACGAGCACGGAATTAAAATTTACCGCAACGCGCTTGAAGAAGGGAAAGACCCGCAAAAATACGTGGATGGGTACGCGGAGAAATTCCAGAATCTAAAGGAAAAGCTGAACTTATATCCAGACCTGCATTTCATCCGCACGACTGAGCCGCGCCATGTGGCGGCGGCGCAGGAATTCTGGAGGCGTTGCTCAAACAACGGCGATATTTATAAAAAGAACTACACGACAAAGTATTGCGTCGGGTGCGAGCTTGAGAAGACAGAGTCGGAGCTGGTAAACGGCGCGTGCGCCATACATCCCAATCTCGCGGTAGAGCTGATAGAGGAGGAGAATTATTTCTTTCGATTTTCAAACTATCGCGCGCGGCTCATTGATATGTATGAGAAAAGGCCTGACCTTGTGATTCCGGGATACCGGTTCAATGAAATACGGCGTTTTGTAGAGGATGGGCTTCAGGATTTCAGCATCTCGCGCTTAAAAAAGAAGATGCCGTGGGGTGTCGCAGTGCCGGATGACCCGGAACACGTGATGTATGTATGGTTTGATGCGCTAATCAGTTACATCTCCACCCTTGGATGGCCAAAGGACGAAACTAACTTTACGAAGTTCTGGGGCACTGTTGTGAAGCCGAACGGCATTCAAATGGCGGGGAAGGACCAGATACGGCAACAGGCGGCGATGTGGCAGGCGATGCTCATGTCAGCCGGCCTGCCACCCTCAAAGCACATCCTCATACACGGATTTATCAACGTCGGGGGGCAAAAAATGTCCAAGTCGCTCGGCAATGTCATTGACCCCATAGCGATAGTTGATGAATATGGCGCAGACGCCTTGCGGTACTATCTTGCCCGCCACATTCATCCGTTTGAAGATTCCGATTTCACGATGGAGAAATTCAAGGAATCGTACAACGCCAATCTTGCTAATGGTCTGGGGAATTTGGCTGCGCGTGTCATGAAGCTCGCTGAAACACACTTGTCGGAGCCGGTGAAGATTGAATTTGTTCCGTATCCGGCAGAGTTCACGCAGGCACTAGACAGATACGAGGTAAACACAGCAATGGATTATGTTTGGCGTCGCATACAGGCGCTTGACCAGAAAATCAATATAACGGAACCTTTCAAGATAGTGAAAACGGACAAGGAAAAAGCCGTTGCCCTCATTGAAGAACTCGTGCGTGAACTTGCTTTTATCGATGAAATGCTTGAGCCGCTCTTGCCGGCGACCGCAGGGAAAATAATCAATGCAATCATGGGCAACAAAAAACCCGAGAATCTCTTTCCGCGCAAGGAAGAGCAGGTTTCGTCCAGTGGACGCGTTCCGCATTTCGCAATGCCCAAAAATAAAAAGAAGAAAAAAGGAGATCTGAATTTTTCTTAGACATGATTAAATACTTTGACGCACATACGCATACGAATTTTGCCGCGTATAACGAGGACCGCGAGGAGGTGATTCTGCGCGCAAAGGACGCGGGGGTGGGAATGAACGTTGTCGGAACACAATTAGATACGTCCAAGGATGCGGTCGCTCTCGCGGAAAAATACAAGCATGTGTATGCCACTATCGGCCTCCATCCGGTGCATACAACCAAGTCGTACCACGATGAGAAAGAACTCGGCCCCTCCTTCGCCCCTCCTTCGCATAAAGCTTCGGAAGGGCACGGCAAGGATTCGAAGGGCAAGGAAGGGAAGGAAGGATTCACATCCCGTGGCGAGGTGTTTAACGTGGCTGCCTACGAAGCACTCGGAAAAAGTCCGCGCGTCATCGCTGTCGGCGAGTGCGGTCTTGATTATTACCGCTCGGACGAAAGCACAAAAGAAATCCAGAAAAATGCATTCATACAACAGATAGAGCTTGCCAACAAACTCGGGAAGCCACTCATGCTCCACATCAGACCCTCCGTCGCCAATGCTATGGCGGGCAAGAATGCTTACGAAGATGCGCTCGAAATCATCAAAGCGCATGCAAAAGTGAAAGGCGATGTGCACTTTTTCGCAGGGGATTGGGGAATCGCAAAGAAATTCCTTGATATCGGATTCACACTCTCCTTTACCGGCGTCATCACATTCACACATGACTATGACGAGGTCGTGAAAAATGCACCGCTTGACATGCTCCTCTCCGAAACAGACGCTCCGTATGTCACGCCAGTGCCATTTCGCGGAAAGCGCAACGAACCCTTGCATGTTCAAGAGGTGGTCCGCGCCATTGCAAATATCCGAGGCGAGGATTTTGAAAAGGCAAGTATCCAAATAATGGCTAATTCTCGACGTGTTTTTGGGCTTGACAAGATTGTCTAATGGGTGTATAGTTCTCGGCAGTAGAGGATCAGGTTAAAGCCTCTCTCAAAAACTTTCCATAGGACGCGGTGTCATTACCGTGGGCTGTGGAATTTTTTTGTAGGGAGAATCCTCTGCAAATGTAACTCAACCCATGAGCCGCGTCACAGCGGCTCTTTGACATTATAGGAGAAATGGAAATGGAACTCAACGAAATTCCCGAAGTTTCTGGCGTTAAAATGTCGGCAATGTTAAAGTTTATCGTTGCAGAAGTCGTCTGTGGCAAGGAGAAACGGCTTGTTGTTCGGGCCGATTTGTTCGTACGAAAGTCATCGGAAGATGAGCGTGACTTATCTCACGACGATATTCTCAACGCCCTCTACGAGGAGCTAAAAGATGTCGGAAAGCCAAAGATGCTTGGTGGAGGATGGCTCTACGTGGGTGAAGATCGCATCGTGATTCACAGCGACAGCTATGAGTATGGGATTGAGCCAGATCGCCAAGCCACAGCCGACATGCTTCGGCGGGCTTTCCCCGAACGCAAAATCGAGATTGAGACATCATGAGCGGGGTGGTCTAATGCCAATATTCAGGACGCCCAATCCACCGGGACCACGCATAGGTAAGGTCTTACAGGTCGTGGGCATACCCATGATGTGGGTCGGCATACTTGGTCTGGTTTACATGATGGTAGTTTGGCCAAGTACCAATCCATACGTTCTGTGGTTAATCCCGCATCTTTCCCTCTCGGCACTTTTCCTCGGTCCCATTCTGGCCACAATAGGTGTGGTGATCTACAAAGGACCCGCGTAGATGACTTGGAGTTGAGCCGACTGGCTGGAAAGCAACAGGAAGTAACGCGACATTCTAGGTCGTACAACAGGGAAGCAGAAATGCTCCCCTGTTTTTTTTATGAGCTATTGCCTGGTGCCTAGTGGCTGTGTTAGAGTGCCCGTTACATGACAACCGACGAAACAGCAATCTTAGACACGGAAGTGGCGGCCTTGCCCATTGATGATGGAGTAGCCGAGCCGCTTGAGGTGAGCGCAGTCGAACCTCGCATATACGAAATCGGCTATCATATTATCCCTACGGTAAAGGAAGATGATGTTGAAAAAACGGTTGGCGAAATTCGCAGTGCCATTGAATCCGCCGGAGGCGGACCCTCCTCCGGAGGAAAAGCAACATTTATTGCCGAAGGAGCGCCGTCGTTGATAAAACTTGCATATCCGATGTCGGTACGCGAAGGGGAGAAGTACACCGAGTATGACCGGGGTTATTTTGGATGGATAAAGTTTGAGGCACCTGCTTCCATGGTGGCTGTCTTGAATAACGCGCTCAAATCAAATCTCAGCGTCCTCCGTTTTGTCATCTGGAAGACTGTGCGCGAAGATACGCGTGCAAAGATAAAGCCGCCTACAATGCGCGAGGTGAAGCGCACAGACATCATTAAACCGGCGCCGCGCCGCGCCGTTGCGGAAGAAAGCGCCGCGCCTGTTTCCGAAGAAGACTTGGAGAAAGCTCTGCAGGACATAACTACAGAATAGGTTTAGAAAAATAAGAAGCAAAGCGACTATATTTTTCTTAACCCAGCACCTTTTCCCGCAACATGGCTTTACTTGCTCAAAACGTTATAGAAAGGTATTATTTTCTGGTCACACGGATGAACTTAAAAGGTGCTGGGTGTAAGATTTTCTAGCTCGCTTCGCTCACAACAAAATCTAACATGTACATAAACAAAGTCATTTTATTTGGAAATTTAACGCGCGACCCGGAGTTGAAAGCGCTTCCGTCCGGCACGAATGTCGTTAGCTTCGGGCTCGCCACGAATCGAGTTTTTCGCGACCGCGACGGCAAGAAGCAGGAACAAACCGACTTCCACAACATCGTAGTATTTGGCAAGCAGGCCGATGCAGTGTCCCAGTACCTGAAGAAGGGAAACTCTGCGTTTATAGAAGGGCGTATACAAATGCGCAGTTGGGACGACAAGACAAGCGGAGAGAAAAAGTACAAAACCGATATAATCGCGGAGCGCGTTCAATTCGGCCCGAAGGGAGGAGGCGGCGCGGGTTCAGGCGCGAGCTCTAGAGGTAAGGGCGAAGAGCCGGCGAGTGAGGCGCAGGCCGGAGGAAACGGCATTGAATATCCGAAGGATGATATTAATCCTGACGACATTCCATTTTAGTAGAAAAATAATGAGCGGAGCGAATATATTTTTCACTACCCAGCACCTTTTCAAAACATTAATATTTCTTGCTTAATATACCATTAAACGTTATTATCTTCCGACTGACAGCACTCTTAGCGTGAAAGGTGCTGGGTGTAAGAGCTTCTAAGCTCGAATACTCGCTAAGAATCTCTAACATGTCAAACAACATTCTCACACAGAACGATATACAGTACGTAGACTACAAAGACACGGAGTTGCTGAAGCAATTCGTGAGTCCGCACGGAGGTCTCGTAAGCCGGAAGCGTTTAGGGTTAACGGCAAAACAGCAGCGTTCAGTTGAGGCGGCGGTGAAAGTGGCGCGCTTCATGGGACTTCTTCCGTACGTGCAGAAATAGCTACTAGCCACTAGGGTTTAGCCAATAGGAGAGTCCTAATTTGTGGATTTCTAGTCACTATTGGCTAGTGGCTAGACCCTTTCAACATACTCTCCATTCTCTGTATTGACTCGTATCGTGTCGCCTACCTCAATAAACATTGGGACAGTGACCGTCGCTCCGGTTTCCAGGGTGACGACCTTGTTGCCTCCCTGGGCGGTGTTGCCGCGGGTGTTTGGCGGGGCATCAGTGACTTTCAGGTCCATTTTAATGGGCATGGTGATTTTGTAGGGCTTGTCGTCAAACAGGCGTACCTCAACTTCAGTGCCGATGGTGAGGAATTTTGCGGCATCCCCGACCATGTCGCCAGTAAGAGAGAAGCGGTCTGAAGAATTATCAATATCGTGGAAAAACCATTCTCCTTTGCGATTGTAGATGAACTTCGCCTTTTTTGATTCAATTTCCGCTTCTTCAACTTTGTCTGAAACGTGGAACGTATACTCCGTGGTGGAGCCGGTCTTCAAATTCTTCAGTTTTGTCTGGTTCACCGGCTTTCTCTGCTGTTTGCGGAAAACCCATGCTGTAAGCACCTCGTACGGTTCACCGTCGAGAAGAATAAGCTTCTTTGGCAGAACTTCATTATATGACAACATTCCGAGCATTCTATTCAAAATCTCGCCCTTGTCCATCTTTTAGCTAACGGTTCAAGATTTTGATGAGTGCATACTTTGCCTTATTGAACGCTCCAAATCCGTGTTTCTTGAAGAGGTCGGGCGCGCTGGTAAGACTTATAACTTCATATACTCGCTTTTTCTTCGCCGCTTTCAGACAAGATTTAATAAGTTGAGTTCCGATTCCTCTTCCCTGGAATTTCTTGTTTACCGCGAGACTTCGGATCTCCGCCAATCGCGTGGAATAAATTGCCAACGCACAGCAACCCACAATGTGTTGACTCTCAATAGCAACCAGAAATTCGCTTGCCTTAGGCAGATGGCTTTGCATCAGTTGCCCCGGATACTCGCCGATGAGCTTAAGGATTGCCGGCATGTCCTTTGATGACGCCTTTCTGATCACCATATTCCTCAAGGGCAAAATCGGTTATTCCTCGGTTGCAACAGGCGCGCTCTTATTCGCGACACCGCCATCACTCAATCCTTTCTGAATGTCTTTCAGGAGTTGTTTTAGGATTGCCTTATTCTCGCGAAGGAATGTGCGCGCGGCGTCGTATCCGCGGCCGAGCTTTGTCTCACCGATGGCGTATGAGCCACCTGACGATTTTTGTACGAATCCGAACTTTTCGCCGAGTGCGAGTGCCTCTCCCTCTTTTGAGATGCCTTCTCCGTAGAGCATATCAAATTCCGTTTGACGGAATGGAGCGGCGACCTTGTTTTTTACAATCTTCACGCGATGCCTGCCGCCCATCGTCTCGTCGCCCTTCTTTATCTGCGCGATACGGCGTATATCTATGCGCACGGACGTGTAAAACTTAAGCGCCTTGCCGCCAGGCGTTGTTTCCGGATTTCCGAACATCACACCGATTTGCATTCGTATCTGGTTAATGAAGATAACGATGGTCTTGGTCTTTGAGACGATTGCAGTCAGTTTGCGCAGGGCCTGCGACATGAGGCGCGCCTGTTTGCCGACGTGTTGCGCACCCATGTCGCCCTCAATCTCGTCTTTTGGCGTGAGAGCTGCGACCGAGTCAATGACAATGACGTCAATCTTGCCCGAGCGGACGAGTGACTCCACTATCTCAAGCGCTTGTTCTCCCGTGTCCGGTTGCGAAATGAGGAGTGAGCCGATATCTACCCCGATCTTCCTGGCATATTCAGGGTCGACTGCATGCTCGGCGTCGATAAATGCGCAAATGCCGCCTTTTTTCTGCGCTTCGGCGATTACGTGCAATGAGAGCGTCGTTTTGCCTGATGATTCAGGCCCGAATATCTCAATGATGCGCCCGCGGGGAAGGCCGCCAATTCCTAGCGCCCAGTCGATGCCTATAGAGCCCGTGGGTATCGCGTTGACGTCTACCTTTGGTTGCGCGCCAAGCATCATGATTGACTCATCTCCGAATTTCGTCTTGATGTCCGAGATTGCGCGCTCTATGTCTTTGTCGGGAACCCCGGCCTTTCTATCGGCAATATCGGTTGCACTGCGCAAACCGACTGTCTTTGGGGGTGCTTTTACTTTTTTGGTGAAGGCCATAACAGTGGTATGTAGTATATCGTATTTAGTATGCAGTATAGTATAAAATCATCGTTACTGCGCCACGGTGGATGTGGAGATGGGTAGCGAAGAAGCTGTTGATGTGCTCGTCACCCGGGGGCCGTCTACAGGTGCCGACACTGACTCCGTCGGCTCATACATCACTTCAATGACACTCTCACGCGTTCTGCCGTATCTGTCTTGCGCGCGGAGCACTATGCGGTTGTAGCCGTCATTGAGAAGATACGGTTCGCTGAACGCGCCGCCTTCGGTTACGGTCACAGGCCTGCCGTTCATGGTTAGTTGCGCAATGCGAGCCGCCGTTCCGTGAACGGTTATGAATCGGTCGTGCACTACGGCGGCCTTATCAGGCACATCAATACTTGGTCCGAATAAAAGACCCCGTGCTTCGTAGTATGCGTAAAGAACCACCAGCACGAAAAACAGTGCGAGTAGTATTTTTGTTATTCTGCCGTCTCGATAGGGGAGCATACCCGCACACTAAGTGTGCCGTAGTTGTTGCCGTGGCAAATCCAGCGACCACTGGAGTTTTTTGATGGAAGGGAACACTCCTGCAATAAAATGATTTGTATTCATAGAGGCAACGGCATACTTAGTGTGCGGGCATAGGCCAGAAGTAAAGCATTCACACTCGTTCGATATTACCATTTTCATCTGCTTCGGCTTCTTCGCTTGCTTCAGCAACAAGTTCATCTGCATTGCCGGCTCCTATAATTTCCCGCGGCTTCGCGCCGTCGCCCGCACCTATCACACCCCGCTCCTCAAGCATATCCACGAGCCGTGCCGCGCGCGAATATCCGACACGAAGCTTTCTTTGGAGATATGATGTGGACGCTTTACCGGCTTCTATAACCGCTTGCTTTGCCTCCGGATATAAATCGTCCTCGCTCCCGCCGCCGGCTTCGTCCACAGAAGAAAACACGATATCAGTGTCGTTTCTCGTTTCGGTAAAATCGATCTCGCTCGGAAGCTGTCCCTCGCCGAATTTTGCGACGTATGCGACAACCTTCTTTACCTCTGCCTCCGAAATGAACGGCGCTTGTATACGGCGCGGTTTTGACATTTCTCCGGAAAGGAAAAGCATGTCGCCGGCACCGAGAAGTTTCTCCGCGCCCCCCATATCAAGAATTGTGCGTGAGTCAACCTGTGAAGCAACCTGAAGCGCAACGCGGGCGGGGATGTTCGCCTTTATAAGTCCCGTTATGACTTTTACCGACGGACGCTGCGTTGAAAGAATGAGATGGATTCCTACTGCTCGGCTCATTTGCGCAAGGCGGACGATTCCGCTCTCCAGTTCTCGCGGGTATGAGGACATCATATCCGCAAGCTCATCAATTATGACAACGATGTACGGCATTGCTTCCGGCAGGGCTTCACTTTTCTCTCCGGAAGAGGATGACCTAAGAGCGCTTGCAACAACATTTGCGTGGTACGAAGAAATATCCCTTACGGCCTCTGCCTCAAGGATGTTGTATCGCCGCTCCATTTCTTTCGAGAGCCACTTGATGGCGAGAATGGCTTTTTTCGCATCGGTAATGACCGGGGTGAGAAGGTGTGGAATGGAATTGTACGTCGTAAGCTCAACACGTTTCGGATCAATCATTATAAATCGCAAAAGTTCCGGCCCGCACCGATACAGAAGCGAGACGACAAAGTTGTGAATGGTGACGGACTTACCCGCTCCCGTGGCCCCGGCTACCAATATGTGAGGCATACGTCCCAGGTCGGCAAAGTGCGGAGTGCCTGTAATGGACCTTCCAAGAGCAACCAAAAGGGGCTTGTCCGATTGCCCAAAAGCAGTATCAGACAAAAGAGGGGCGAGCCCTAATGTTGTCCGTGATATGTTCGGGACCTCAATGCCGACCAATGATTTACCCGGAATAGGAGCTTCAATGCGGAGTGGAGAAGCGGCAAGAGCAAGCTCCAGATTGCTCTGTAGAGCCACGATTTTAGAAAGCCGGACACCCTCGGCAGGTTTCATTGCGTAGCGCGTGACAGTCGGACCAATTGAGGCCTCGTCCATTTCAACGTGTATGCCGAAGTTCTGAAGTGTTCGCTTAATGATGTTCATATTTGCTTTCACGTCACCAACCTCCGGTTTCCCTTTGTTCTTACTGAGAATAGAAATCGGAGGCGGAACATACGTGCTTCCCGTTGCGGCAATTATCGGGAATCCGTCCATCATGGAATCGTTTTTCTGCCAGATCTTGCTGATGCCCGATGTCCTCGGCTTTTCTTTTGTTTCTTCAAGCGCTTCGGCGGCCGGATTGCCCGGTTCCCCAATGCCTCCCGGTTCTGAATCTTCTTGGGGCAATCCAATGACCGAGATTTCATCCGCACTTACAGTGTCTTCTTTCGTTTTGCGCATCGCAGACAATCGCTCACGGATTGACTGTATGACCACGCCAAGATGAATATCAAATGCAACGACGAGCGAAGCGACAATAAATGCAATGAGAAAAAGGGCAGTGGCGGATGTGTCCACTGCCGCGACAATGGGCTGGGAAACCCAGCCGCCGAGTTTGCCCCCGTTCCCTTGAAATGCAAGGTTTATCAGTCCCAAACCGGAAAGCAAAAAAACAAACATACTTACCATTTGTACGACGCCGAAGTGTCTCTCAAAAGATTGAAAGATGAGTATCGCAAGAAGAAGCAAAGAAAGCGGCAGGAACAGGTACCCGACGCCGAGAAGCGTTGAAAGATTGCCATAGAGCACATCACCGACTATGCCGCCTATTCTAAAACGGGCGAGAATGAGGAATATTGAGATGGCAATAAAAAAAATGGCGGACACTCCGCGAAGCGCTTCCGAACTCACGCTTCGTGCGCGCGCAGGATCCCTATCTTCCTCGGTTTCTTTGCTTTTTTCATTACGATTCTTACGTTTCATGCAGCCATCATACCATGCCAGCTGAACGCTGGCCGCAGAATACGCAGAACGAACGCAGAATTACGCAGAAGGAAATGCAATCGCATTCTTTCCGCGTTGTCTGCGTCAAGTCTGCGAAAGTCGGCGGGGCATGAAGTGACCATTGCATTCATCCATGTCCTATATATAATCATGTATGATTAGTAAGTTAATCTATAACAGACTGATTAAGGACGCGGACTAAACGTATTATGGACGAAATAAGAGACACCAGAAGATCCGACTTGCTTTCAAAGTTTCTTGATGGCCATATCGTGCGGACGAGCCCTTTCGGGCGCAATGCCTCCGGCGAGAAATCATACCGTCGCGCCGAACGCCTTGTTGCCGCGTTGCACTTGCTTACATCCCATGTTCGGGAAGATGAACCAGTAAGGCGATCTATCCGCGTGACTGCAATCAAACTGCTTTCCGATATATTGGCACTGCGGGATGAAATGCGCATTTCAAACTCAAGCAAGATACGCTCCGCACAGTCCACCATCAGGGAGCTCATATCGCTTGTTAGGATGTTGGGTGTTTCAGGGCTCGTTTCCATTCAAAATGCGGATATCATCGTAGAAGCCATTGACGAGCTTGGGAACTTTCTCCATCTGTCTCAAAGGACACAGCTTTCTGAAAGTGTCGTATTTTCACGAGATGACCTGTTGAGCGGGGGACTTCCTGCAGAGAAAAGAACAAACTTGTCGGTAAAGGACAAGGCACTCCTTCTGGGCATCAATACGGACAGGGAGGCATCACGTATAACGGACAGCTTACACGTAAAGGACGGTGTAAAGGACACGACCGTACAGATGTCAAGGACAGACGATATGATAAGCACCCGTAGCCGGGAAGTACTGGCCATCTTGCATTCTGGTGGAGAAGTTGGAATTCGCGACATATCTTCAAATTTGCCCGAATACAGCGAGAAAATGGTTCAACGCGAGCTCGCATCCCTCGTCGCGGCAGGACGCGTGAAAAAGAGCGGTCTTAAGCGCTGGAGCAGGTATTCCATAATCTAGCCATTTTATTACCGTCCACGGAGGGCATTAAGTACCCAAGGTGAGACCTTAAAGAGTCACTCTCAAGGTCTCACCTTGGGTACACATGGGGTACTGGGACGGGAGAACGAATAGATTATATGACATTAAAATCATCATCTGTCATCTGCGATTCTGTTGACTCTGGTGGTTAGATACCATAGTATGGCCATATAACTTGTGTGCCAAGGAAGAGCCCGACACGAGCTTTTCTGTTGTCATGAGTTATCCCCACAATGGGGTATGGTTGAATGATGCACTGTTCCGGTCCTGATATATAATTGCGTTGATGCAACTGCAACTTGGGATGCATCACGTAGAAGGAGTGCCACGGTGCGCGCTCTGCGTAGTTCGTTGATAATTTAATAAGGAAAGAAAACTGATAATGAACGGGCAGGAATTTTGCTCGCACAAAATCAGATGCCTTCCTCGGACGTGTACGCGCGCAGTCGCATGGACACTAAGAGGAACATATGGTGCGCGTTAGTTAGTTTGAAAAATCTACGCGTGCGCAAACAAAACAACCGAGTGACAGTACATCGTCCGGATACGATTGCATGACAGACAACCCGAATTACTTCTTGGTGCTAACTCCACTGTTCGCTCGCGCATGAAAATGCAAGATGTGGCAGGGGCTAGCAAAATTATCGGCGAGCATGACGCACGAAAGAAAAACACAAGATTTTTTCTTAAGTTTTTCTTTAAGCGCGAATTGTACGTTGATACAGATTATTAGTTTGTCTTCGGTTATTAGTTATTAGTTAGCATTATAAGGAGACACACAACGTGTACGGATTCTTGTCGAAGGAGTTTGTATGCGGTCCCTTACCACTTTTCCTAAAAGTGATAAGGGATGAAAAGGTCAATATTAAAACTTATGAGTAAATCATTAGCAACAAAAAATGTTGCGGGAGTGCTCATTGGCGTTGGTCTGGTATTAGCGTTCTCGTTCTCTTTCGTCACAACGGCGAAGGCGGACGCGCTCTCTGATCTCCAGGCGCAAGTCAATGCGCTTCTCGCACAAATTGCAGCATTGCAGGGCGCTAGCGCAAGCACGTCCGGCGGCGCATGCTTCACCTTCACAACCAGCGCAACAGTTGGAACAAAGGGAGGGGAAGTAATGGAAATTCAGAAATTCCTTAACGGTCACGGGGCACAAGTTGCCGCATCAGGCGCAGGTTCTCCCGGAAATGAGACGAGCACTTTCGGTCAACTGACCAAGGCGGCAGTCGCAAAGTTCCAGGCGGCAAATGGCGTCTCGCCTACGGCCGGATACTGGGGACCTCTCACTCGCGCAAAGGCGAATAGTCTTTGCACAACCGGCGGAACTACGGGCGGCACAACCGGCACAACCGGCACAACCGGTACAACAGGTGGAACTACAGGCGGCACAACCGGCGGAACAACTGGAGGCACAGTGACCCCAACGGGTCCTGGCATCACAGTCTCGTCCTCGGCACAGCCGGCAAACTCTCTTGCTCCGCAAGGCGCATCGCGAGTTCCGTTCACGACATTCGCACTTGCCAACAACACAGGTGCAGAAGTGAGTGTGACGGGTGTTACGGTGCAGCGTTCCGGTCTCGGAGTGGACGCGAACTTTTCCGGAATCGTCTTGGTTGACGAACAAGGTCTCCAAGTCGGAATCTCAAAGACTCTCAACTCCAACCACCAGGCAACTATCGGCGACACGTTCACCTTAAGCGCCGGTCAGACAAAGACCTTCACGGTCTCCGGCAACATGGCGGCATCGCTCACGAGTTACGCCGGCCAAATCGTCTCAATCTCGGTCGTCGGCGTGAACACTTCTGTTCCCGTCAACGGCTCGCTTCCGATTACGGGCGCACAGCAGACGATAAACAGCTCGCTTTCTATCGGTACGGTTACACCGGCGATTTCTTCGCTTGACCCGAATTCGGCGCAGACAAAGAACATCGGCGACACGGGGCTCAAGTTCTCCGGCATCCGCCTCACCGCGGGTTCCAATGAGGACGTGAAGTTCTTCTCTATCCGGTGGCGCTTAAACGGCACGGTTTCTGCGAACGACCTCGCGAACATCACGACGGTTGTAAGCGGAACCAGCTATCCGACGACAGTTTCTTCGGACGGCCGCTACTTCACGGCAGTCTTTGCGGGCGGTATCCTTATCGCGAAGGGTAATTCCATAGATGTAACCATTCAGGGCGACATCACCGGTACTAACGCTTCGGCCCGCACGGTACAGTTTGACGTAGACAAGACTGCCGACATCTACTTTGTCGGACAGCTCTATGGCTACGGCGTGGGTCTCGCGGCCACAACCGTGGGTACTGCGGCCAGTACGGATACATCGCTCATCACGACGGTTACGCCGTGGTTTGACGGTTCCGTATTCACGATTTCCGGCGCTTCGGTAACGACACTCGCAAAGGCGACTTCAGTTCCGGCGCAAAACGTCGCTGTTAACGTTCCGAACCAGCCTTTGGGCGGTTACGTAACTAACTTCACGGGAGAACCGGTCTCGATTCAGTCAACGATATTCTCCGTCGCGACCTCTTCTGGGCAGTCGGGCTACCTCACAAACGTTTCCATCTATGATGAAAACGGCGTGGTAGTTGCGGGCCCAGTGGACACATCCGGTACTGGAAGTACGCTTACCTTCACGGACACGATTACGTATCCTGTTGGTCTGCACACGTACACGCTCAAGGGCAAGATTGCTTCCACTTACACAAACGGCGGAACAATCCAGCTCTCAACGGCTCCAGCAACCCAGTGGACGAGCGTTACCGGTCAGTCAACCGGCAACACAGTTACGCTTACGACGACTAACTTCACGCTGAACACGATGACCGTGCGTGCGGCTGCGCTCACGATGGGCCTGTCCACGTCGCCATCTGCTCAAACGATAGTCGCAGGCGGACAAAGTGTCGTGTTTGCAAACATCCAGCTTGACGCATCACAATCAGGCGAAGATGTGCGCATCAACTCGGTTCCTCTATACGCCAAACAGGCGTATGTAGCGACAGCTGCTGCGGTTACGAACCTGACAACGTGTCAGATAAGTGACGCTGCAGGAAACGTGCTCAACTACGGTGCAAACGTCATCAACGCTCTCACGAACACGGATGCAACAACCTCTCCGACAACCAGCCAAAAGGTATTCTCACTCAACAATTCGTTGACGATTCCGAAAGGCACGGTTGTGACACTTACACTTAAGTGTAATGTGGGGAGTTCGGCAACTGCGGGTGATGCGTACACGTTTGGCACATACAGCGCGGGTACTGCATTCTCCTTCACCGGCGTAACATCCGGCAATTCAACTGACACGACTGTCCGTTCTTCAGTCGCGGGTACACAGACGATTGCCAGTGCGGGCACAGTAGCAGTTTCCACCGACTCGTCCTCTCCGTCCTATGCGCTAAGCGCGGGCGGTACGAATGGCGTGACCATCGGTGTCATCAAGTTCCGTCCGGCAAACGAGGCGGTTAACCTGACAAAAATCGGTTTGACCCTCGGTGCATCCGGCGGTAACGGTTCGTACACCGGCGCATCCGGCGCTCAAGACCTCGTCAACGCATACATCTACAACGGCACAACGTTGGTCGGTACAGCATCCTTCACAGGTAATGCGACTACTGCCACCTCTACGCTGTTGTCTTCTGTATCTTTGCCGAAGGATGTGGACACCAAGCTCACCATCAAGATTGACCTTGCGGATGTCGGCACTTCACAGCCGGGCACTCCGAATGACCTGGTCGCGATTGATATCTTGAACTTTGAAGGTTCAGGCGCTCAATCCGGAACCACGATTATGGGCGGCGCGGGCGTCGGCATGACAGCCGTCGCAGGAGTCCGTCTACTCAACACCTACCCGACAGTCGCGCAGGGAACACTTGCGACCGGTTCGGGAAGTGCTTCGGCAGGCAAACTCATTCGCTTCTCGGTGACGGCTAACTCTAAGGGAGATGTGGGCATCGCCCGCTTCACCTTCACGGTTTCCACGACAACCGGAGTGACAATCGCGGGTCTCGGCCTCTATGGCTACACGGATTCCGGCTACTCAACGCCGATTTCCGGTCAGGGTGCGAGCGGCCTTATCGGCGCGACTCTGACGGCGACTTCAACCTCCAACATTGCAATCGGACCGCTTTCAGCGATAGCTCCGATTGAAGTCCCGGCAGGTGGAACCTACTACTTTGAGCTTCGCGGCTCTGTAGGAAGTTTGACAACCGGTTCTTCCATCACCACGACATTGCTCGGTGATGCAAGTGCGGTTACCACTCTTGCGGCAACCTCTACAATCAGTGGTAACTTCATCTGGTCTGAAAACGCGACAACCACAACGGTTGCCACAGTAGCGGACTGGGCTAACGGTGCGAGTGTAGTCGGTCTGCCTTCAGGCGGTCTCATCCAGACTGTTTCTTACTAGTTCTGGTGACACCACGTTCATGGCGACAACATGAACAAACCCCCGCTCCAAGCCACCGGCTTGCAACGGGCAAGCAAACCCCCTCTCCGAAAGGAGAGGGGGTTTTGCATTTCTTGAGGGGAGAAAATTTGGTGAGTCCGGCATCTCCGAGGTGACTCCTTGGCATTTGCCTGCCTGCGCTGAAGCTTCGGCGGGCAGGCAAGGTGTCTCCTCGGGCATTTGCATATGCTTTTGCATTTGGTTAATAAGCGCGGTACTATGCTCACCACGATGGCT
This sequence comes from bacterium, assembly GCA_030648265.1. GTDB lineage: Bacteria > Patescibacteriota > Minisyncoccia > Phycocordibacterales > UBA2100 > UBA10103. The sequence goes on from JAUSHX010000040.1 coordinate 58,905, forward strand.
CCGAGCTCAAAAAGCCAGACAATCGGCATACTCATCGCACTCGCCGTATTAATCGGCGGTGGATATCTCTTTATGCGCGGTACGGCGCCATCCTCAAGCATGCCCGCGCCTCTTTCTACCGCATCAACTACAAATTCGGATATCGCCGGAGGGACACTGGGTATTACCGGAACGGGGGGATACACAGTCAAAGAAGTGCCCACAGGAAACAATGCTCCGAAGGCGCCAGACTACAACACGCCGCTCGTGTTTTCTGCCACCTCCAATCTTAATATAGAACAGCAATCTGCTTTACAAGGGCAGGTGACCGCCTTACGCGTACAGTTAGCCAAAAATCCTTCAAGCTACGTCGCGTGGCTTGCTCTCGGAAGAGCATTTAAGACTGCGGGAGATTATGCGCAGGCCGCAGAAATATGGGCATACCTCTCTCTTAATTGGCCGACCGATGCTATTGCTTTCGCGAATCTTGGCGATTTGTATATGAATTTCATCAAGGATTATCCGAAAGCGGAAGCGAGCTATCTGGGTGCGATACGGAATAATCCGCTCCAAGTGGACGCATACAGAAACCTCTTCTCGTTGTATACGAATCTGTACACAACGCACGCTTCTGCAGCCGAAGACATTCTGAAAAAAGGCATAGCAAACAATTCCGATGCCGTTGATTTGTATGTCTTGCTTGCGCGCTACTATCGCGACTCGGGTCGTACAGCAGAGGCGCGGGCAGAGTACGATTCTGCAATCGTGCAAGCAAAGAAACAGCCCAGTTCGGCGGCACTTGTAGCCGATATAACTTCTGAGCAGGCCGCTCTCAAGTAAGATTGTGATTCAGCAGGGTGGCGGGAGCACCCCTTATCACTTTGTTTTGATAAACAAAGCTCCAACTCCAAGGACTCCCCTTGGAGTCAAAGAAGTGATAATATTTAGCAATGGAGAGGAAATTCCAGTTTGAGGTAGGCGAGTGTTACCACATTTTCAATCGCGGAGTGGAAAAGCGGATTATATTCCATGACGACAAGGATTGGACAAGGTTTCAGAATCTACTTTATCTAGCGAACGGAGACAAACCGCTCGTCTTTAAACTCCTCCAAGGACTCCCCTTGGAGCAGGAGAGAGGGGGTATGTATGCCAGTATTATTGCTTACGTACTTATGCCGAATCATTTTCACATTATCGGACGGGAAGATAAAAACAGCGGACTAAGCAGATTGATGGGCAAATTATCAACCGCGTATTCCATGTACTTCAATGTGAAGTACGCTCGGAGCGGGCCTTTGTTGTGTCGCCCTTTTCGCGCACTGCATATAGACACAGACGACTATTTTCGGTGGGTACTTTCATATGTTCACCTAAACCCGCTAGACTTGATGCACCCCGGATGGAAGGAAGAAGGGAAAATAGATTTTGATCAGGCCGTTAAATTCCTTCAATCGTTTGCATACTCAAGTTACCCAGACTATTTTCTTGCAAAACGGCTGGCAACGAAGATCATCAACAAAGATGGCTTGCCAGTGGAAATATCCGACCTTGAAAATGTTGAAAAAATGCTTGAAGAATTTCAGACGCCGCCGGAAAATTCGTCGCTCGCTTGGGATTAATCCAAGGGGAGTCCTTGGACACCTCCTTGGAGTTGAGTGTCCCTATTGACTTAAAAACATCCGTAAGTATACTTTCCTTCACCATCGCTCCTGCGCTGGACTTCGTAGCTCCGTTAAGGAGCGAAGTAGTCATGGGCGTGGGTCCTGCTTTGCATAAAGCTTCGCAGGATAAACGGTGTACCGAAAAACTGCTATGAAATACTTCGGAAGGACTTTGAAAACTAAATAGACAATTGTACGCAAAACCAAAAATAAGATTGGTAAGTAAGTAAAACACACCCCGAAAAAGACGTAAATCGCTTCGCGATTAAGTCTCTCGGGGCGAGCACACAAGCAAGTAATTGAGTAAATAGAAAATACATTTGGAATTCTAGGAGGATTTCAAGTGTTAAGTAATAAACAGTTAGAAACAAAAGAAATATCCATTCTTTTGTTTCGTCCATCCAAAAAAAGAAATTAGAACTTAGTTCAAACATCTTTTCACTGTGAATAGCGGAGACTACTAGTGAGGGCAATGCCTTCATGACGGTCTTTTGCGAAAACACGGGGGTGAACATCACGTAACAGTGGTGATTCACTTATACTTAGAGTTTGATCCTAGCTCAGGGTGAACGCTGGCGGCATGGATAAGGCATGCAAGTCACGGGGGCCGCAAGGCAACCGGCAGACGAGGTAGTAACACGTAGGAACGTACCCCAGAGTCTGGTATAGCTCGCCGAAAGGCGGGGTAATCCCAGATAGTCCCCTTACCACTTTTGCACTTCAGAAAAATAAAATGTACTCGTGTCATGCTCGCATGGCATGGATATTGTTATAAAAATTGGAGATCAAAAGTGGTAAGGGGTAAAGGAGCAATTCGCTCCGGGAGCGGCCTGCGTTGTATCAGCTAGTTGGTAGGGTAATGGCCTACCAAGGCTATGACGCATAGGGGCGCTGAGAGGCGGACCCCCACCGATGGAATTGAGATACGGTCCATACTCCTACGGGAGGCTGCAGTCGAGAATCTTCGGCAATGGGCGAAAGCCTGACCGAGCGATGCCGCGTGGTGGATGAAGCGCTTCGGCGCGTAAACACCTTTTATGAGGGAGAAAGCTGTGCCTCACTATTGTTCGGCACCGCAGAACATCGCAGAACGAACGCAGAAGGTCGCAGAAGTAAATGCATCCCGCATTTTTTCTGCGTAATTCAGCGTCAAGTCTGCGTAAGTCTGCGCTGTGGCGAGTGATAGCGAGGCACAGATTGATGTTACCTCATGAATAAGGGGCTCCTAACTCTGTGCCAGCAGGAGCGGTAATACAGAGGCCCCAAGCGTTACCCGGAATTACTGGGCGTAAAGAGTGCGTAGGTGGTCGTGTTAGTCGTTTGTTAAATCTCCCGGCTCAACCGGG
>JAUSHX010000001.1 GCA_030648265.1 bacterium
GACCTCGGCGCCATCATCACGGGCCCCACAGAAGCCGACACCAACCTCGGCATCCACACGTTCCTTGATGGGCTAGCGATGGACACAATCAATCTGGACACAAGCATCGCAGGGACGCATACAATAGATTATGTCGCCACCAACTCCGCAGGCACTGCAACCAGCACGCGCACCGTCATCGTTGAGGCACCCGCTAACACGATTATAGTAGCTGATACGGCTAGTTCGACACCGGCGACGCCCTGATACTGGATGAACGACTTCGTAAGTCGTTCATTCCAAGGTAAGTGCCTTGATGGTCTCCACCGTAATATCCTTAAGATATGCGGAGAGGGTTTTCTGATAATTTCCGAACACGTCTTTAAAAAGACCTGTCGTAAGAACAGAGGGGAAATTCTTTTTTCCGCAATAATCCAGATAACTGCTCCAACGATAATCCTCTAGATGCTGAAGGGCGTCTTTTGAATTTCTAATTTCCCGTGCACGCCAATCTTCGGCTCCTTTCAAAAAGTCAAGCGGATTCAGATGTATGTAGTGGAGAATGTGAAGAAAGTGTGCATCCGAATCAATGAGAATCTTCTTTGTGCGCCCCTGGAAAAGCGTACCCACCCGTTTATATTTCTCATTGAAGAATTTCGCGTAGCCGATGTTCAGTCTCCGTATAAAAAGAGTGATGCCGCCTTCAACAAGCTCTGAAAGCAGCAGGTGATAGTGGTTGTCCATCAAACACCAGCCGTGGATTTCCACAATCGGCTCTCGCAATGAACGACTTACGAAGTCGTTCATTTGGAGAATGCGCAGGGTATTATTTGCGGGAGCTTTGTCGTTAAATTCATACATATCATGTACAAACCTCACACGGTCATCGTTGTTCATAAAAATCCGGCGTTTATCAACCCCGCGGTTCAATACATGGTATAGATCCATGCAGACAAGTATATCATGAACGACTTACGAAGTCGTTCATTTGGGGACAAAAAATTCTGTTTCTCCACAGACAGTGTAAGATGGTGATATGACAAAAATTGCTATTAATGGTTTTGGGCGTATCGGGAGGGGATTTGTGCGCGCTATTTATCAGAGCGGAAAACAGGGGGAACTGGAGATTGTGGCAATCAACGATCTCGCACCGGCGGAGAATCTTGCATACTTACTAAAATACGATTCGGTGTACGGGCGCTTTGGCAAAGAAGTCACAACGAGCAATGGAAAGCTTATAGTGGGCGGAAAAGAAATTCCGGTGCTTGCCGAAAAAGACCCCGCAAAATTGCCGTGGCGCGATTTGGGCGTTGATATCGTCGTGGAATCCACTGGATTTTTCACTACCGCGGAAAAAGCGCGCGGGCACATAGAGGCCGGCGCAAAGCGCGTCGTCATTTCGGCGCCCGCGAAAGGCGAGGGCGTGGAAACGGTACTCCTCGGGGTTAATGAAAAAAAGCTTGCGACGTGCGAAATAAGCTCCAACGCATCTTGCACGACAAACGCGGTCTCCCCTGTCGTCGGCGTTCTGGACGAGGCAATAGGAATTGAACGCGCAATTTTAAACACGATTCACGCATACACCGCTTCGCAGGCAATCGTAGACGGAGTCGCTCCGGACGATTTCCGCCGAGGGCGTGCCGCTGCGATAAACATGGGACCTTCTTCCACCGGCGCCGCAAAAGCGACCGCGCTCGCGCATCCGCAATTCAAGGGAAAGTTTGACGGCATCGCCGTGCGCGTCCCCGTCGCTTCCGGCTCGCTCGCCGACGTTACTTTTGTCGCCAAGCGCGCGACCTCCGTGGAGGAAGTGAACGATGCATTGCGCGCGGCCGCAAAAACCGACAGGTGGAAACAAGTTTTTGCAGTCACCGAGGAACCGCTCGTTTCCTCTGACATCTTGGGGCTTCCATACGGCTCAATCGCCGACCTCGGCATGACGCGCGTGGTGGATGGAACTCTCGTCAAAGTGCTCGCGTGGTACGACAACGAGATGGGGTATGCGCATACGCTTGTCGCGCACGTCGCAAAAGTCGCAGAACTTTTGTAAAGTTTAAGAATTTAAATATTCAAAGATGCAAATTTATTTCGCAAGCGACCACGCGGGATTTGAACTGAAAAACGCTCTTGCGGATTACGCGCGCTCTCTTGGGCACACGGCGGAAGATTGCGGGCCGGAGAAATTTGATGCGAACGATGATTATCCGGAATTAATCGCGCGCGCGGTGCGCAAGCTCTCGGCAGATGAGAAAGCCGGGCGCGAGAGCCGGGCAATTGTGATAGGCGCTTCCGGGCAAGGAGAGGCGATTGTCGCGAATCGTTTCAAGGGGGTGCGGTGCGCGCTATATTATGGGCCCGCGGGAAGAAGCCAGACAGATATGGGCGGGAAGAAACTTGACATACTTGCTTCTACCCGCGAACACAATAATGCGAATGCGCTTTCACTCGGGGCGCGCTTTATCACCGTTCCAGAGGCAAAAGAGGTGCTAAAGAAGTGGCTTGAAATCTCGTTTTCCGGGGGAGAGAGGCACGCGCGCCGAGTTCGGCAGATTGACGAGGTGTGAGGAAAGATTTCAAGATTTGAAAATTTAAAACGGAGATATAGAAATATTGAAAGATTTAAAGGCATGATTGAAATAATTCCGACCAATACGTGCCCGCCGAATCTTGCCGAACTCTCCCGCCGTTCGGAAGCTTTTGCAAAATTCGCGCCATGGGTGCAATTGGATATAGACGACGGCGTGTTCGCGCCTGAGATTTCCTGGCCGTACCAAAATGAGCAATGGGCGGAGATTGAAAGCATGGCAACGGCCTCAAGCGCTCTTCCGCTAGCCGGGGCATTGAAATACGAGGTGCATTTAATGGTTGAAGACCCATTTCACATCGGAGAGCTTATGGCGCGCGTAGGATGTACTCGCATTCTCGCGCATGTAGAAACTTTTGAAAATGAGAAATCGGCCAAAGACGCATTCTTGGCATGGAAATCTGCCGGAGCAAAAGAAGTCGGCCTTGCGATTCTCATAGACACGCCGCTCTTTGCGCTAGACGCGCTAATCCCCTTGTGTAATTTCGTTCAAATCATGTCTATCGCAAAATTGGGGTACCAAGGCGCGCAATTTGATACGCGCGCGATTGATAGGATAAAGGAACTGCATGCCAAGCAACCGGATTTAATCATTTCTGTTGACGGGGGAGTTTCCGAAAGCAACATTGTCGAGCTAGTACGCGCCGGCGCGCGCAGATTTGGCGTGGGCTCGGCCATCTCGCGAAGCGCCGACATGGCGAGCGCGTATCTGAATTTGAAGACATTGGCAGAATCTGCATGACCATGGGAGAAAAAGAAGTAACAACTCGCGGGGATTTTGTTTTGCGCCTGGAGCGCGGTGCGGATGTATTGCCTGCCATTGTGGATTTTTGCGCTCGCAGGGGGATTACGAGCGGAGCGCTTCGGGCAATCGGCGCGGTTGAATCCGCGAAAGTTGGGTACTACGATCTTGGGGCCAAGAAGTACGAATGGGTTGAATATCCGGAGGCGATGGAAGCGGTTTCTATGACTGGCAATATTGCAATGGTGGATTCTGCTCCGTTTATTCATGCGCACGTTGTGCTTTCGGACACGAAGAATAATTGCATCGGCGGGCATCTTTTCTCGGCTCGGGTCGCAGTTACCCTAGAAATTCACCTTACTGCTTTCAACGAGCGAATAAATCGCACACTGGATAACGATATTGGTTTGAAGCTGTTAGACGTGTAGAATGAGAGAATGGGAGCATCTATTACTGAAGAGGAGGTGAAGAAAATCGAGGACAAGGCATTTGCAATAAGAAAAACGATTATTGAGATGCTCGCTGTTTCCGGCTCTGGCCATACCGCCGGGCCCTTAGACATGGCTGATATCTTTTCGGCGCTCTATTTTCATGTGCTTAAGCATGACCCGAAGAAGCCGGACTACGAAGACCGCGACCGCCTTTTCCTTTCCAACGGCCATATTGTGCCAGTGCGATATTCGGCCATGGCTCACGCAGGATACTTTCCTGTTGCAGAATGCCTGACTCTCCGCAAATTCGGCTCGCGCCTGCAGGGCCACCCGGAGCGCGCAATGTTACCGGGCTTGGAATCCACATCCGGCCCTCTCGGAAGCGGGCTCTCGCAGGCGGCGGGGTATGCGTATGCCGCGCGTATTGATAAAAAGAATTTCCGCGTTTACTGCGCCACCTCCGACGGCGAGCATGAAGAGGGAAATATTTGGGAGGCGATTATGTTTGCCGGCAAATACAAACTCAACAATCTCGTGTGCATTATGGACCGCAACAACATTCAGATAGACGGCAACACCGAGGAGGTGATGCCTCTGGAGCCGATCGCAGATAAATACCGCGCGTTCAACTGGCACGTGATAGAAATAGACGGCCACAATGTGCGCGAATTCACAGAAGCATGCGACGAGGCGCGAGCGATAAAAGAAAAGCCGACTCTCATCTTGGCGCACACGATTGCAGGTAAGGGGGTCTCGCAGATAGAGGGGGATTATCACTGGCATGGCGGGGGCCCTGGCAAAGGAGTCCCGAGCAAGGAACAAGAAAAAACATTTCTTGAGGCACTAAATCAATCGCATGTTAAATAAAAGCGCAAAATTAGCTCTGAATATTTTTGAGAATCCCGACAAAGCGGGGACTCGCGAGGGTTTTGGGAAGGGCTCTGTAGAAGCGGGGAAATTAGACGAACGCATTGTCGTTCTCACCGCCGACCTCGCCGAATCCACCTACGCGCATCATTTCCAAAAAGCGTTTCCAGAGCGTTTTGTGCAGATGGGGGTAGCAGAACAAAATCTCGCTACTGTCGCCGCGGGCATGGCGGAATACGGGAAAATCCCCTTCTTCACTTCTTTTGCCGCTTTTAATCCCGGGCGCAATTGGGAACAGATTCGCACGACTATCTGCATAAATAATGTACATGCGATTTGCTGTGGGATGCATGCGGGCCTTCTCACCGGCCCCGACGGCGCGACGCACCAGGCCCTTGAAGACATTGCGCTCATGCGCGCGCTTCCTAATATGATTGTGATTTCTCCGTGCGACGCGGAAGAAGCGCGGAAAGCGACTTTGGCCGCTGCGAAGGCAGGAAGGCCTGTATATATGCGGTTCGCTCGCGAGAAAACGCCGATTCTTACGACAGCGGAAACTCCATATGAAATAGGGAAGGCGATTGTGATGTGGAAGGCGGAAAAACCGCAGGTTGCTATATTCACTACGGGACCGCTTTCATACAATACTTTGTACTCGGCGAAAGAGCTTGAGAAGGAGGGGATTCAAGTGTCGGTAACGAACGTGCATACTATAAAACCGCTTGATGAAAATACTATTCTTGCGCAAGCAAAAGAAGCCGGCGCAGTTGTGACATACGAAGAGCACCAAGTCCACGGCGGTCTTGGAGGCGCGATTGCCGAGTTGTTAGTCAAAAATGCGCCGTTGCCGATGGAAATAATGGGGGTGCAGGATCGCTACGGACAATCAGGCGAAGCAAAAGAGCTAGTGGAGGAATACGGCCTCGGCATTTCGCATATCATCGCAACTGTCAAAAAGGTTATCGCCCGCAAGCAATCTTAGAGCGCGCTTATCTTAAATTCCGGCGGGCGATTCTGGTAGAATTTCTCAATCTTTGCTTTTGAAAGAAGTCCCGCTTGCGCGCCCACGTGCTGTACCACGTCGGATGCATTTATGATGCCTCGCAATAGCGATTCTTGGGGAGTCATTCCCATCATCATGTAAGCAACTGTCGTTGAAGATGTCGCATCTCCTGCGCCAGTGCGGTTAATAGGTGGCATAGGATCTGGATACATTGGTGCGGAGTACGCGCCCGAGTCGTCCATAATATAAGCACCCTTTGGTCCGTCCGTTATTACCGCAATTTTAGGGCCAAGCGCGCGTATGCCAGACAAGAGCTTCTTCAAATCCACTTCTTTGGTTTCAAGAATCTTCTGGGCCTCCTCTTTGTTGCAGAAGAATATCTCTGTTGCAAGGTAGACAGGCGCGAGAGCTTTTGTTCCGAGCTCCATTTGAAATGTGCCTGGCTGGAAAGCGAGGCGAACATTATTTCTGTGCACATAACCCGCAATCGCGAGCTGGTATTTAAGCGAGGTTTTCGACAAGGATGTGAGATAAATCCATCGCGGAGCTTTCCCAAAGGCGGGGAGTTCATATTTATATTCCTCGTGCTTAATTAAAATCGTCCGCTCCGATTCGTATTGAAGAACGTAATGATAGTTAGTTCTTGAACCCTTATGTACCCGAACAAATTCAGTTGATATTCGTTCTTTCTGAAGCGCTTTAAGGCAATGTTCTCCGTTTTCGTCGTCGCCGAGATTTGTGACAATCGCGGATTTGAGCCCTAGACGATGTGCAGATACAGCGGCATTTGGGCCGTTGCCCACAGAACGGATTTCCGCTGCGCTTTCATAGGGGATTTTCTGCCCGAACCTCACGCACAGCATGCAATTCTCATCGTTCAAATCGCAGGTTACGCGAGCCTCTTTCAATTTTATAAAGCAATCAGTAGTGATGTCTCCGAAAGAAACAAAATCGTAGTCCATGCAGATATTATATCAGGATTTCTAAGACGGTAGGCAACAGCCCCGTAAAATCGCTTTGCGACCACGGGGTTAGAAACCGCGGGGCCGGAAATTGCAAATTGAAAATTTACGGAGTATACTCTCGCCCATGTTAGCCATTGAAGTTGAGGCACGAAAGGCAAAAGAATCTCCGGAAGCGCTTCGCACGCGCGGTGCTATGCCCGCTGTTTTTTACGGCCCTAAAGAAGGCGCAACGGCGGTATCAATAGACGCGCATAAATTTGAAAAGATTTGGCGCGAAGCAGGAGAAACGACAGTAGTCGTCCTAAAAGGCATCGGAGAGGAAAAGGAAGTTTTGATACACGACGTGCAATTTCATCCAGTCACGAGTTCCCCGCTCCACGCAGATTTTTACGTCCTAGAGAAGGGCAAGAAAATCAAAATTAAAGTTCCGCTTGTGTTTACCGGTTCCGCGCCTGCAGAGAAGGCCGGGCACATTCTTGTTAAGACTCTTCACGAAATTGAAATTGAAGTGGCGCCTGCGGAATTGCCCCACAATTTGCCAGTGGATGTTTCCGCGCTTGCAAACGTGGGCGACCACATTACAGCAGGACAGATTGTTCTTCCTCCAAGCGCAAAATTAATAACCGGTGCGAAGGATATCGTCGCATCAATCAGCGAATTCAAGGAAGAGAAAGTCGTGGTGCCGGAGCCAGCGGCGCCTGCGGAAGGTGCAGTAGCAGCGCCGGCAGAAGGAACAGCTCCAGTAGCGGGAGCGCCAAAGCCGGAAGCAAAGGCAGGCGAGAAGAAGGAGAAAAACACCTGAATAGATTATAGGCAATAGGTTTTAGTGTGAGATATAATGTAGGGTATGAGCCGTGCTCGCTTTTTTGTTGTTTTCTTTTGCGCGGGCATCATTTTTGCATCGCCAGTTTTTGCGCGCGCCGACACAATCGCAAATCAGCGCGCGGAGCTGGAACGCCAGCTTCAGCAAATTGAACAAGACATTAAGGCCAATCAAGGCGTTCTTGCCGAGAAGCAAAAAGCGCGCGCATCTCTTGAACGCGACGTGGCGATTTTGGATGCGAAAATCAAGACGGCCAAGCTGGGAATAAAGGAGCGCGATTTGAATATAAAGAAAATCCGGGGCGACATAGCGGATAAAGAAGACTCCATAAGATCTTTGGATGCAAAAGTGGCGAGCGGGCAGGAATCGCTCGCGCAAATCCTCCGGCGCACGCGCGAGATAGACGAGACGACGCCAGCCGAGCTTGCTCTTAGCGGTTCCATCAGCGACCTTTTTGACGACGTGGACACATTCCAGACTATACAGAAAGCTCTTGATGCTTCATTTAAAGAAATGGCGGCGGCGCGCACCGATCTTTCATTTCGCAAGCAGGCCCTTCAAGAAAAACAGCAGGAGGAGCAGGATTTGCGCCAGATACAGGTCCTTCAACAGCAGTCTCTGGTAAATAACGAAATAGAGAAAAAGAATTTGGTTACTGCCGCGCGCGGGCAAGAATCTGTCTATCTTCAGTTGATAGCAGAGAAAGAAAGAAATGCCGCGCAGATTCGCGCTGCGCTGTTCGTCCTGCGCGATTCCAAATCGGTCTCATTCGGCGACATTTTTGCATACGCAAAAGAGGCGTCTTTGAAGACAGGGGTGCGTCCCGCGTTTATCCTCGGGATTCTTGCCGAGGAGAGCAATATGGGACAGAACGTGGGAACGGGCAATTGGAAAAAAGACATGCATCCCACGCGCGACCAGCCCTTGTTTGCACAGATTACTGCAAGCCTGGGGTTGAACCCCGACACGATGCCCGTTTCAAAAAAACCGTGGTACGGATGGGGCGGGGCGATGGGGCCGGCGCAATTTATTCCTTCTACATGGATTTTGTATAAAGACAGAATATCGCGCGCGACGGGGCAAAATCCTCCCAATCCATGGGATGCCCGTACCGCTACTTTTGCTGCAGCGCTTCTATTGATGGATAACGGCGCAGACAAAGGCACGCGCGCTTCGGAGAGGCTCGCGGCGTTACGCTATCTCGCTGGCTGGAAGAACGCGGGGAAGTCCGCTTACGCTTTTTACGGCGATGATGTGATGGAATTGGCGGATAAGTTCCAGGCGCAAATAGATATTTTGGGCGGTTGATGGTTCAAGCCGTAGCTGTTTTTGACGGTCTATCGGTCATGATAGACACCTGTAGACGGGACTAATCACTCAAACCGTCAAAAACAGCTACGGCTCTCGCATCAACCTTTTGGTGCTGGTTGGAGAAAAGCGCCATGTTGTGATTCACAAAAGATTATGATATTGTTCCGCAACATGAAAAAGGATATTCACCCGAAGGAGTACAGGCAGGTGATTTTCTCGGACGGCACGTCGGGGAAGGACTTTTTGATTGGCTCAACAGTGAAGACAACGAAGACCGCAAAGTGGACAAACGGCAAAGAATACCCCGTTTTCAACGTGGAAATTTCCAGCGCCTCGCATCCTTTTTATACCGGACAATCCAAGACTATTGATACCGCAGGACGAGTAGAAAAGTTCAAAACTCGCGCTTCAGCAGCCAAGACAAAAAAGACAGCGAAGTAGCTTTATTTAGCATGGCACGCGCGCATTCTGCGCGCGTGCCTGTATTCTGTATACGGTATACAGTGTAAGAGATACTAAAACCTATAACCTAACGCCTACAACCTATGACTGAACACATAAATCCTGATGACTACGCCGATGACAGGCGGGTTTCCTATTTGGTAACAGAATGGAAACGCCTCACACAGGCAGAAAAAGATGCAGAAGAATTGGTGGAAGTTGACCCCGCGATGCACGAGCTCGGCGAGAAAGAGCTTCTAGAAATCGGAGAACAGAAAGAACGCCTCCTGGGCGAGATTGAAAAAATAGTAGGAACAGACAGCGAACGCGAATGGCCGAATGAAGTCGTATTAGAAGTGCGCGCGGGCGTGGGCGGGGACGAAGCGTCTTTATTTTCAGAAGAGCTTGCGCGGATGTATCTGCGTTATGCCGAAAGCAAGAATTGGAAATGGCGAGCGCTTTCTGAATCGGCCGCATCCCTGGGCGGTTACAAAGAAGCGCAGTTTGAAATTAAGGGAGAAAATTGCTACCGCGAACTGCGCTTTGAAACGGGCGTACACCGCGTACAGCGCGTGCCGGCTACGGAAAAGGCGGGGAGAATCCACACCTCTACGGCTTCTGTCGCCATTCTTCCAATATACAAGAGAACGAAAATCCAAATCAATCCTTCCGACCTAGAGATGGAAACATCGCGCTCCGGAGGCGCCGGCGGGCAGAACGTCAATAAGGTGGAGACGGCAGTGCGAATAATTCACAAACCGACGGGCATTGACGTGAAATGCACATCGGAGCGCTCGCAGGCGCAAAATAGAGAGAAAGCGCTTACGCTTTTGACGAGCCGGCTTCAGCAGGCGCAGGACGAGGCAGAAGCGCGTGCGCGTTCTGCAGAGAGAAAAGCTCAAGTGGGCACTGGAGACCGCTCAGAAAAAATACGCACATACAATTTCCCGCAGGACAGAGTAACCGATCACCGCATAAAAGAATCCTGGTCTAATCTTGAGGGAATTATGGCGGGGCGCATCGGCGAAATCCTTAAAGTCTTAGATGCAAAAGAGATGGGAGAGTGAGCTACCCATTTTCTGCTGCTATTGCCTATTGCCTCTTATTTGATATATTTCCACGCACTGTATGCCTGTACACACGAAATGGCATAGCAATAGTTTCAGAAGTTAGAGGTTCTATCAGACATGTTTCTTTATCAAACAATTTAACGAAATCATGAAATCGGCGCTGCATAAACAATGCCACTTCGTGTGACAGGTATGGATACAAAGACAGCAGATATTCAGGAGCTATACGAAGCGGGAGTGCACTTTGGGTATTCGCGTACGCGCAGGCACCCCACCGCATCGCCTTTTATTTTCATCACGAAAGACCGAAGCGACATCTTTGATTTGGAAGAGACCAACAAGCGCCTCGCGACCGTGCGCGAATTTGTAAGCACGCTTTCACAAAGCGGAAAACAGCTCTTATTTTTAGGCGGGAAACACGAAGCGATAGAGATTGTAAAAGAGGCGGCATTGCGCGTTTCCTCTCCTTATGTCGCCAGCCGATGGATTGGGGGCACCCTCACGAATTTTAAGAACATCCGCAAGCGAATTGACCGCCTTGAAACTCTTATGAAAGAGAGGGATGAGGGGACCCTTGCGAAATACACTAAGAAGGAACGGCTTCTCATTGACCGCGAAATTACAGAGTTGCTCGCTCGCTTTGGCGGGTTGGTAAAAATGGCGGAACTTCCGGCGGCGCTTTTCGTTGTTGACACCCGCAGGGAGCACACGGCTGTTCAAGAGGCAAATCAACTAGGCATCCCGGTCATCGGCCTTTCCAGCTCTGACTGCGATTTCTCTTTGGTGCAATATCCCATTCCTGCCAACGACACATCTGTGCGCAGTATACGATACATCGTTGATTTCATAGCCTCGGCTTATTCAGCAGGGAAGAAGGCGGTAGTTAATAATCCGCAGTAAGTGTTAGAATAACAATGGTTAGAGAGAATCTAACCATTGCTTATTCGTTCGTAAGAATCTATTTATCATGGCTACTACAGACGAGATAAAAGCACTTCGCGACCTGACCGGGGTTTCTATAATGCAATGCAAAAAAGCGCTTGAGGAGGCGGGAGGCGACGTGGAAAAGGCCAAGATTATTCTTCGCAAGCAAAGCTCGGCTATCGCATCCAAGAAATCCGACCGCGCTTTGGGCGCCGGCGTGGCCTCGGCTTATACGCATGCAGGAGGGGCCGTGGTGGGCGCCGTGGTGCTCGCCTGCGAGACAGATTTCGTATCCAAGAACGAAGAGTTCGCAAAACTTGCGTATGGTATCGCAATGCATGTGGCGGCGATGAATCCGCAGTTTAAATCGCGCGAGGATGTCCGCGAAGCGGATATACAAATGGCAAGAGAGGTGTTTGAAAAAGAGGCATCCAGCTTGCCGGAGAAATCTCGCGTGAAAGCGGTTGAGGGGAAGGTAGAGAGCTATATAAAAGAACGCGTGCTTCTAGACCAGCCTTATGTAAAAGATTCTTCAATCACTGTGCGCGACCTTATCAATTCGGCGGTTCAGAAATTCGGCGAGAAGGTGGAGCTAGTGCGTTTTGAGCGGCTCTCGGTTCGTTAAAGAGTATGATTATCTTTTCAACAGTCGTCTTTTTTGTTTCCATCATAGGCATCATCGGATTGTTTTCGGTTAAGCATTGGGAGAGAACGCACAGCAGAGTTCTTTACTCTAACGTGCGCGCGATAGCCGATGAAAATGCCGCGAAATTAAAGGTGCTTGTCCACATGAGCCGAGCAGAGTTATCAAAACTCCCCCCGCAAGCTCTCGTAATGGCGAAAAAGGCGGTGCATGCGGGCGCGCTTGGAGCGGCACGGCTTGCGCGAGCAATGGAGATCAAATCGCACCAGCTTGCTGATCTGGTTTCCCACAAGCATCACTTTGAGAAAAGGGAGACGCGCTCGGAGTTCTTAAAACAGGTCGGCGAACATCCTCTTACCCCAAGCAATGGTGGGAATGCTACAGACAATGGCCAGAAGGGCGGTGAGAGTTTATAGTGTCTCTACGCGCCGCCTTAGCTCAGTTGGCCCCGTTAGAGCCGGAGTAGCTCAGTTGGTAGAGCAACACTTTTGTAAAGTGAAGGTCGCGAGTTCGAGTCTCGCCTCCGGCTCTAACGGGGTAAATAGAGCAACGGTTTTGCCTGCCCCGTAGCCGATGCGAAGCATCGTGGTACTGGGGTAAAGTGAAGGTCCCCGGTTCGAGTCCGGGAGGCGGCTCTGAAGTGAAACGAAAGAGATGACTCCCGGACAGGGAGGGGGTCGGGGAACGGGAGTTCCCCCTGCCTGCCGGCAGGCAGGCGTGCAGGAAGGATTGGGAAAACCGTCGGTTTCCCAGGCGTCTGCGGTGGCGGCTCCAAAAACGAGAAAACGAAGCTAGTGAGACGATACTATCTCTTTCTCAAGATAGTATACTTCTGTTATGGACTTTCTCCCGAACATCATCGCACTGCTTGATTCATCCAAGTATTTTCTGCTCTTTATCGGGTCATTCCTGGAAGGGTCGGTCGTCATGATGGGTGGCGGGCTCTTGTGGAGATTGGGCACGGTCGATTTCTGGCCGATGTATCTTGCTGTCATCGCGGGAGACATGCTCTCTGACTTGGTGTGGTATTGCGTAGGGTATTTTGCGGCCCGGCCATTTATAGTCCGTTGGGGATATCTTGTCGAGGCGACACCCGAAGTCCTACTAAAGCTTGAGCGTCGTTTTAGACATCACCAGAGTCTCATTCTTCTTGCCTCTAAGCTAACCATGGGATTTGGACTTATGATTGCGACTCTAATAACCGCCGGCATGGTCCGAATGTCCGTGTGGCGTTATGCGCTAATCAATATCGGCGCTGGATTTCTCTGGGTGTACCTTCTTGTCATTATTGGATATTACTTCGGTAACGTTTTTAGTTTCATTCCGCCCGGACTCCAGATGGGATTTGGCGTAGTCGTTGTTATAGGTGCCTATTTTGGAATACGACAGATCAGCCGCTCCCTTGCTCGCTCGGATTGGTAGTACAATTGCGGAATGGAGAGTCTTAGTGCTAACAAGAGTGTATTTGAACGGGCGTTCACAAAAAAAGAAAGAGTTTCCATTTCAGGCGGCGGTATCGATGTCGTTGACATTCCCGCTCCCGCATTAAGCGATAAAAAACCCTTGATTTTGAGCCCCGCATGGGGTATGGGTCCGGAAGTCTACAAATACATACTCAAAGGATTTAGTGACGCCGGTAGAAGAACTCTGTCTTTTACGTATCCGAGCAAGGGTGGCACAACAGAACTTCTGCCGGAAGATAAAGAACTCGTAAAAGATTTTCCTGCAGAAGAAGTGCGTGACGCGCTTACGCTCATGAGTGTCCTGGAAGCTAGAGGGGTGGAGGAGGGAGGGGTCCTGGGGCATTCAAAAGGCGGCGCGAGTGCCGCTATTGCCGCGCTCCTGTTTGCTGAGAGAGCGGCAAGAGGCGAAGGAAAGAAACGAATAGCCAACATCATCCTCTTCGGCTCAGCCGGACTAATCGGCAAAGATAGTCTGCCTCGGCTGGGATACGGCTTTGCTGCGCAAAAAAGCAACCGCGGGAAACAGTCCGAAAGTTTCGCAGCCATACCAGTCAGCGATAAGCAACGCGCAGATGCAGAAGCCAATGGACTCACGATGCCAGTGTATGCCGCTATACCAAATACTAAGGAAGACGCGGAAGGTGGTGCAGCGGCTGGGGTAGCTCTGGTATCTCACATAAAGGAAAGTGGTTTCTACAGAACGAGCGAAGAAGTATGGGGGTTGTCTAGAATTCATATAGACTCATTGCTTCGGAAGTTGAAAAAACACGGAATTGGAATCACTATCATGACCGGTGTTGACGATCCTGTATTTCCGACAAGAAGGATGACCAGCACCATCTCAGCACAGCTAACTCCAGCAGAAAAGGCTCTCAACTATGAAAAGAAAATAGACGCTATTACGGAGAATATCGTTGATGGAGTTCTCACGATACGCGCCGAACACGGAATTCCAGTTCCCTATTCAGGAATCATAGAGGGTCAGTTCTCCGCATTGGAAGAAAAACAAAAACGTGCGGGCACTAAAGACGGTACATCGGGTGGATGAGAAGCAGATAGACGTTGGCGAGAGAAAACACAATCGCAAAGACCCATGCAGCTTCAAGGGGGTAGCCTAACATAGTGAATACGAGAAACACCGCGCATGAAACAGCGCCCATAGAATCAATAAAGATTTTCCGCTGCAGTAATTCTCTGTGGTGTATGGTGACTAGCATGAGGGCATATTTAATAGGGGCCGCAACGAAAAGAAATAGCGCAGTCCATGCAAACAAGAATGCCTGACCGATAGAAAGGGCAACAGCGATATAGGCGACAACGAGCACTACATCAATGAACATTTGAGGAAAGCTTTGCGGCTGAATACCAGCGTAGAAACGAATCGAAAAAAAGGTGTTGAGAACGAGAACCGCGTAGAATATCGCGTGCGGGATAATTATCGGCCCGGCGGGGGCAAGAAACAGAAGCGACACCAGACCGAAGAGGGCAAACACTCCCGTTGCAAGCGTCGCCTTTGCCTGAGGATTCATACGCGTTTGATGTCCTGATAGACGGCAGTAAAAGGACGGTGGAAAATAACCGGCCATAAATAATTCGCGACGTAAATGGCGTTCGTCTTTATTATCCCATGTTCCAGAAAGCGGCGGGAAGACGTGTAAATATAAAAACTCATTCGCCACAAGGTTTTCCCTTTAGTATGCATTCGCCGGGCAATATCTGTATCATCCCCGTAAAAAGCAATTGAGCGATCGAAGCCCACAGCTTCAAGCGCGGTTTTTTTCATCACCATATTACCCCCGAGTGCCATAAAACCGACAACACGGGATGTGATTGGCGCAGAAATCCACCAGAGAGAGTTGAGTATCCAGCGCTTATACCAGGGAGCATCATAGTATCGGTACGGACCGCTGAGCAGGACAACTTCCGGGTCATTGAACTCTGTCTCTATCCTGTCAACCCAACCCTCCGGTACCACCGTATCCGCGTCTATGTACGCAACAATATTCCCTGTCGCATATTCAAGTCCTGTCTGACGCGCATGGCCGGTGCCCCTGCGAGTTTCCGTGACGACCTTTACACGCGGGTATCGGCCGGCAACCTCTGCCGTTTTGTCGGTTGAAGCATTGTCCACGACGATGATTTCTTTGAATTTGCCGCCCGAATTTTTAATTGCAGCGTCAAGACACTGTCCTATATAATCCTCCTCGTTGTACGCCGGTATGATGAGAGTAATGTCCATATTCTCATTTGAGATAATCCTCCAGAATGACGATACTGCGCCGTATTGCAACAAATGCGTAGCCCCACAAAACGGGGAGCCACATAGGCATCACGCCGAGAAGCGTATGCCGCTCAAAAACCTCTACTCCTGTGGATATAAAAAAGTATTCAGATACAGTCAGAACGCACAGTCCAAATACCAGGAAAATAATATCGTTCTTGCCGTACCGGATAAAAAAAGAGACAACAATTATGCCTGCGTATATACCTGTTAGCAGAAAGTCATTCTCCACGAGCGGAATGAGCCCGATCATGAGTACAATCGGAATGACATTCAGGAAGACGTTATAGAATACCCGCGTCATTCTGTGAAGTATATACTGATAGGCAAGGATGGTACAATTTGACTTCAAAACCATGAAAGAACTATTGCGGCGATACAAGTTTCATTGGAGCGAGGAGCGGTATCGATTTTCCGCGCCGTTGGCGATTTTCGCGTTCTTTTTAAGCATAGCCGCCAACTTCTACGCGACGCTCTATGCAACGGAGGAAGCCAGTAATCCTGTTACCGATATTATTTTGAGCAACGTACGAGTATTTGATGTGGACGCTCTTTTTGTCTACGGTACGCTCATTCTCATCGTGTTCGTCGTTCTATTATGTCTAAGCCACCCGAAGCGTTTGCCGCTCATGCTTCACAGCTTGTCCCTTTTCTACTTCACGAGAGCGATTTTCGTCACACTAACGCATCTGGGACCCTTTCCGGGGCGTGTCGTTCTTGATATCGGAGCATTCACCGCCAAATTTCTTGGCGGTGCCGACCTCTTCTTCTCCGCTCACACAGGAGTCCCGTTTCTGCTCGCGCTTATGTTTTGGAACCACAAGAAACTGCGGTATATCTTTTTGGTATGGTCTGCATTCTTTGCAATAATCGTGCTTCTGGGCCATCTCCACTACTCCATTGATGTGCTTTCAGCATTCTTCATAACGTATACGATTTACCACATAGCCCTCTGGCTTTTCCCGAAGGAGTACGCCCTATTCCATGCGGAAGATTCCGAAAATAGCGCATCAGTGGTTGCAAACAAAATAGCATAGGCGATATCGCAAGACCTCTTCCGGATTCAAATCACTGAAATTGTTTCCAACAAAACGGTCTTACACGCCAACGGGACGATTCAATAATCTGTCACACAATCTTGAGTCGTGTTTCTGTGGATACTGCGCGCATTGCGCCTGGTTCTTTTTCCTGCTGCCGTTTAGAGCAAGGAGCAAGAATCAGCGGAAGAGTTGGCCAAACGCGCTGATAACTGAAGCGACGAAACCGGACGGCCTGTTCTGGGCAGATGGAGGCGGTGGAGTTGATTCCTGTGGCGGAGGAGGCGGTGGCGCGCTCCCGCGATTTTCAGTTGGAGGTGGCGTTCCCTCTGGAGTAGGTACGAAAGAAGATGACTGGGGAGGTGTGCCTATTTGCTGATATTGCTGATACATTTGTTGTTCTCCCACCGTGTCTTTTGGAGGTTCTCCGGGCACTCCCTGCATTTGTCGCGCGCCCTGATACTGCTCCTGATACTGGCTTTGGTACTCTCCGCGTGATTGCTCCTGATATTGTTTCTGATATTCCCTGCTTGATTGTTCTTGATATTGCCTTTGAAAATCGGACGGCATCACGCGCGCTCCATCCGATTGGTAGCCGCTCGGATTCGGCATTTGCCGTTCATCCGGCCGAAACCCGCTTTCGGGCTGACGTTTTTCTATTTCAGACCTTGGGCGCTCCCCGTTTTCTCCCTGATCCTTGAAAGATTCGTTAAAGTTTCCCGGATTGTTCTCAAACATTTTCTTGCACGCTTCTTCCGAGCCGCAAGGCACGCGCCCGGGCGGGACTTCAAACCCCCGGCGTTCCATCGCGCGGTCTTGTCCGGAATCTCTTCCGTCTCCGGACGGCGGGCCGATGAGTCTGGGATCGACAGGCCGAGCCACGAAATCTGCCGGTTCGCCTGTAGACGGGCCGAACCCTTTACAGGCTTCGGGGTTGGATTCGCATAAAGCCTTGCACTCTTCCGGAGATGCGCACCCTGCGGGGCCGCCGCCGTTCTGCGGGCCTCTCCCGCCCTCGCCGTTTGGCGGTCCCTGCTCTCCACGTTTCTGTGCGAACCCGTTTTCTTCCGCGAATTTCATGCATTCTTCACGGTGCTCCGGGCCGTCGCAAAATGTCCTGCATTCCTCGCCCTTACACCCGCCCGGACCGGTCATTTCTCTGAATCCTTTCGCGCGCTCCGCGTCTTCCTTGCTCATGAATCCGTTTTCAACCGCAAACGCGGTGCATTCTTCCGCGTGTGCGCCGTCCTCGCAGTAGTCCCGGCATTCTTGGCCTTTACATCCACCGGGCCCAGGTTTATTTCCCATTTTTCTGGCTTGTTCCGCTTCGTCTTTTGACATCATTCCGTTTTCTTCCGCAAACGACAGACACGCATCCATGTTGGCAGGGTCGTCGCAGTACTTTCTGCATTCCTCGCCCTTACATCCTCCGGGTCCGGGCTTTCCCATGAACTTCCGCGCTTGCTCCAATTCTTCGGACGACATCAACCCGTTCTCCTCCGCAAATTTGAAACACTCCTCGCCGTGGGCGGGGTCGTCGCAATACGTCTTGCACGTTTCGCCGCGACAGCCGCCGGGGCCCGCTTTGTTTCCCATCTTGCGCGCCATCTCGGCTTCTTCTTGCGTCATAAATCCGTTTTCCACGGCAAATGCCACGCATTCATCCATGTGGCCGGGAGTTTCGCAATATGTTTTGCACGCCTCCCTCCTGCACCCGCCGGGCCCCGGCTTGTCGCCGAGTTTTTTCGCACGCTCAAGATCCTCTTTGGGCATCAAATTATTTTTTTCCGCAAACGAGATGCACTCTTCAAAGTGCCCGTCTCCATCGCAATACGCGCGGCATTCTTTTTCGCTCCTGCATCCGCCCGGGCCTCCGTTAGTCCGCACCTCGCGCGCAATCGCGATTTCATTCTCCGGAATAAGATTGTGTTCTTTCGCAAAATCCAAGCACTCGTCAATATTCTTTTCCTCGTCGCAGTACGTCTTGCACTGGAGTCCCACGCATCCGCCGGGTCCCTTTTGCGTCCCTATCGCGCGGGCGATTTTCACTTCCTCCACGCTCATCAAGCCGTGCGATTCCGCGAATGAGATGCAGGAATCGTGTTTTGCCGGGTCGTCACAATATGTTTTGCACTGCTCTTTAGACGTGCAGTTGCCCAGTTCCGGAATGGGGAAGGTGACGGTGCTTTCTTGCGCGAAGGCGACGCTTGCGAGAAGCAACGTTCCGGCGAAGATTCCGAAAGCGCCAAATTTGTTACGCATGGTGTTATTGGAAGGGGTTAGTCTTCACGTTTTCGTAAGGGTTAGTCTTCACGTCCTCAAGCGGGTTCGTCTTTACGTCCGCGAAGGGATTCGCTGTCTCCTCTGCGGCTTTATCCGCTTCCGCCTTCAATGCGGCCTCTAACGCTTTTCCGCCGCGGTCGTACCCGATGTAGTATCCTCCGACAAGTCCCAAAACAATTCCCACAACCGCGCCAACTGCCACTTTTGTATTGTCCATAAGAAATATTAGGGTTGTTAAAGTATGTCTATAGTATAACCCACCATTCCGGCGCGAGTCGGTGGAGTGTTGATAAGATCGGGCAAAGGTGGATAATCAGAGTTTCAATACGAAATATGTACATAAAAGTACGCGTGAAAACGGGGCAGAAAAAAGAAAGTGTTGCGGAGGGCATTAAAGGGACCCTCGCCATATCCGTGAAAGAAAAAGCGGAGCGCAATTCCGCGAATGCAAGAATCATGAAAATAGTCGCGGGGCGCCTCGGCGTCCCCGTAAAGAAGGTGAGAATCGTAAGCGGGCATCATTCGCCGTCTAAATTATTATCTGTAATAGAGTGAATCGTAAACAGAGAGCTAGCCTTGAGGGGTGCTAAGAAAATCGTGCGATAATATCCGCATGCAGGCATATTCGTGGTATCAAGAATTAATTAAGCCGGCGTGGGCTCCGCCTTCATGGATTTTCGGACCGGTGTGGAGCGTATTGTATGTTCTAATCGCGGTGTCGTTCGGAAAAGTTTTCTGGATGGCGTGGCAAAAACAAATCCCTACCCTTGTCGCCGTGCCGTTCGTGCTGAACCTCGTTTTTAATTTCTCGTTTACGTGGCTCCAGTTCGGACTCCAAAATAATTACCTCGCCGCACTGGATGTCGCTCTCGTTCTCGCAACATTAATTTGGGCGATGCTCGCGGTTTACCCGCATATAAAGTGGATTGCGTACGCGCAGGTTCCGTATCTTGTTTGGGTTTCCTTCGCGACAATTTTACAGTTGACCATAACTTTCCTGAATCGTTAGAAGGACTTCCGCTTTTGTCATGTACATAGATAGGCGGGGGAAAGACAGGCGAGAGGGATAAAAAGGAGCGAAAATAAGAAAGGGAAATGCAAGAGGGGAATAAAGAGAGACGGAAAAAGTTAACACAGGTAATATTCTCGTATTCTTAAGAATACGAGAATATCGGGGAAATGAAGAGGGCATCTATTCTAGTATTTTGCCCGCCAGAGGCGGGCAGGCTCCCTGTTTGTCTAAAAGCGAAGCGATTAGCTACAAACAGCAGGTCTATCGTTCATGATAGACACCTGTAGACGGTCCAGCGAAACGCTAGTGCAGTCGGGCGCCATACTAGAATAGATTTGGGTGGGAAAAGAGAGGGGGGAAATGAACAGAATGAAGAGTTGGGGGCGATTTTCTCTTCCTTTAATCCGGGTTCCCTAAAAGGACCGAAGGAGTACAATGGACGATAATTCATACCGAGCCTGCCGAACGTACGTTTTTGAATGGATTATTTATGTCAGATATTGCTAAATTTCAGAAAATGGCAGTTGCGTTTCGAGATGCCAGAGACTGGAAACAATTCCATAATCCGAAAGATATGGCGCTTTCTTTGGTTTTGGAGGTGGCGGAAGTGATGGAACATTTTCAGTGGAAAACGCCAGAAGAAGTGCAAGAATATCTTAAGGATCATAAGGGAGAAGTGGCAGAAGAACTTGCTGACGTGCTGCACTGGGTCGTATTAATGAGTCATGACATGGACATAGATTTGGGAAAAGCATTTGAAGCGAAAATGAAGAAGAACGAGAAAAGATATCCAGTAGAGAAATCAAAGGGTAAGCACACTAAGTATACCGAGTTGTAAAAATTACACATACGGAGGCGGGTTTCCCAAAGATGGAGAGTTGTGGGATGATGCCAGTCAATGGCTACGGGAATGTTTGATAAGGGAGATTTTCAACCGCTCTCAGAAGAGTTTAAGCGTCTTGGCTTAGTTGCTTTGCGGGACCTCTCAAAATTTCAAGAGCAGTTTGAGATTTATGACACGGATACAACTATTAACTCTATACGCGACACCATTATTGCCGATATACTCGGGTTTGATCTTGTTAATCAACGCAAACATGGTTTTGATGCAAAACGAAGTAAAACCGGTGAATTTTTGGAGGTAAAGCAATGTAGCATCAGCGCAAAACGATGGGGAGGAACATGGAATGACACGAATGTCGAGAAGGCGAAGTCTTTTTATAGCGGACGCCTATACACCGCGGTGGCCATCTGGAGGGGGGCAAGCGACCTTCAGTTTATTGTTTTCGGCAACAACAAGGAGGTGGGGGAATATTTATTAGATCGAGTTAATAATAGGAAAAAAGGCTCACGATCAACACAAAATATTCCGATTGAGAAATTAATCAAATGGGGCTTTATCGTCGTCGTTCCACCTGGAAAGAGCAAGAAATGCGTCCTCAAACAACTAACTGTGCGCAGCAGTACACTTTCAAGGCTTGTTACTCTAGGCGACATTAAAACAGTGAAAGAGCTTTAGTTCTAACCTAGGATTTTATTCTAGAAAGAATCCCGTTTGCTAGTGTCACATACTCCGGATTGATTTCTACGCCCAGATAGTCTGCGCCGAGTTCGCGCGCTATTACACACTCGGATCCTGTACCAGCAAAGGGAATGAACACTTTTCCGTCTTTTTCCGGAAGGCATGATTTCAGTAATCGTCTTGTCAGATCAAAAGGTTTCTGTGTCGGATGCTTCACGGTCTTGTGGGTGCGGTGGTTGTCCAGTTCTCGCGGCGCATACACCTCGTTGCATGTGTTGCAAAGAAACCAGCGCTCCGTCATTCCCGCGCCACCCGCGAGTGCGGGGATTTTAATAACGTCGCGCGGCAAAGCGCCACCTTCGTGTGCGGCATATACCGTTTGTTTCCCGCCTTTGCTATAGCGGCCAATCGTATCTTTCCGTATCCTTCCGGCAGCGCCGTTTAGGAACCCTTCGGTGTAGGGCTCCCGAACTGCATCTCTATTAAATTGCCTGTCCTCTTTCCACACACACAAAATACTTTCATGGCTCCTTTGCCAAAAGTTGAGAGAAGCAACATTTTTATTTGTGTAGTGCCAAATAAGCCATCGTTGCCGGTGTAGAGGGATTTTTATGGAAAGATGTGCGAGTATCTCGCTGAAACCGTACACGAACATGGTGCCGGATGGCTTCAAGAGGTTAAGTGATTGATTCATCCATCGCTCTGCCCATGCGATGTATTCGGCGAGTTCTCGCCGGTCTATGTTGTTGCCGAAATCTTTTCCGATGTTGTACGGAGGGTCGATTATGACCGCATCAAAGAAAGACTCCGGAAGGTCCTCCATGATTGAGACGGTATCGCCGCAAATGATCCGGTTTAGTTTGGGGGCAAGCGCTTTCCTTGTTTCTTGCCTGTCGGCTATCGGCTCTTGCTTCTGCGCTTTTATAGTCTGTACGACAATTCCCTGAATTGATATTGGGGTATCCGGCCCGACAATAATTGGGTCGTATTTCTTATTTGCCGGCTGTAAACGGATTTCCCGCGAATTTTTATAAAATCTCTTTAGAGTAACGTCAGTGTTATTGAGAAGCGCTACCACTCGATCGCCATTATTCGCTGTGTCTTGCCTGCGGACGACAACAATGTCGCCATCTTCAATGCCCTCATCAATCATACTGTCGCCGGAGACCCGAAGTGCATATGCCTTTTCGAAAAGAGGCAATTGTGTTTTTGATACCAGTATCGTCTCTTTATTTTCCAAAGCCTCAATGGGCTGGCCTGCGGAGATGATACCGAGTAAGGGAATGGGCACTAATTCGGAAGACTGATTACTGGTTACAATTGCACGGGCTTGCCCGCGCTGCCTTTTTAGAAAGCCCTTTTTCTGCAACGCAGCAAGGTGTTCGTGGACAGTGGCAACGGAAGATAGCTTGAACCTGCGGGCGATTTCACGGTGGGTTGGCGCAACTTCTTTTTTGGCGATCTGCTGCTCAATGTATGTCAATATTTGCCTTTGTTTCTGGGTCAGCATCTGCTAAGTATACCAACTACCCGAACAAAACCCGAAAGTTATCCACAGGTGCAACCTATATAGGAGCCGTCTTTTATATGTTAGTGTCAAGTTGTCGAGTTTAGGAAAAGCTGAGAAATCAAAAATATGGCTAAATCAGTTGTGGTGACATTGGAAAGTGACTCTGGACGCAATCAGAGGTTCCATGACAATAAATCAAGAAAGAACATGACCCGCGCGGACTTTGTGGAACAGATAGGACAGGGAAAGTTTCCGGACTATCATATTCGTAAGATAAATGGGTTGAATACACCGGTGTCGAACCCGGATAGAAGCGAAAGTAATAATCTTGATTAAAAATATGGCACGAAAATGTTTCATCTCTTTTAAAACAGAGGATGCGTCGTACAAAGAGGCCATACAAAGCATGGATATCGATATGATAGATAAGTCTCTCGATGAGGCTATCGATTCAGATGACGAGGACTACATCATGCAAAAAATCCGAGAGGATTACCTTTCGGATTCCACAGTAACCATCCACCTCATCGGCGGAAAGAGTGCGGAACATTTTGGTTATGAAGAGCAGAAGTACATTAAACGCGAACTCCAAGCCTCTTTATATGACGGGGAGAACAACCCAAGAAGCGGCATTCTTGGCGTTGTTCTCCCACACATGTGTAACGAAATCTATCGAGGCTCCATAACCTGTGCGACTTGTGGCGGTGTACATAATTGTGTAAAAATCGGGGACGAAACGACAGTAAAAGAGTTCAGTCACAATTATTATATTCCACATGAGAAATGTGCCCATGCTGATGAAGATCGTTATTGCATTCTAGTTAAATGGGACGACTTCGTACTGGACCCCAATAAATATATTGAGGAAGCTTTCTCTAAGCGAGAGCACTCCATTTCGAACAAAGTGACGGTGTACCCTTAGATTTATAAAGAAAATATATAAAAATTATGACAACTTCTGGTAGTGTTGAACAAGAACCGGATTCAGGGTACCCCAGACTAGAGCGACAGATTGCCTGGTATGACAGCAAGTCGATGAAAGCTCAGCGTTTCTATAAGTTAGTAAAAATAACTGAACTTGTTTGTGCGATACTCATCCCCTTCATGGCGAGCATCAATGCGGATGCAACGGCAGCTTTGGGAGCGGTGATTGTTCTTCTGGTAAGTATAGAACAGATGAATCAATGGTCACAAAATTGGACTACTTACCGTTCAACCTGTGAAGCCTTAAGGCATGAGAAATATTCGTATCTTGGTAAATCGGGTGTCTATGAGGGAAAGACGGACGATGAGGCGAGGCGTATACTTACCCAACGAGTAGAGTCTCTCATTTCGACCGAGCATTCAAAATGGATTTCGCGACAGGAGTATGAAAACAGAAAAGGATAATATCTCGAGGAAAGAAGAAGTGTTTAATGAAGATTATGGGAGAAACTACAGACAGAACTTATGAACGAGAAGAGTTTCAATATCGTCCCAAACGGCGCAGTTAGTCAATTTTATGAATTGGTCAAAGAAATATACTCAATGCAGAAATTGCGGCACGCAAAGATTTCCACATAAGCTTTTCGGGTATTGTACTCGTTGCTTTCACTCAGTAAAGAGGCTAGAGGAAGTAAAGTTATGGAACTTGGATCAACCCAATACACTTAAGGGTTATCCAAGAGATATTAATTTCCATAACCCTCAAACTTTTGAAAGAGTCAAAAAAGGGCATCTAAAACAATACAAAGAAAGGTTAGAAAATATTAGATACTCGGAAGAGAAGCTTCAGCGGTCAATAAGTGGACATGATCTAGAGTATAAGATTCGAGAAGTGGCGATATTGAGTGGAGTTGATGGAGCTAAGTTGTTTTTCGGAACCGCAGACTCCTTCAATCGTCATTTCGACGCAGAACAAAGAGAAGTTCTCTACGAGAAACTCAATCGCATAACTGAAAGTGTGAAATGGAAAGGCATTGACTGGAACAAGCTTTTCTTCGATAAATAATAAATGTCAAGCCCTATGTAATTGGGTTCCAACGTCGTACCAAACATCTAGCGAATAAGGTAGAATAAATACAATGGACGAGATTATCTACATCCTAATCAACGAGGCAATGCCGGATTATATTAAGATTGGGCGTACCAATGATATCGGCAGACGACTAAAGGATCTCGACTGGACGAACATGCCCTTACCCTTTCAGTGCTACTACGCCGCTAGGGTTAAAGATGTGAATTTTGTTGAGAGACAAATACACACTGCGTTTGCTGACAATAGGGCCAGATCAAATCGGGAATTCTTCAAAATGAACCCTGAAAGAGTTGTTGCGATAGTCAAACTTGTGGAGATTGAAAATGTAACGCCAAATCGGGACGTGGGGGAGACCCCAGAAGTAAAGGAAGAATTGATCAAAATCTATAAAAAGCGTTTTAATTTTGAGGCGGTCGGAATTCCGGTTGGGGCAGAACTTTTATTTATAAGAGATAAAAATATTAAGGCCACAGTAGTACAGAATAGTAATGTCCAAATAAATGAAGAGGTAAAGAGTCTCTCTCGTGCGGCACAAGATTTGCTTCACGTATCGTATCCTGTACAGGGTCCCATATTTTGGGTTTACGAAGATGAAACGCTTGATGAGCGCCGCCGCCGATTAGAATCCGAAGAATAGAAACTGGGAAATAAGGTATGACCCAAAATAACTTTGCGGAGTCAATGCTCAAGGGCCGGATGGCCGAGACCTTGTTTGAGGAGATGATGAAAGCGTCGGGGAATGTTGTGTATCGGTTCGGTTACGAAGCGATTGTGCAAAACATGACGCAACTTGCGGAGAAATTTGATCGCTATAGTAAGGTCGGCGAGAAAATCCGTTCAATTCCTGACTTCATTGTGCTAGACAAGAAAGGCGAGCCGCTTTTAGTTGAGGTCAAGTTTCGTTATCGGCCAGAGGCACACAAGGGCGACTTTGAACGTTTCAATAAAATTCAAAAAGAGTGGGGCGCGACACTTGTACTGGTTAATTGCTGGGAACAGCCGTATTTTCGTATGGCGAAGCCTCCATATTTTGGCAGTAAGAGGCAGTTGCAACTCAAGCCGCTTATGTCGGCTAGCGAGTGGGATATTAAGAAGGACACATACAAGGAATACGAATCGCTTGTGCATAAATATATGACGCCAACTCTAGTTCCGCATAAAAAATAACGCGATGACCGGCGCGGAATTCTGATACAATAATTCTTATGAACAGGCGGTATTTGGGATTTTTGGGGTTTCTCGGGTTCTTGGGAGTCGGGCCGCTTTTGCGCGGGGACTGGTTCGGGGCGCTGTGGCTATTGTGGTTCCTCTGGTTTTTATAT
>JAUSHX010000020.1 GCA_030648265.1 bacterium
CTTGGTTCGAGTCCAAGCGGGCGGACAGACAATTGGGGATTTGGTGTTGCGCGTAATGCCTAGCGTGCGACAATGTAAACATGCGTATCAAGTTCCTGTCGGCCATGACCCTCCTTATTTTTGGTTTACCACTGTTCGCTAGCGCGGCGGCTACCGCCGCGGATCTGCAACAGCAGGTTCAGGGCCTGAAGGACAAGGTAACGCAATTACAGCAGGGGAAATCCGCTTCTGCCACGGCGTGTCCGACACCCGGAGTAACCATGAAGCGAGGGTCTAGCGGGGCGGATGTCACGCGTCTCCAACAATTCTTGGCGCAAGACAAAACTGTTTATCCTGAAGGAACAATCACAGGAACATACGGTCCGCTCACAGAAAAAGCGGTGCAAAGATTCCAGGCGAAAAATGGAATCGCGTCTTCGGGGACGCCGGACACGGGATATGGTGCAGTCGGGCCGCGCACGGCAACGGCTATAGCCGCTCGTTGTTCCGGCACGGCCGGCGCAAGCAGCGCAATCGGCGGGTTCATCGCTGTAGCGCCGTTTGCCGGCGGTTCATCGCGTGGTATTTCAGTACAAGTCACGGTGAACGCGGCAAACTCCTGCAACGCAGCCACATACATTCTGGATTACGGCGACAACACGGGAAAATCGCCGATTGCGGTTTCAGCGGGCGTTTGCAAGGCAATGACGAGTATGGTTAATCACACTTATCAGTTAGCCGGAACATATCAAGTATCTTTGAGCTCCGGTTCGCACAAGACATCTGTCGCAGTTGCTGTGAATTGATATCGTCGGGAACATACCCTAATTCGCTTACTCGGAATGCATACTTCCAGAAACGCTTGCCGCGCGCGCGGCAAGCTCCGGATACTTTTCAAGCTCCGGATTTTCGCGCACAAGCGCGAATGCCTCCTCGCGAGCGGCCTGGATAAGACGCGGATTTTTTAGCGCCTCCATGCCGATGTCCGTAATGCCCCACTGGCGGCGGCCGAATAAATCTCCCGCGCCGCGCGTTTCCAAATCTGCTTCGGCAAGCTTGAATCCGTCGTCGCTTTTTTCAAGAGCCCTAAGCCGTTTTGAAGATACTTGACCGAATGTTTCGGGGAGGAGAAAACAGTACGGCGGGTGTGACGAGCGCATGACGCGCCCGCGAAGCTGGTGGAGCTGTGCCAACCCAAAGCGTTCCGCTCCCTCAATCATCATAACGGTCGCGTTTGGTACATTGATGCCGACTTCCACAACGGATGTCGCGACAAGCACCTGTACTTTTCCTGAAACGAAATCTTTCATACAACTGTCTTTTTCTTTTTGCGTCATCGCTCCGTGTAGAAGTCCGACTTTGAATTCAGGAAATACATCTTTTTGCAGGCGCCTTGCTTCCGCCTTGGCGGATTTTGCTTGAAGCGCACTCATTTTTTCCGGGTCCGGTTCTTCAATGCGCGGACACACAACGAATGCCTGCCGTCCCATTTTGAGCTCGCGCCTCACGTCCTCGTACGCTTCGGCGCGTTGTTCTTTTTTTATTATCCTCGTCGTCACCTTCGCGCGTCCA
This sequence comes from bacterium, assembly GCA_030648265.1. GTDB lineage: Bacteria > Patescibacteriota > Minisyncoccia > Phycocordibacterales > UBA2100 > UBA10103. The sequence continues at coordinate 1,552 of JAUSHX010000020.1, forward strand.
GGAGGAAGTTCGTCAAGAACGGAAATATCAAGGTCGCCGTAGAGTGTTAGCGCGAGCGTGCGCGGAATCGGAGTAGCCGTCATACTCAAAAAATGCGGTGCTGCGGCGCTTTTCTTTGCGAGTGCCCGTCTCTGCGCTGTTCCAAACCTGTGTTGTTCATCCACGATTGCAAGAGCGAGGTTCTGGAATTTGATTGATTTCTGGATAAGAGCGTGCGTACCGACAACCATCGCTATCTCGCCGTTTTCTACCCACTTCAATAATTGTGCCCGTGAAATGGCGGTGGGTTTTCCGCGTGTGACTTTGGAGGGGAATTTCCAACAGCCGCTACCGGTGATAAGAGCAATTTTCGTCGATGTAGCCTGTCCGCCAGAGGCGGATCCTCCTTCGGAGGAAAAGTATTCAATAAAGGACTGAAAATGTTGGGTCGCGAGGATTTCCGTAGGCGCCATATATGCCACTTGCAGAGTGCCGGACTTGCGTCCTGCAGGCCGGCTGTGCACGACAGCGTAGGCGGCCGCGGCGGCAACAAGTGTTTTTCCCGAGCCCACATCTCCTTCCAGAAGCCGCGCCATCGGGTGTGCACCACCGAAATCTTTGAGTATGTCGGCGATGGCGCGGCTCTGGGCGCGGGTCGGTGGAAAATTGATTGATGTGAGAAATTGCTTCGCATATGTCTCCCCGTTGCTTATAAGAAACGGCGCCTGCGAATCATTCAGGGCGCGTTCCTGCGCGCGTGCGATTTGCATGATGAATATTTCCTCAAATGCGAACCGTTTGCGGGCGGCTTCCGCATGGTTATCTTTTTCCGGCGTATGTATCCATACGAGAGCAGTTGATAGATCGGGTAAGTGATATTTACTGCGCACCACTTCTGGTATAGGGTCAGCTATCGCTTTGTGCGCACCCTTCTCGCACATGCGCCTGATAGCGTGGTAAAACCACAAGCTCGTTATACCTCTGCTCTCGGGGTAAACGGGCAGAACAGAATGTAGAGAGACCAGCTTTCCGCCGGAGGCGGATCCGCCTCCGGCGGACGAGCCGCTAGCTTTACCAAACAATCCGGAAGGAACGCTTCCTGGTGGCACTACTTCAAATTCCGGATTCGCGATATAAGGGCTCTTTTCGTTTCCGCCCACGGTTCCTGCCAGTCTTACGAAACTTCCTTCCGCAACGTACGATGCGATGTAGGGTTGATTGAACCACATGCATTTAACGCGGCCGGTCGCATCTTCAAACCATCCTTCAGTTATCGCCCGCCTGCTTTTCCAAAGTTTCTTCGCTTTCAATTTTGAGAGCGTGCCGTACATGGTTACCTTTGTACCGGGGATTAACTCTCTTGTGCTTGCATCGGAACCTTGTGCTTCATATCTTGCAGGGAAGTGGTAGAGGAGGTCACGGATGGTGACGAGCCCCAGTTTTCGGAGCGCAGTCGTCTGCGCATGAATAAGCCGGAAATGCTTTGCCATTGGGTCTTCAGGCGACATGTGGGCCATTATATAGAGTCGTACGGAGTTATACACACCTGCGCAGGTTGCAATCTTGCGCACGTAAATACTCTCGGTAATATTGGCGTGTTAATGGTAAGAAAACGCATAACTTACTATGATTTACAGAGATAGAGAGAATTACGAGGAGAGAGAAGCGGTCTTGCCCGAGGAGGCGGTCAGTGAATTATTGGATGGAGACGAAGATGAGGAGAAGGTAGATGTTCCGGAGGAAGAGGCGGACGATAAGTGGGAGTGAGGTGGCGCTCGCCAGGCATAACACTTTTGCCGTCGCTGGCCAACAGCTACTGCCGTTGGTACCTTCGGCACTCTTCGTGCCTGCGGTCCGCGCGCTGCCTCTCGGCCCGTCGGCCTGCGAGACACGGCAAAAGTGTTATGCCCGTGCTCGCTGACGTTTGTAACGGAACTGGGTTGCAGTTTGTTGTGTATAGGATATAGAATGGCCTAGAAGCTAGAACCTATAACCTAGAACCCACCCAAATATGCACTCAATTCTTCGCTATCTTGGCACTGTTGCTGCGGTGGCGCTGACGGTAAATCTTGTTCCCGGCATTTCTCACATCGGCGGATGGACGACGATACTTCTTGTTGCGGTTGTGTGGTCCGTCATCGTGATAGTCATCAGGCCGGTATTGCGCATTCTCATGTTGCCAATTACCATCATCACGTTCGGACTATTTTCACTCGTCCTCAATGCGTTTCTTTTCTATGCAATGTCGTGGATAGTTCCCGGATTTGAAGTCGCGGGATTCTTGACAGCACTCCTAGGCGCGCTCGTTCTTTCGATTCTCACGTGGCTGACACATCAGATCCTCTAAAGACAACGTAAATCTCATGGCGACATTCTGCTACCTCAACGGGAAAATCATATCGCTTGCAAAGGCGCATGTCGGTTTATACGACATCGGGCTCTTGCGCGGATTCGGTATCTACGAGGCGTTAATGACCTACAAGAGGAAGCCGTTTATGCTGAAAGCGCACCTCGCCCGCTTCAGGAATTCCGCAAAAAGCCTATCGCTTAAAATCCCGGCGACTGATGCAGAGATAGCATCAGCGATGCACGAACTTGTTGAGCGGAGCATCCCAATGGGCACAGAGGCAATTTTTCGGGTTATTTTGACCGGAGGCACGGCAATTGACAGTATTGAATACGATTACGAGCACCCGACGTTCTACATACTCGTTGAAGAGTTTCACCTGTTTCCGAAAGAATATTATACGGATGGCTGTTCTCTCACTGTATTTGAAGAACAGAGGAGCTTTCCGGAGAGCAAGACGACGAACTACATTCAGGCGGTTCTTCTGCAGGAAGAAAGGAAGAAGGCGGGCGCTATTGAAATTTTGTATGTTTCAGGGGGAAAAGTTCTTGAGGCGGCGACCAGCAATTTCTTTATCGTAAAGAACGGGCGTTTGATAACCGCAAAAGAGAGAGTTCTTCCTGGAATAACGAGAAAAGTAACGATTGATGTCGCACGTCCGCATTTCAAAATTCAAGAGCGCGAAGTAACGGTAGAGGAAATGTATAAAGCCGATGAAGCGTTCATTACGTCAAGCTTCAAAGAGATTGTTCCGATCGTGAAAGTCGGGAAGAAAAAGATAGGAAACGGGAAGGTCGGCGAGGTGACAAAACAGGTGATGAAACTGTTCCACGAATTCACCGCCAAGTATTAGATGACCGTCAGTAAGTCGGTCAGTGAATCCAGAAAATAATCCGGCTTCAGGGCTTTAAGCCGCGCTGCCTGACCGTCTACAGGCGATTTAGTAAAATCGGATGCCAATCCCATCGGCGAGGGCCGGGAAATACCAGCTGATCTTGCACCAACTGTCTTTGCCGCCGTAATGTCAGAGGGCAAGTCACCGACGAACAGCAGTTCAGCTGGCGTGATTCCGAACTGCTTTATTCTTATGTCCACCAAGAACATATTTAGCGACAAAGAATTCTCGCAGTCCACGCGTATCAATGTCATTCTGGACATCAGACGTCTCCTGATGAGATGCGACTCCAAACTTTAATCCCTTGTCTTTAAGTTGCTTGAGAGTTGACATGACGTCGTCAAAAAGTTTCGGGCTACTGGAATATTTGTTGAGATTGGATAGGTGGCGCGCAGTAAGTTCCGCCATATCTTGTATTTCAATACCAATACTTTTGTAAAATTCCTCTTTGGGTTGTATATACGTTGCAAGCACATCGTCCACAGATAAATGCACCCCGTAGCTTGCGGCTGTTTCCTGAATTCCCTTGGCAATCATCGGCATGGAATCAACAATGACCCCGTCCCAGTCAAAAACAATCGCTTTGATTTTAGATGGATCTTGCATGGATTTTTGGATGAAGCGGGTCAAACGGCGCCGTTTGACCCGCCATGTATAGAATATTGCGCCGCCTGCGGAAATCCTGTGCGTGTCAACTTACCATCTCGGACAAGGACGGAAAGATAGCGCGTAGCGGTGGAATCCGAAACGCGGAGAAGTTTTTCCACGTCATCATTCCCGATGGATTTCTTCTTAGCCGCTAGCGCCATAATTTTCTCCAACCGCGCTTGCCTGCGGAACTGAATGGCGTTAAGCGCCTTGTCGCGTAAAGACAGGAGCGTTGCATATGCACCTCCGGCAATTGGTGCGGGGGACTCTTCTCGTGGTGGAATCAGCGAGGACGAATTATCTGGGACGGGAGCAGATGAAGACGAAGCTGTCTCGGTGGGTTCTACGGACATACCAACATTCTCAAGTATGTTGGTATGTTCTGGTGCAAGAACTTCTGCGGGCGTATCGGCTGGCGAATCAGAAAGTGGAGCCAGCGGAGCGACTGGCGCTTCAACATCGGCAGAAACAGCCGGAACCGTATCAGCACTCAAGGGAGGCGCGGCAATTACGTCCGTGGGGATAGCTTCCAGCGCCGGCGCGTCGCTTGCGGGTGGTGCGGAAGTTGGGATTTCAGAATCGCTCATGCGACAAGTATAACCAGTTTTACTGTTCTATCCCATCAGGGTAGACTTCCACTATGTTTACCACCATCGTCGGCTACTTGGCTACCGCTACCGGCACATGCCTGATGTTGCCGCAGTTCTATAAGACGCTCAAGACAAAAAGTGTAAAGGATGTTTCGTGGGGGATGCTGATAGTGTATTTTTTTAACTGCATTTTCTGGCTAACATACGGATTACTTCTCGGCGCGATTCCCATAATCCTAACCAATGCAATAGCGCTCGTCATCAGCATAGCGCAGGTATTTTTGCAGGTGAAATATTCCAAGAACTGGCCGAAATAATACTAGCGGGTATAATATCCGGCATATATATGGACAGAAATCTTGCGCTTGAGTTCGTACGGGTTACCGAAGCGGCCGCTATTGCGGCCGCAGATTGGATAGGGCGCGGAGACGCTATGGCGGCCGACGGCGCGGCGGTGGA
>JAUSHX010000024.1 GCA_030648265.1 bacterium
GCAAGAGTCATAGATTTCTGCCAGACTGTCAAATCTCTGAAGTCTGCCATGCATTTTCTGTCAACTGTAAACTGTCATCTGTAAACTTAGTTTTGCATATTTTTATGCAAAACTCCTAACGCCTCAATGTACCCCTGTTCCTTCTTGCCGGAAATTTGCGCAATGCATGCAGGCGACGTGACAGAAACTTGCCTCCACGGCTCGCGTGAAATTATGTCGGAAAGATGCACCTCAATGGCCGGCAATTTCGTGTCGCGAAGTGCGTCGTGTAAAGCATAGCTGTAGTGCGTGAGTGCGCCGGGGTTGATGATTATACCCCTAGCATTCGGACTCTCTTTCTGGAGAAAATCTATGATGGCTCCCTCGTGATTGGACTGGAAGGCCGCTATTTTGTGCCCAAGTTTCTCCGCCGCGTCTGTAACTAGCGCCTCAATATCACGCAGAGTTTTCGCGCCGTAAAGCTGCGCATCGCGCACGCCAAGAAGATTTAGGTTTGGGCCGTGTATGAGCAGTAATGTTGCCATGCCTCCAAGATTACTAGACGATTGCAGATTCGGCTAGCGCTTTCAATTTCGCGTATGCGGCGGCAGGATCTGTGGCTTTTGATATCGCGGAACCCACGCCGAATCTCCGCGCTCCGGCGCGAACGAGTTCAACAATGTTTGATTCTGCAACTCCGCCGTCAACAGAAATGGAGAGCTTGGGATTACGGGTATGCAGTTCTGATATTCTGCCGATTACACGGATATCAAACGGCGCGCCCTGCTTTCCCAGTGACGCTATGGACATGAACTGCACAACATCACAGTCTGCGACACACGCATTCAGAACCGAAAGCGGAGTGTCTATGAGGATGGCAAGCCCGCATTCTGTCGCGCCCGCATTTTTCCACGATGCAAAGGACTCTTGCACCGACCGCGCATTTTCAAAAACTTCTATGTGAGAAATGATGCGGGTGCAATTCATGCGCGCCAAAAATCCGCCGATGCGCAGGGGGTCTTGAACCATGAGATGTGCTTCGTATTTCAATTGTTCCGAAAACGGCAGTTTCCGGCCTGCTTTTGCCATCGCTTCAATTTCCTCCCACTGACTTTTCCGATACGGCCAAGAAATCTCCGGTGCAAAAATCCCATCATCCAAATCTAACTGCATCACGGACGCAAATGCCGCAAAAACCTCCGAGCGCCGCGAGAGCTCGGAGAAATCCGGCGGACACGTGTTAGTCGGAATGATTTCAATACCTGTCATGCCACTTCATCTATCTGCTTGATTCTGCGCGTATGACGCTCCTCCCCGGAAAAGTCCGTTTTAAGCCATTTTTTGACTGCTTGCTTCGCCTCGTCCTCCGTTAAGAATCGCGCGCCGAGAGACAGTGCGTTCGCGTTGTTGTGCTCGCGCGTGGACGAAATCATGTCCAATGTTTTTCCGCTCATATCTTTTTGTTCGCCCACAGAACCATAGTATGTGGCACAGCGAACTCCGCGAAAGCGGTTGGTGACTATCGCCTCTCCTTGGCCGGAAGCGCCAATCACTATCGCTCGGCTGTCACGCCCAGCGAGTGCGTCCGCAGAGAGCTTGCGTGCCGCGCGCGCGATTATTTCCGGATAATCATCCGATGGGTCGTTCGTAAACGCGCCACAGTCTTCCGTTTCGTACCCAAGCTCGCTCACGAACTCCACGAGCACTTCCTTCAGCTCGAACCCTCCATGGTCAGACGCGAAATATATCCTCATAATTTCAAATGAAAAATTCCAAATTTTTAAATAATGTCATATTGTTTCAACTTTCTTACTGGAACTGCTGAAAATCTTTGAGAAAATGAGCATCAATTCGTGAGCTTCTTTCCAATGATTTTTACATTCAGCAACTTTGTCATGGTTCGCGCTTGATATCATTCTGATCCAATATTTTGTTTCATTGGCCTCTTTTCTGCAAATACCTATCTTATTCCTGAAATCCTTCTTTGAACTTGCCTGATTTGCCTCCATGTAGTTGGCCCCAATGCTCGTTGCAGATCTAACGACCTGATTTATAAGTATTTTATTTACTTCATTCTTAGGAAGTGAGGCGACAAAATGGATGATTGCTTCTCCGAACTTGGCTGTTCGTTCTTCAAGATCGTAATTCATTACATTTAATCATTATTTTGAAATTAAAAATTTGAAATTTGAAATTATTTTATGTACTTCCCCACTTCGAGAACGTGCTCTACGAGCGTGTACGCGTATCCCATTTCGTTGTCGTACCACGCGAGTACTTTCACGAGCGTGCCGTCCACGACGCGCGTCATGCCGAGGTCTGCGATTGAACCGTATGGAAGCCCCAAAATGTCGGATGAAACCAAGGGCTCTTCCGTGACCGCGAAAACGCGCTTCCAACGGTCGGTTTTTGCGGCGGCGCGCATCGCATCGTTGACTTCCTCTACAGAGGTCGCACGCTTGGCGACGAATGTGATATCGGCGAGCGAGCCGGATGCGACCGGAACGCGAACCGCGATTCCGTCAAATTTCCCTTTGAATTGAGGATGTGCGAGAGCAGTTGCTTTTGCTGCGCCAGTAGAAGAGGGGCCCATGTTTATCGCCGCGGCTCGCCCGCGGCGGAAATCGTCCGGCGCCACGCCGTCTACTATTGCTTGCGAAGCGGTGTAGGCATGGATTGTGTTTAAAATAGCGCGTTCAATTCCGATTGCTTCGTCTAAAACACCCACGACGGGGCTGACGGCATTGGTCGTGCACGATGCGTTTGAGCTGATGTCGCAGTTCTTTAACTTTTCTTCGTTCACTCCCAAGAGTACCGTTTCAACTCCTTCGCCTTTTCCGGGAGCGGAGATGACGACGCGTTTCGCACCGGCTGTAATGTGACCGCGGGCCTTATCTGCGGTCGTGAAAAATCCCGTGGATTCCACGACGATGTCCACTTTCAGGTCTTTCCACGGCAGTTTCGCCGGTTCCTTTTCGGCACAGATGGGAATTTTCTTTCCGTCCACAATGATGGCATTTTCCGCGGCTTCCACGGAGAATGCCGCGCGTCCGTACACCGAGTCGTATTTGAGGAGGTATGCGAGATTTGCCGCAGGCGCCAAGTCGTTTATTGCCACTATCTCAATGCCTTTCTTCCCGTACGCCGCGCGCGTAAACCCCCTTCCAATTCTCCCAAAACCGTTTATCGCAACGCGTGCCATGGCGCCAGTGTACTACATTTTGGGGAGCGGGGCACGGGAACCCCTCGACGATATCCACACCTAACTAATCTCGCCATTTGTCGGCATACCTTTCTTTATTCCAGTGTTCCGCCTGTCCGCATCTGAAGGACAAAAACTGGAATGAGGAAAACGATCGCATTCTCGCCATGCCAAACAACGTCCTTACATTCTCAAGTTTGTAAGGGTGTTGTTGTCTTCGCTATTTTTCCTTTGGGAGAAATTTTGTCCCGACTGATTTTCCAGCGAGGATGTCCGGAAGGACATCAGGGCTTAGGCCGTTTGCGATGTGCGTCGTAATTCCCTTTTCGGCGAGCTCACGCGCCACCTTGAATTTCGTCAGCATCCCTCCCCTGCTGAACTCTGATTTGTCGGGCATGACATACTTTTCAAATGAGGCGATATCGGCGAAGGAAATCTCCGGAATCACGCGCGCATTCTTGGCTTTCGGATTGCCGTCAAAAACGCCGTCCACACTCGTGAGAATTATCACCGCATCCACATTGAGTTGCGTTGCAATCAGACCCGCGAGTTCATCGTTGTCGGTAAACATCAGTTCCGCCACGGCGACCGCATCGTTCTCATTCACGACAGGGACGACATTGTCGCGCAGGAGATTCTCCATGCAGTTCTTTATGTTCTGGTAATGCTCTGTATCGCGGAAATCTTCTTTCGTCGCCAATATCTGCGCGCAGAAAATACCGTGTTTGGCGAAATACTTCGCGTACATCCCCATGAGCTTCACCTGTCCCACGGCGGCATAGACCTGCTTCTTGACGACACCGTCAGTGCCGTCCTCTATTGTGATGAGTCCCTTGCCTGTGCCCACTGCACCGGATGTCACGATAATTGCCTCAACGTTTTTCTTCCGAAGACACGCCGTCTGGTCCACCAAGAGCTTAAGCACGCGCGGATTGAGTTTCCCGTTTTTTTTTGAAATGACTCCGGTCCCGATTTTGATGATGATTTTTTTATACATACCGTCTACAGGCGAATCAGCAGATTTCGTGGCTCGGCCTGTCGATTATTGATTATTGACCGGTCGGCCAGTAGTCCGGTCAGTATAACGATAACCGCGTTCACGGCAAACTAGCGGTATTACAAACACAAAGCACCCCGTCTACAGGTGCACATCTCTACTCTACCCGATGTGCCCTCGCGGGGCGCTTTGTGTTAAGACAGTTAAGTCTTAGGCAACTTTGCTGACCTTGACCGCGTTCGGTCCTTTCGGACTGTCCGCGACTTCAAAGGAGACCTGGTCGCCTTCACGAAGTTCGTCGAACGTGATGCCGACGAGCTCGTTGGAGTGGAAGAAGAGATCTCTCTCTTGTCCCTCTCGCTTGATGAACCCGAATCCCTTATCGGTGAGACGGGCAATTGTTCCTGTTTGCATAGCAATGAGAAATAATTACGTAGTAATGTATCAAGTGCAGTAAGCTGGAGTGGAAGCTCGATCCTCACTTCTCTGGATCAGCGCTGAATTGATGGAGGAAGTATAGCATACCCCAAATCCGGTGTCAATCGTGGCACTGTTGTGCCCGCAGATTATCGCAGAACACACGCCGATTTACGCAGAAAGTGGGAATTCTTTGATGTCGCCGATGCCTATCCGTGCGGTGCGTTCTATCATGATGTTTCCTACTCTCACTCGGACAGTAAACGGATAACTTCCGCATCTCTAACTTGCGCGAACTCAAGATAGTGAGAACCGACGGCACCTAGAAATTCTTCGGGGGGTTCCAGTGTGATGATTTCATCCGCCTCTTTTCGCAAATTCCCAACTGATTCTGCGGACGCAACGGGGACTGCAACGACAATGCGTGTGGGATTCTGCGCCCGCAGAAAGCGCACCACGAGCCGCATTGTTAGCCCCGTCGCGATTCCATCATCAACGACGAGCGCAGTTTTGCCGGAAATCGCAACTGGTTCGCGATTGTTGCGATATGCTTTGACGCGGCGCATGGCTTCCTCTTTTTGTCTCTTAATCTCGTCCGCGAGCCACGCCTGATTGACCGATTCCGCCTCGGCATCGTTCAACATAACCGTCCCCTTGTCATCAACCGCGCCAATAGCATATTCGGGATTGTTTGGGTGCCCGACTTTTCGGACGACAACGATATCAAGTGGAAGTTCGAGCGCTTGCGCGATTTCGCATCCGACTACAACCCCGCCACGCGGAAGCGCGAGCACTACCGCATCTTGACCGCGATATTTTGCCAGTTTCTCCGCGAGTTGTCTGCCGGCGTCGTGTCTGTCTTTGAACATGCGCTCAAGAAATTATTGCTGGCTCTTGCCAGCACGTGTCCAAACTTAAAAACTCAAGTCGCGTACAATTTCCGCGTCAATTTCGCTGAAATTTGTCTGCCGAATCCCGCCGTAGAACCGTACTGTGTCTCCGACAACAAAGCGGGAGAGCGTGCTCGGCTTTTTATTGTTTCGGAGTACGCTTGAACTACTGGCAAGATAGACGGTGTAATCCGTAGTGCCTACGGTAACCGTCAGTGTCGCCGGCAGGACCGTCGCGGAAACATTCTTGAGCGTTCCCTGGAAATTGCGCGGCACGAAGATGCTCTTATCCTGATACACCTCTATGAGGGATGCCAGGAAGATGTTCTTTGCATAGTTGTACGTACCGGATACTGAAAGTATCTTGTCTCCCGGAGAAATGTCACTCAAGCTGATGGTGCGCACCCCCTTTTGTATAGTCGTTGAGGCAGAGAGCATCACAGTGGTCGTTGCGCCAAATATTGTGTTGGAGAGGACGAGTGACGAGTTCCCGGGACTGGTGCTTACCGCTATGCCGGAAAGTGTTTTTGATTCAACCTGAAGCGAAGTGTCGCGGATGCGTGTGGCATATATCGTCAGCGCTCCTTCCCCTGAAGAAAGCTTTCCCTCAACATCTAACACATCTCCCTCCCGTATGTCATTGACAGTCGCCGGCTCGCCATGGGCCTTGGTTACGGCAGTGTCATCATGCGCAAGAACAGTAACGCGAACATATGCGCTGCCCCATGTCACGCGGGAAAAGAAATTGGATGTGCCGGCTTTTTGATAAACAACGACATTGGTCGCGGAAAATTTACCGTCAGGCGTTATGTGGATGTCTGATGGCGAGGCCGCAAAGGCCGTTGTTGCTCCCAGCAACAGGAAGAAAATTGCACCTAAGCTCATGCGCACAGAAAGTATCTTGAAACTATGCATGGTACGCCAGATTATACCCGCCACACGAGAAATGTCTCTATGCATACACAAACGACTTCTCTTTCCCCGTCAAAAAATCCGCAATTCAAAAAATCTTCGGCTCGAACCTTCAACTCTACAATCAAAAACTCTCCGGCACGGCGCATCCTCTCTACGCGGCGCTTCGCGCCGCGCGCCTGCCCGCCGAAGCCTCGGCGCAGGCGGGTCAAAATCCCGAATCTTCGGACTCTCTCCTAGTCTCGGCTACATTATACGACCAAGTCCGAACCTTTTTCCAGCGCGAGAACTGACTCGCGCGCTCCGCGCGCGTGGTGGCTTTGTACTCTGTGGCACGATTGGATTCTGTACCCGCCCCCGCCCCGCCGCACTCTCCCCCATACGCATCTATTTCGCGGGGGTTTTTGAAAATTGAATGGGCGGCGGGGCGGGGGCCAAACGGCAAACGGCTCAAATACCAGTAAATGAGCCGTTTGCCCTAAAATCCAAATGCAGAATTGAGCCTCGTGCATTCTATCTTTGCTAGTGGCCCAGCCCAACGGGGTGTCACCCTCGGCATCCGCCTCGGGCATTTCCGCTA
>JAUSHX010000030.1 GCA_030648265.1 bacterium
CACGGCGATTTCGCGTGTATTTTGTACATACACGCGAGTTTTCACCTGATTTAGCAGTTAAGCCAGAGAAATGGGCGTGTTTCAGAATAGCCGCCAACCAAATTTTGTTACTCTACCCACATATGTACAACTATGGTATATCGCCATTCCACCCTACCGAAGCCATGGGTAAGGATTGTCAGGGCAACGTTACGGTAGAGATTTTGCGCGGAGAGAAATATGTTAGTATCAGATAAATTCGGAACATGGAATTAATTGATTCGGTAAAACACACGACGTTTGCTTCCTTAAAAATCCGGAATTACCGGCTGTATTTTTTGGGACAGGCGATTTCTGTCGCCGGTACGTGGATGCATATAGTTGCTTTGGGATGGTTCGTACTTCAGCTCACAGGCTCCGGGACACAATTGGGTGCGGTTGTCGCCACATCATTTGTGCCTCTACTCATTTTCGGACCGTTGGGGGGCGTCATTGCAGACCGTTTTGAAAAGCACCGGATGATTATCTATGCGCAGTCTGCGTTCGTAATTCTGGCGCTCTCCTTGAGCATTTTGGTATATTCGGGCTTGACGCAGGTTTGGATGCTGTATATTTTTGCGTTTCTGTACGGATTAATCAGGTCTGTCGAAGAGCCAACCAGGCAGGCGTTCGTCTTGGAAATGGTTGATGAAAGCCGAATGAAGAATGCCGTCAGCCTGAATTCAATGGTGAACAATCTTGCGCGCGCCGTGGGGCCCATGCTCGGAGGAATGCTCATCGTCAGTGTCGGCGTCGCGTTTTGTTTCCTCTTCAATGCGCTTTCGTATATTGGTTTTATATTGATGCTCATCCTTATGAACAAGGACGAATTGCGCAGGGGAGATTTCGTTGCGAAGAAAACACAGAATATACGAGATGGATTTCGTTTTATTCTTGCGACTCCGCTCATAAAAAATATTCTTATCATGATGGCGATAGTTGGAACATTTGCCTACGAGTGGCAGGTAAGTTTACCGCTTCTCGCACAGCGCACGTTCCATGGCGGTGCGACGAGCTATACGGCACTTATGTCGTCTTTCGGTATTGGGGCAGTCATAGGGGGTCTCTATGCCGCAAGCCGCCACAAACTGTCCACGCACAACCTCGTTCTGTACATGTTTCTTTTCGGCGGGAGCATGATAGCGACATCACTGATGCCCACGCTTGCGCTTGCGATGCTCGGTATGGCGTTTGTAGGGTTTTTCTCCATCAATCTGACGGCGCTTGCAAATACAATGATCCAGTTGGAAAGCACGCCGGAAATGCGCGGGCGCGTCATGTCTTTCTGGACTGTCGCCATGCTCGGGTCAACGACTATCGGAGGCCCTGCAATCGGGCTCATCGGGGAATACATCGGCGCGCGCTATGGACTCCTTGTGGGCGGAGTGTCCGCGCTCATTGCTGGAGGTATTGCCGGATACCCGCTTCTTAAAAAGAACATCATCGATGTAATTCCGGAATCTGGAGAGATTGAGGAATCGGAAGCTTCCGTTTCTGTTTCCAGTTTAAAATAATTCTCTGCGCTCTTTCAGCTTTTTACTCTGTTCTTCCTCGTCTCTTTTTCTATTACCGCTGTTGTCATCTGGCAGAGCTTGCTTATGCGAATGATGAATTCTAGACGGCCGAGCGTGTCCTCCGTATCCATGTTGGTCCTTTGCCCATTCCTCGTGCTCTCTGAAGGTCATGCACATTATTGTATCGCGTTTTAAAATATCTGAAACTGTCCTTTTCGGGAGTAACTTATTGTATTTAACTCTACGTATAAAAAAGAACTGCACCTCGGGATTTCTCCAAAGATGCAGCTTTTAAAGACGATGCGGTGATGCTAGCATCAGCATCAACCAGACAGCGCCTGTTCGAAATCCGCGATCAGATCTTCGGCATCCTCGATGCCTGTGGAGACACGGATCAGTGAATCGGCGATTCCCATGCTGGCACGACGTTCCGGGCCCATCTCATGGAAGATGGTATCTGCGACGGGAATGACCATCGTTCGGGTATCGCCGAGATTGCTACCCATCACCGAAATCTGGAGCCTGTTGAGGAACTCGAGGTGGTCGATTCCATGCTTCAACTCGAAAGACATCAGACCGCTCGAGCCACGAAACAGCGACTTCGCCCTTTTGTGTTGCGGATGACTTTCCAGCCCCGGGTAATAAACACGCCCGACATTCGGGTGCCCTTCCAGATACTGTGCCAACTTTAACGCATTTGCACAGATGCGGACCATCCGTAACTCGAGAGTTTCCGCACCGATGGCGATCCGGTTCGCCGCGTCGGGAGACAGTGATGCCCCCTTGTCGCGCAGACCCAACTTCCGGATCTGCAACATCCCCCACCTCGAGGCATCGCCCTTCTTGTACCTCTGGTCGATGTTCGAGTATTGCGACCAGTCGTACAAACCGGTGTCAGTAACCGCGCCGCCCAACGCATTGCCGTGACCGTTAATGTACTTGGTCAACGAGTTGACAATCAAGTGCGCGCCGACGCACTTCGGAAGAAACAAATACGGCGAGGTCATGGTATTGTCGACTATGTAGACCAGCCCATGCGCCCGGCATAACTCGCCAATTTCGACGAGATCTGCAACCTGCGTCACGGGGTTCGCGATCGTTTCCGTGAACACCATCCGCGTGTTGGGCGTCACTGCATCCATCACGTTGGCGAGATCCGTGACGTCAACAAAACTTACGGAAACACCAAAGCGTTGAAACGTCTTCAGCAAGCTATCCGTATTGCCGAACAAAAACTTGCTGGAAACGATGTGGTCACCGGAACACAGCAAAGCGAACAGCACTGCGTCGATTGCCGCCATGCCGGTGGCAAACGCCACTGTTCCGGTGCCCCATTCCATGTGAGTAATCATCTCTTCCAGAGCACGCACCGTGGGCGTACTCTGACGAGCATAGACATCGCCCGGCTTCTTACCCTGAAACACATCGATAAGGTCCTGCACCTTACCGTAACCATACGCGGCTGATGTGGTAATAGGATAATGTAGCTCGCCATGTTCAGTTGAGTTGCGACGGTGTGCATGCACTACTTCGGTGGTAAATCCGTTTCTGCTTTTGCGAGTGTTCACGTCTGTACTCCTCGGTTGGTTGAAAAAAGATCGATCTTGCTATTTCTGCGCACTAACTGCGCAGATGAAGAACAAGGGATACAAAGTACCACGAGAGTGGGAGTTGTCAAAAGAGAATTTTCATTTCATCGTCTCACTTTTTGTAGCTTTCTTTTGACAACGCCATGAAATATGCCTACAATTAGTCCTTTTGTGAAAGGCGCTTGATTCAGCACACTATGCCGGCAAAACAATTATGAGCAGAATAAGGGTCGGCGTTGTAGGTGCTACAGGATACACCGGTGAAGAATTGGTGCGGATTCTTTCGCGCCACCCGCGGGCGGAGGTCGCGTACGTTTCCGGCAAGGAAGACAGGAGCGAAAGGATTCAGGACATTTTCCCGTACCTCCAAAATACGCTGGACCTGAAGTGCAACGCGTTTTCAATTAACGAGGCGATAGGGAAGACAGACTTGGTTTTCCTGTCTTTGCCTCACACGCTCTCAATGCAAAACGCCCCGCTCTTCCTGAAGGCGGGAAAAAAGGTGATTGACATCAGCGCCGATTACCGCCTGCAGGATACCAAGACGTACGAAAAGTTCTACAAAACACCGCACACCGATGCGGAGAATTTGCCGAGGGCAGTCTATGGGCTTCCCGAACTTAACCGCGAGAAAATCAAGCGGGCGAGACTTGTCGCGAATCCCGGATGTTATCCGACGGGTTCCATACTAGGGACTGCTCCCGGTCTTGCGAACGGAATCTTTGACGAAAGTTCAATTCAGATAGACGCCAAGAGCGGGGTAACGGGTGCCGGGAGGCGTGCCGACAAGGCGCTTCATTTTTCCGAAGTAAATGAGTCCGTCAAGGCGTACCGGCTGTTTGAACACCAGCACGTTCCGGAAATTGACCAGGCGCTCTCCGGTGTTTCCAAAAAGCCGGTCAGCGTCGTATTCGTGCCGCACCTCGTTCCGATAAACAGGGGTATTTTGAGCACCATCTATGTGAAGCTTTCCAAGAAAATGAATACCGAAGAACTTCTTGCACTGTATAAGAAGTTCTATGAGCATGAACCGTTTGTGAAGGTGTATGGCGCTGGGCATCTACCGGAAATAAAATACGTTGTGCACACGAACTTCTGCGATATCGGTCTCAAAGTAAACGAGGAGAAGAATCTCGCGGTCATTGTTACCGCCATTGATAATTTGGGGAAAGGGGCGGCTGGACAAGCGATACAAAACATGAACATTATGTCCGGGTTTGAAGAGACTGCCGGCCTATGACCCGTACACTAAGTTTGCCGTTGCCTCTTATGAACAAAAGCACCATAGATGACTTACTAACTACTATAAAGAAGCTTGATTGTGCTGGAATTTTTTCGGCGCACAATTACGGCAAACTTAGTGTCTGGGTATGAAATCAATTTCCGGTGGCGTGACCGCTCCAAAAGGTTTTCTGGCCAATGGCCTTTTTTGCGGAATAAAGGAAACGAAAAAAAACGACCTTGCTCTCGTTTATTCCGAGAAAATGTGCAAAGCGGCAGGTGTTTTCACAACTAACAAAGTTAAAGCTTCTTGCGTTGTAGTAAATAGCGAGCATTTAAAGAACGGCAAAGCGCAGGCGATTATCGCCAATTCCGGAAACGCCAACTGCATGACCGGAAAAAAAGGTTTTGAAAATTCGCGTACGATGGCCGATTCCGTTGCACGCGGTCTCGGTTTGAAAACAGGAGCCGTGTGTGTCGCTTCAACGGGAGTGATAGGGCATCCGTTGCCGGTACAAAAAATCGTGAAGGCCGTTCCAAAACTCATAAAGGGACTTAGTAAAGGCGGAAGCAAGAATGCCGCGCGTGCGATTATGACGACGGACACCACTCTCAAAGAAGTTGCCGCAGAATTCATGATAGGAAAAAAGCGCGTCCGTATCGGAGCAATTGCGAAAGGCGCGGGCATGATACATCCGCAGATGGAGCTTGCGGGCACGAAGCCCGCCTCCGCACCCTCCTCCGCGCAAGGCTACGGCAGGGCACAGCAAGGCTACGGGCGGGTAAAACATGCGACAATGCTCTGTTTTGTGACGACCGATGCGTCTATATCGCCTTCAGCCTTGCGCGAGGCACTTGATACCGCGACCAGAAACTCGTTCAATATGATTACTATTGACGGCGATATGTCCACCAACGATATGGTGCTTGTACTGGCGAACGGGATGGCGCAGAACAAGATGATCGCCGAGAATTCAAAAGATGCGCACGTTTTCGGAGCAGTGCTAAAAACTCTTTTTCTGAAACTGGCACAACTCATGGTGCGCGATGCCGAAGGCGCAACGAAGTTTGTTGAAGTGAAGGTCAAGAATGCGCGTAACGCCGAAGACGCATGCACGGTGGCGCGCACGGTTTCCTCCTCCACGCTCGTGAAGTGCGCGCTATACGGCTCAGACCCGAATTGGGGGCGTGTCGCCGCGGCCGCAGGCCGCTCCGGCGCGCACATAGACCCGTGGAAAATGAAGATATATCTTGGGAAAACATTGGTCTTGAAGAACGGTGGGGCAATTGCATGCAAGCCGGGGATTCTTGACCGCATATTCAAGAAGAAAGAAATTGCGATTACACTGGACCTCGGAGTTGGCGCGCATTCAGCGACGGCATATACGTGCGATTTGTCTACGAAATACGTTCAGTTGAACTCCGCTTACCATACTTGATGTAGGAAACTATGCCGGCAGACAAAGATATAATTCACAAGGCAGACGTACTCATTGAAGCGCTTCCGTACATACAAAATTTTTACGGCAAGACCATCGTCATCAAATACGGAGGTGCGGCGATGACCGACAAAAATGTCCGCCGCGAAGTTCTCCGCGATATCGTATTCATGAATTATGTCGGTATGAGGCCGATACTCGTGCATGGTGGCGGACCGAGGGCGACGACGCGTCTCAAAGAGCTTGGGAAAGAAGTCAAATTTGTGAGAGGGTATCGCGTTACCGACAAAGAGACGATGGGTGTTGTTGAAAGCGAGTTCATGAAGATTAACGCGGAAATTGTACAGGAGTTGACTACGCTCGGTTCGGCCGCGATTTCGCTTTCGGGCAAAGAAGACCGTTTCATTGAAGTCGTGAAGCATCCTGACATTGATGGGCAAGACATAGGGTTTGTCGGCGAGATAAAGAAAATAAACAGCGATGTTCTCCAGAAAATAATCGCGAGCGATATCATCCCCGTTATCCCGCCAATCGGCATTGGGGTGAAGGACAGTCTGCCGTACAACATCAATGCGGATCAGGTTGCGGCGGAAATCGCGAGAACTCTGGGGGCGATGAAATTCGTCGTTCTGACCAACGTCCGTGGGATTCTCAAAGATGTGAATAATCCATCGTCGTTTCTCACGCATGTGAATGCGGAAGAAGCGAAGCAGATGATTGACTCCGGCGCGGTTTCTGGAGGCATGATACCGAAAGTGAATGCGTGCCTGCGCTCTCTGGACAGGGGGGTGAAAAAAGCCCACATCATTGACGTGCAAATACCGCACGGGATACTGATGGAAATATTTACGGACAAAGGGATAGGAACGGAAATCGTGAAGAAATAATATGACCAATCTACAAATGAATTCCAATCTACAAATATCTACGAATGAGAAATGCGGTTATTTGTAGCCATTCGTAGTATTCGGATGATTCGTAGATTGGAACATGTTTAAATTATGAACTCAAAAGATATCATAGGTTTGTACAAAGACTACGTGATGCCGACGTACATAACATTTCCGCTCGTACTCGCGCGCGGTAAAGGTATCTATGTATGGGATACGGAAGGAAAAAAGTATCTGGATTTTTTCCCCGGATGGGCGGTAAGCGGAATAGGGCATTGCCACAAAGAAGTGGTGAAGGCCATTAATGACCAGGCGGGGCGTCTCATTCACGTTTCAAACAATTATTTCCACGAAGGGCAGGGAAAACTGGCCGAGGAAATTATCCGCAATTCTTTTCCGGGAAAAGTCTTCTTTTGCAATTCCGGCGCCGAAGCGAACGAGGCGGCCATAAAACTGGCGAGGAAATTCGGCAATCCGGAGCGAAATGAAATCATCACCATGGAGCGCTCATTTCACGGACGCACGCTCGCGACAATCACGGCGACTGGTCAAAGGAAATTCCAAAAAGGGTTTGAGCCGCTTCCGGAAGGGTTTGTTACGGTTCAATTCAATGACTTGGGTGCGCTTGAACGCGCAGTTTCCCCTAAGACAGTCGCAGTCATGTTTGAGCCCGTCCAAGGCGAGGGAGGGGTTCGTGTCGCCGATGCGAAATATCTTGCGGCGGTTCGCAAACTCTGCACAGAGAAAAATATTCTTCTCATTCTTGATGAGGTTCAGTCCGGCATGGGGCGCACCGGAAGAATGTTTGCCTACCAGAATTCCGGCATTGTGCCCGACATACTGACGCTTGCAAAAGCCCTGGGCGGAGGTTTTCCAATCGGTGCCACTGTTGCAGGCGCTAAAATCGCAGACACTCTGTCACCCGGGACCCACGGGACGACGTTTGGCGGGAGCCCTTTGGCATGCGCGGCTTCGCTCGCTGTCTTTAAGGCGATTAAGAAAGAGAAACTCCTGAAAAATGCCGTCGTTATGGGCGTGTATTTAGAGATGCGTCTCAACGAGCTGAAGAAAAAGCACAGCATCATCCGCGAGGTGCGCGGCCAGGCGCTCATGGTGGGTGTTGAACTCACGGTAGACGGTAAGAAAATCTACGAAGAGTGTCTGAAAAAAGGGCTTCTCATCAACTGTACGCAGGGGAATGTCTTGCGCATTATGCCCCCAATCATCGTCAAAAAAAGCGAGATTAACGAGGCCATTGCGATTTTAGACAAGGTGCTCGCCATGCAGGGATAGGGAGGAGAAAGAGGAAGGTTGTGAAAAGGGTGTCACGCGCGATTTGTTCTATTCCAGTGTTTTGCAAAACACTGGAATAGAATACAATGCAGGTATGATAAATCGCAGTTACCGCAATATTGAGCGCATTGTAAAAGGCTATGCCAACCACCGGAGATTAGAGATACTCGATTTGCTGCGCAAAGAGCCCGAGCTTTCGGTGGAGGACATATCGGAAAAGTTAAAAATTGGGTACCAAAACGCTTCGGACCACATTCGCAGGCTTGCAATCGCAGGACTTGTCGCCAAGCGGAACGATGGTCCGAGCGTCCGACACAAACTAACGCCTCGAGCAGAGTCTATTCTAGTGTTTTGCAAAACACTGGAATAAGGAAAAAAGAAGAAGGAAAGTGAAGAAAAATTGGGGGCTGGGTTTACGACGGTTCCCTAAATGTCAGAATTGTGCGATGATTCTAGTCACGGCAGGAGAACTTGGGAAAACGATATAAAAACATGACCCAAAACAACTTCGCGGAATCAATGCTCAAGGGCCGGATGGCCGAAACGCTGTTTGAAGAGATGATGAAAGCATCTGGAAATATCGTGTACCGTTTCGGCTATGAGGCCATCGTGCAAAACTTGGCGCAACTCGAAGAGAAATTTGACCGCTATAATGAGGTCGGCGAGAAAATCCGTTCGATCCCTGACTTTATTGTTTTGGACAAGAAGGGCGAGCCGCTTTTGGTTGAGGTCAAGTTTCGGGCGCGACCCAATGACCCGCTACACGTTGAAACAATCCAGATTTTACAGAGGTTGGACAAGTTTTGGGGCGCGATGCTTGTGGTTGTGAATTGCTGGGAGCAACCATACTTTCGCGTTGCTATGCCGCCATATATAAACAAAGAGAAGAAAGTTGAATTACTTCCGCTGACTGCCGTGAAAAGGTGGACTATCGATAAAAATGTTTATGACCAATACGAAGCACTTGTACACAAATATCTGACGCCGACCCTAGTTCCACACAAAAAGTAACCCCGCGACACAAATGCAGTTTTGCAAAAATGGGCCCGGGAAGGTGGTAAAATAAGAGCATTATCAATTATAGAGGTCGCGTATCAATTGACAGTACGCGACATGATTTTGCTAAATCATATGGATATTGCACTCATCGTTGCGAAATTATTGGGGACGTATTTGGTTGTGAGCGGGCTGTTCCTTCTCATGCGGGGGAAAACCATTCCGCATCTGCTTAAGGATTTTTTTGGCCATCCGGCAGTTGTGTATCTGACCGGCATTATTTTAGTCACTTTATCGGCACTCCTGATTATTGAGAATAACGTATGGGACGGCACGTGGCACACCCTCATCACTATTTTTGCATGGCTTATTCTCTTCAAGGGCTTGGCTTATGTATTCATTCCCGAAACGATTCACAAAATGGCCAGCCAGAAGTTCCGCGGTTCGTTCAGCGCCTTCGGACTTATCGCCGTCATCGCCGGGTTGTACATATTCTTTTTGGGATAAATGAATTGACCGCTTGTTAATCTTTGAAGCTGTACACACACCGGCAGTGTTAAAAACGTTGGTAGACAACGTATACTACGGTGATGTATTTCTTTGGATTTTTGAAGTGGCGATGGGTTTTGCTTTGCATCGTACTTGCGATTTTGCTCATCGCCGGAGGCGCTTACTATTGGCAGGGAACTCGCGGCTCTCAACCAGCGGCATATAAGACTCCCGAGGAGAAGAATGTGTACGTGCGTTTTGAAATGGAGGCATACGACAGCATACAGACGAACTATTGGAAAAAACTTGCGGATGCGGACCTCGCGCAACTCTTCCAGCTTTCTATCGCTAAGGCAAAGAATCTGCCTGCTCCTCCGGCGCTCGTTACGAACGACCGTTCCGGCACGGCCAAAATGTTTGCGGACGCTTTAAGCTCCGCAACGTCAACGGACGCGAAAAAACAGCTGGCGCTCAATACGTTGATTGTCGCCTTGTACAATCTCGCGCCCGCCGGACGCAATAATCTTTATACAACGAAGCAGGAAACAGTTCTGCGGCAGGAGGTTGCAAACGTGAACCCTGCAAAGGACCTCTATGGCGACCTTGGCGTTGCAAAAGGTGCGAGTCCTGCGGAGGTAGTGAGCGCATACAAAACAAAAGAGGCGGCTCTTGCACAAGCAACAACAACGGAGGCGAAGACCGAACTGCAGAAGGTCACTTATGCATACAAGGTTCTTGCGAATACCGATAATAAAAGCCGCTACGACCAAGGGCAGATAGAGCCGACCACATTTCCGCATGTAATAGGGAAGACGCTTTATATTTCCATGAATAAAATTTCGCCGACTACGCTTCAGGAATTTGGAATGGCAATAGACAATGCGTCTACGACACCGAACCTCGCAAGCATGGTTCTGGACTTTCGCGGGAATATCGGCGGTTCGCTTGATTTTGCCGCCTCCTTCTTCGGACTTTTTGTCGGGCAGAATCAATATGCCTTTGACTTCTACAAGCAGGGCGATTATCTGCCGCAGAGAACTCCGATAGGAAAGTTTGATGAGCTATCCCGCTACAAAGAAATTGCAATTTTGACCGACAGCATGACGCAATCAACGGCGGAAGTTATCACGGCGATGTTCAAGCATTTCAACATGGCGCGCGTCGTCGGAACGCCGACGCGCGGATGGGGGACGGTGGAAAACACGTTCCCGCTTGAGACGGTGATTGACCCCGACGAGAAATATTCTCTTCTTTTGGTGAGGTATCTGACCCTGCGCGACGATGGCCAGCCGATAGAAGGGTCTGGCGTGGACCCGGATGTAAGTATAAATGATAAAGATTGGCGCAATAAACTTGGGGCGTATTTCCACACGCAAAGTTTAATAGATGCAATCTCGCAAACGGGTGCCGTTCCGCCGTTGCGATAGTTTCCGGACCGTCCCGTCCCGTCTACAGGCGAATCAGCTGATTTCGTGGCTTGGCCTGCCGATGTCAAACCCATCGGCTCGTCTACAGATGCCGATGTCAAACCCATCGGCCACATTTGTTTCCGGGGCGTCGTATCTCGTGAGTTGTCCAACACTCTGTGTTGAACGAGTGTCGGACAGCACGAACAGGATCCCACGTGCCGGAATGTTTGATACCTCCCGGATCAATCTTCAAATCTTCCGTGTCTCCTCTCGCGTAAGGATACTCGCAGGATTTGAATGAGGAGAAGCAGTATAAGCGCGAGTGAAATGTAGAACAGGGTCTTTGAACTCACAATGGCAAGCCCTGCGGCCGCCATGTACCGGAGCGCGCCCGAAACGGGGGACGTGCCCGCGTTTGCACCCGCGGTTGTGGCGCCCGATGCGGACGCGGTATCCGCGACATCCGGCCTTAATTGCGGCACGCCCGCCCCGCCCGCGTTCCCCGCGAGCTGTTTTAGAAGAGCTGTTTTTGCCTGCATGCGGATGGCTTCCGTTGCGTTGTATATTGAATGTACTGCGCTCAATACCGCGGGAGCCGTGGAAGCTACGCCAGTTTGGATTGCGGAGGTGACCGTATTCAATACTTGTACCGCAGGCGAGGGCGGGGGAGGATCTTCAACCGAGACGCTTATAGTTCCAGTCGTTTGGTTCAACGCAGCGGGGTTTTCACTGACGCCGGTGGCCTTTTCAATACGAGCAGATGTCGTGTGACTTCCTGCTTTGGCAATCCATGGCGCTGACAATATCTGCGTTTCTCCCGCTCCGAGCGTGAAGTTTTTTGTGGCGATTGAGACGTCGTCTACTGCAAAAACCACATCGCCGCTTATAGAGTTATCGCTGCTGTTGTAGAGAACTGCGAAAATATTCACGGCGTCGCCCTCGACGACATGCGAGCGGGAAATCCAAATAGAGCCTTGCGCGAACCCCGCGCGCAGATTAGCGGTCTCTGCGCTGGATACGAGAGGGAATACGAAAGGCAAAAGAAGGAAAAGAGGTGCAAGTGAAAAAACCAACACTTTTCTCATACGCTCCTATCAATTGAAATATCCTCGTAGGACCTTTTGTCGCCTATCGGTTCAAGATGAGTCAAAACAGTAACATCGGGTATCGCATCCCTGATATCTTTTTCAACCACTTCGGCGAGGTCGTGTCCTTTTTGTACAGTCCACGTTCCCGGCACAAGAAGGTGAAGCGAGACGAATCTTCGCATACCTGATTGCCGCGTGCGCAGACCATGATATTTGATTGTCTTGCCCGTGTGTTTTTCAAGAATTAGCCGTAATTTATCCCTCTCTTCCTGTGCTATTGCCGTGTCCATGAACCCCAAGGCGGAGCGCTTTATCAGTTGGTACCCCGTATAAACAATATTGAGGGCGACAAGAAGAGCGATGAGCGGGTCGAGCATCGTGATTCCTGTTACTGCGACAATTCCGACTCCGATGATGACGCCAACTGACGTCCAGACATCAGTGAAAAGGTGATGAGCATCCGCCTCAAGAGTAATTGAGCCATATTTCTTTCCGGCTTTAAGAAGCTGGCGGGCGATTACAAAATTAATCACAGAGGCAATTGCCGCGACTAAAAGACCGATGTTGACCTGTTCAATATCTTTCGGATTGAGCAGGCGTTCAACCGCCGCATATCCGATGACAACAGCCGCGACAATAATCAAAACGCCCTCAATAATGCTGGAAAAGTACTCCGCCTTCGTGTGTCCGTAGGAGTGTTCTTCATCCGGCGGTTTATGGGCGATAGTAAGCGCCACTAGCGCAATCACTGCGGCGACGAGATTTACGACTGATTCCAAAGCATCCGAAAGCAATCCCACCGAGCCCGTTAAAAAATAGGCGGCGGCCTTCAAAGCAATCGTTACAACCGCGCCTCCGATTGCGAGCCATGCGAAACGTGTGAGAGATGTTCGGTTCATGCGTACTTATATTGTAGCAATCTTCTAACCTTTCATATAAGAGCCCGTCGGTGATTACTCAAAGGGCTGTTAGAATCAATCTATGATGTTAACCACCCACGCACTTATGGGGACTGCGGCGGCAAGCTTATTTCCCGAACAACCGATTGTTGCCTTCGTCGCTGGATTTGCCAGCCATTTTGTTCTTGACGCAATTCATCATTGGGATTATGACGAATACCTCTCGTCAATACAGAAAAACCCTACAAACCCCCTTGAAACGGATATGCGCGTGGGAAGCAGGGTGTTTCTCCGCGACCTCATGCTCATCGCGGGGGATGCGGTTCTCGGTCTTACATTGAGCATTCTTCTTTTCCATTTTCTGCTGTTCCAAGTTCCTTTGCGGATAGTTGTTATTGGTGTGTGTGCGGGCATCGTGCCCGATGCACTCCAGTTTGTCTATTGGAAAACACGCGCGAAAACCAGAGTGCTAGAACCGCTTCAGCGATTTCACATTTGGATTCAAGAGGGAAAGAAATTGCACGTCAAGCCATGGGTCGGGATTGGACTTCAGTGCGCACTCGTTGCAGTCGTAATTATCGCACTGAAGTTAATCGCATGAAGCCGGATGTGCACAAACTATAGTTCCAAATAGAAAACAGGAAAGCATGTCGCAAGTACGGCGATGATTTGAATCGCGAGAACCGCGAGCGTCTGCTTCGGCGCTCGCGGGAGCCATTTAACTGCGAAGAATGGAATCATCAATACTTCCAAAACAAGCCAAAGTTGGAAGAGGTGCGCCCCCACGCCCTCATCTTTGTTCTGCCGTCCACAGGTGCCGATGCATGTCCCATCGGCCGAAGGCGTGGGAACACCCTGAATCGCAAGCAATGTCAGTATGAACGTGAGCATTGCAAGCGACAGTGCAATTGGAATCCATGCACTCGGTTTTTTCATCGGAGTTAATTACCAATCGTCTTGAATACGACACTTGAGGGCGTAACGAAGACTGACGCGTCCGCCGTCCACGGCTGGCAATCGTATGAGTATGGTTGATTAGTGTTTACTCCTTGTCCTGATGTTGCTGTTCCGCCATCAGTTTGCTGGGCCATTTTTGTTTTAATTCCCTGTGGCATTACGGAAGACCATGTGTACACATCCTGCCCATCCGCAATCACATGACTCTCTACATTTCCGTACCCTTGTACTTTTGTACTAAAATCACTGCGCACTTTTCCGCCCGACGCATAAGTAACACCGGAAGATACTGACTGTGCCGTAGAAGCATCAACGGTACACTTCCAACTGCCCCCGCGAGCTGCCAGTTCTGAAAGCGAGCCATTAAATTTCCCGGCTTGTGCCAGTGTCGCCTCTGTAGATTCCGCTACGTTCTGTTCCTGCTCCTGCGCCGCCTTTGAATCGCTTGCTGACCCGCCACTATTAGTCATCAGATAATACCCGCCACCTATAACGACCACTGCACCCACCACAAGTCCCACAATAAAATTTGTACTCATAAGAAATTGAGTAATAGTAATGGTTCACATTGTAGCATCTACCCAACTCTCGGCTCCGGGAGCAGGGATCGAACCTGCGACATCCTCCTTAACAGGGAGGCGTTCTACCGCTGAACTATCCCGGAATATTTTCACGAACGCAACAACAATCGTTCGTAGACAGGAGTATAGCTAAATAATCTCTTATTGAAAAGCAAATTCTAGTTGTACAATATCTGCATGCGATGGGCGTATTTTCTTCAGGGGGTTCTCTTTGTCGGGATAATTCTAATTGCCGTGTATGCCCTGCAGTTAAAACAAACTCCGACGAACCCTGATACAATGAGTACAAGCACGGCATCTATGAACATAACGCTTTCAATAACAAGTTCGGCGTTTGAACAGAACGGGCGCATTCCGTCCAAGTACACTTGCGACGGAGACCGCTCAATAAATCCTCCACTCGTTTTTTCCGGCGTGCCGGAAGGTGCGAAATCACTTGCGCTTATAATGGACGACCCCGATGTGCCGAAAGCACTTCATGCCGATGGTGTTTATGATCACTGGATACTTTTCAACATACCAATTTCTACAACGGGCATTCCTGAAGGTGCTTCTGCCGGTGTTGCCGGTGCAAATGGAAGCGGAAAGAGCGCCTACACAGGCCCATGTCCGCCGCCGCAGTACGAGCCGAGCGAACACCGCTACATCTTTGCGCTCTACGCGATTGACACGATACTGTCACTCAAAGAGGGGGCGATAAAGCAGGAGGTATTGAAAGCGATGGAGGGACACATTATTCAGCAGGCACAACTTGTCGGTAAGTACAAAAGAATAGAGTTATGAGTGACTTAATTCTATATGTTAAGACGGGATGTCCGTGGTGTATCAAGGTGTTAAATCTTGCTAGCGAGAAGGGGATTGAATTTGAGCTTCGCAACATCGCCGACGCGGGGGTTGCCGATGAATTGATCAAGCGCGGAGGCAAGCGACAGGTGCCATATCTCGTGGACAAGAAGAATGGTGCCGAAATGTACGAATCTGCCGATATTATTGAGTATTTAAAGAAATCGTTATGAATGAAATGAATTACTATTTCTTTACCCAGCACCTTCGTTTCTTAATGAAACGAAGGTGCTGGGTGTAAGTTGTTTCTAAACTCGATTACTCATTAAGAAAAACTAACATGGACATACGCATAAAAGCAACAAATTACGAACTGACGCCGGACGTTGAAAGCTACCTCGGCGAACGGTTGAGGTCTCTGGAGAAGTTTATCGGGGCCGACTTGGACATCGTCCGGTGCGAAGCGGAAGTGGGGCGCGACGCAGGCCGTCCGCGCCACGGAGCCAATATCTGGTTTGCGGAGATTGCAATAATCGTACCCGGCAGAGACCGCGTGTACGCGCGGAATAATTCGGAGAGCGTGAACGGCGCGATTGACGATGTGAAAGAAGAAGTTGAGCGCAAGCTCTTGCGCGAGAGGAAATTGCATCGCCGCATTTTCCGCAAAGGGGGAGCGATACTAAAGCACATCATGAGGTTCGGCGAGGAATAATTCCTTATGTGCTTATTCGCGCGAATGAGCACATAGTAAAGAAATCATTCCTGTTAATTAAAAACATTCCAACATTCTGCAGAATGTTGGAATGTTTTTAGATTGGTTTTGCGCCGGAGCGCAGGAATTCCGCGTAGCTCATTTCCTTTTTGCCTTCGGGTTTTACTTTATCTATCACGAGCAAGCTGTTATCAATGTGCGCGTCTAAAATCCCGACGCGAATTTTCTTTCCGTTTCTTTCAAAAAAAGTATATGTGCCGACGGTCGTGTCAAAGGCTCGGATTTTGAGAAGATTTTTATACGGGTCGCTGTTTAGATTTATGAACCCGTCTTCTTTCGTGATTTTTGGGCAGTACGTAGCAACATCGTGATTCTGCTCATGCTCCTCAATCTCTCCGGCAACCCAGCTTGGCAGTATCTCAATGAGAAGTTGGACGCTCGTGCGGGTGGCAAGTGCTTCCAATTCCTGCGCGCGCGGCGGCCATCCGCCAGCCGGCGGATAGATTTTCCTTTGTGCGACAACGGGACCGTGGTCAATTTTCTCGTCCAAAAGAATTATTGATGTTCCGATTGCGTGGTCGTCGTTGAATATGGCTGCGCGTACAGGCGAGGTGCCGCGCCAACGCGGCAGAAGAGAGAAGTGTATGTTTAGTGTGCCATGCGCTGGGATGTCTAGAATTTCTTTCGGCAATACCTTTCCGTAGTAAATAACGATAAATAGGTCACAATTTTTCAAACGGATTATTTCCGCCACGCTATTATCAAGAGCCTCGGGGGCGATAGCTTCAATGTTACGCGTGTTTGCCCACTGTTTGACAGGAGAGGATGTGAGCTGCATGCCGCGGCCCTTTTTCTGGTCGGGGGTCGTCACTACGAGTGTTGGCAAATATCCTGCGCTTTCAAGCGCGTCCAAAACAACCGTTGCCAATTCCGGAGTGCCGAAAAACACGAAACGGACATCACTCTTTTTCTTCAGGTTGTTCATCATAGAGTTCTGTTGCTTTGTCCGTGTAGAGAATCCCGTCCAAATGATCAAGCTCGTGCTGGAAGATGTGGGCGAGGAAACCCGATGCTCCGCGCGTGAACTGAACGCCGTTTTCGTCATACGCGCGCACTGTCGCTTTTTCTGCGCGCGGAACGATGCCCCACTTGCCGCGGATGGAAAGACAACCCTCGTGCTTATTGCTTTTGCCTCGCGACACCTTCACGAGTCTTGGATTGATGTACACCTGATCCGGGGGCGGGGGATTGTCATTTTTACTGACCTCTTGCTCGGGCTCATCTGGAGAATTTCGTTTGCCTCGCGCGAGCGCACGCCCTGAAACAATAAAGAGACGCAACGGTTCTCCGACCTGCGGTGCCGCTAACGCTACCCCGTACTTTTCTTTGGAGAGCAGAGTTTTCATATCTTTGATGAGGTTTTGTGTTTTTTTGTTTTTTATCTCACCAACAGACAACTCCTGCGCAATTTTGCGCAGTGTTGGATTCTGGTTTTCCGGCAAGATTGTGTACATTCAGAAACTATACCTCGTGAGATAACGCATTCCAAGACTTGCATTACACAGATAATCCTCCAAAGAAACTTTGTTAGGGATATGACGCTGGCCGATGCGGCCGCATCGGCCAGCGTCATATGTATCTTTTGCTCTGATACAGTCTATCTGGCGAGGCGGCGGAAAAGTGTACAATACATCTATGCAACATATAAGCGTTCACATTAAACGCACCATGAGCAAGGGCAGGGAAACCGAGCGTGGCGAACTCATGAAATATTTTTGCGAACGTATTAATTCAGGACGCCGGCGCGACGGTCTCGCCCCAATTACCATGGGGCGCATGGGGAAGACTCTTGAAAAAATCCCGACGAAAGACCTCTACTACCTGAAAAGCGTGTGCGACCAGGCCGAGAATTTCAGCAAGAAATTCTGGTACTCACTAAATCCCGAGAAGTATGAAAAGGCTAACAAGGGAAAATTTGCAAGCAGGAAAAAAGGCGGTTACTTGATGCAGTGAGGCGTCGCCTCACTGCATCAAGCGGAAAAGAGAAAAGCCGCCACGTTTGCAACGGCTAATCCCGTGCTACGTTGACGGCTTTCAAAGCACGTTATCAATTTGGACTTGGACATAGTCAGGACAATCACCTGATTCCATGTGTTTAATCGCTTCCCGTATTATGGGCTTGATGGAAACGGCAAGAATTACCTTGCGTACCGATTCGTCCGTGGTGTCGTCGAACACAAGCTCGCCGTTCCTGAAAGTGCCGAGGGCAAATCCAAAGAAATAGTTTGGTGCCGTATCCATTACTTCGCAGTAGCGGTGAAAGAGATTGAAATGCGAATCGTATTTACCGAGTACCACTGTAGCTAAATTCTCTACATCCGTCGGCATTTCGGTGCGTTTCTTAATCCCTGCAAAAAGATAATCTGCGACCGCACTGCCAATTCGCGGTCTCACTATGGCCACTTGTGAAATCCTGACAGGTAACATTTTGCTGCCTCCTTAGTTTCGGGTTGATTGGCTCAATAGCTCGAATTTCCCGAGCGACCGACAGTATCGCAAAGCACAGAGAGAGTCAATTGTCATGGAATTGCAGCGAGGCGTCGCCTCGTTGCAACGAGCAAGAAGACACTGACAAGGAGTCACCTCCGGCAAAGCCTGAGGAGACACCTTGTCCACCTCAAAATGCAGAATTCCCGAGGAGAGACCTTGCTTCATACGCCATACTCTATACTCCATTCCCGATACGGTATACAATGCCCGCACCAACTTATGGCATTTTCATTCTCACCAAAGCTCGGCATTGACCTCGGGACGACGACCGTTCTGGTTTTCGTTCCGGGAAAGGGAATCGTCTTAAACGAGCCGTCGGTTGTGGCTGTCTCTGTCGCAGATAATAAGATCCTCGCGGTGGGGAACGAAGCAAAAGAAATGATTGGCAGAACTCCCGGCGACATTATTGCTTACCGCCCGATGAAAGACGGCGTCATCGCCGATTATCGCGTGACGGAGGCGATGTTGCGCTACTACATAAAGAAATCTCTCGGCAAATGGAATATCTTCCGGCCGGAAGTGATGATAAGCGTTCCGGCGGGTGTAACCTCAACCGAGCGGCGCGCCGTGGTGGAAGCGGCGACGAAAGCCGGCGCGCGCGAGGCATACGTCGTCAAGGAGCCGATTCTTGCGGCTATTGGCGCGGGGATTCCGATTCACGAAGCGCGCGGACACATGGTTGTGGACATCGGCGGCGGTACGACCGACATTGCGGTTATCGCTCTTGGCGGCATTGTCGCCTCAACGTCCGTAAAATGTGCCGGAAACGCGATAGACCAGGCAATTGCCGATTACATAAAAAAGACCGCGAATCTCGGCATTGGAGACACGATGGCAGAGGAAATAAAAATCCAAATCGGTTCGGCAGTTCCGATTGATGCCGAGCTTTCCATGCAGGTGAAGGGGCGCGACCACCTGACGGGGCTTCCGCGCTCGCTGGAAATAAGTACGAATGAAATTGTGCGCGCCATCGGCAAAGAACTTCGCACCATGGTCGCTTCAATTAAAGACGTTTTGCAGGAAACTCCGCCCGAACTTGCGGCAGACATAATAGACAACGGAATAATCATGACTGGCGGTTCATCTCTCATGCGGAATTTCCCCGAACTCGTTTTCCGTCGCACGGGAGTCCGCGCGCGGCTCGCGAAGGATGCTCCGTACTGCGTGGCTAAGGGAACGGGCGAAGCGCTCAAGCATTTAGAAACGTACAAGAAGGCTATAATCGCCAAACGATAAAGCACCGCTCGGCCGCGGTTCATACCGAGGACGGTCCTCGGTATCGGAGGACGGTCCTTGGTGCTGGACTATTGCCTGTTAGTTTCGGCGTGCCCGTTCTTCAACCGTTCCACATCCGCCAATAGTTTTCGCAAATCTGTCTGAATTTCATCCAAAGTCGCCTTTTCATGCGACTCTTCGCGCTTATCTGTCGCATCGTCTTCAACAATGTCTTCAACGTCTTCCTGCAGTTCATCAACATCTTCCTGAATCTCGCCGATGTCCTCCTGGATTTCTTCAATGTCTTGCCCCACCTCTTCAATGCTTTCTGTAGTGTAGTTAATGGTCATCTGGATAAATATGGAAAGATATATTGCCTCCAATGATACGACGGTCGTTAGGAAAAGTAATACCCGGTCAAACGAGACGATTTCCTCAATGGCCACGAGAAAAGCTCCTATAAAGAGAATGGTGTGAATCAGGATTGAAGTGGGAGAGCCGACCCATCGCGTGGCGGCTAGGGCTGTTTTTTGGATGCGTTGCTTCATAGGCAAGATTATATACCCCGCAGTACACCTCTCACAATCGTCATTTCTTGATAACTCTCTTGCCTCAAAACAAAGTGGAATATCCAGCTGATTCTTGAGTTGACATACGTGACAGGCCAGCGATTGCTATAATGACAAAATGGATTTAGATACCGGTGCATATCTCATCTCCGGAGGCTCGGAGACCGTTCCGCATCTGCTCGCGCTTCTTGAGGGAGAGGGAATACGGACCATCGCGAATCCGGACATGTACATACGGGAATATCTGCATTTTGGAATAGAAGATGCGCGCGAATTGCGCCGGCGCGCAAGTTCGCGCGCGGTAAGAGAAAAACACCGTGTTTTTATAATTGTCACTTCCGGCATGACAGTTGAAGCGCAAAATGCGCTTCTAAAAACGCTTGAAGAACCATCGGCCGATGCGCGATTTTTCATAATTGTGCCGTCGCCGGAGACATTGCTTCCGACGCTCCGTTCACGGGCGCAGATAGTGCTTTTATCCGATTCCGTTGAGAAGGGAGCGGTGGATGCGGGCGGCTTTTTAGCCGCCACACCGAGAGTACGCATAGAGATGTTGAAATCTCTTCTGCCGAAAGAAAAGGAGGAACGAGACGTTGGAGCGATTATTGTTTTTTTGTCGTCGTTGGAAAAAGAATTGGGGAAGGCAGGCGCGGAAAAGGCCAAAGCTGGTCTTGAGGCAATTTACCGGGCGCGCAAATATATAGCCGACGATGGGTCATTGCTGAAACCTCTTTTGGAACAGGTCGCTCTTCTCGTTCCCCGACAGTAATGAGAAGTCCGTTTTGGGGTGATATAATGGTGCGCGCACTAAATTGTGATTAAAGATGAAATAAACAATAAAGGTATGCCATACAATCTGAAAGTGGTTGAAGGTAAATTTTCCGAAGCGCGTGAGTGGCTTCGTCGGGAGTACGGAGGGCTTCGCACGGGACGTGCAACGCCGGCAATCCTTGACGGTATTATGGTTTCTGCTTACGGCTCAATGACACCGCTTAAGCAGGTGGCAAATATCGGCATTGAAGATGCGCGGACATTGCGGGTCTCGGCGTGGGACGCATCTATTGTGAAAGACATTGAGCGGGCTATTACGGCCGCGAATCTGGGGCTTGGCACGACGGCGGATTCTTCCGGACTTCGCGTAACATTTCCCGAACTTACAGCCGAACGCCGCGAACAGCTTGTGAAAATTGCAAAGCATAAATTAGAAGAGGCGCGCACAGCAGTACGCATTGCGCGCGACGAGGCGTGGAAGGAAATTCAGGCGAAGGAGCGCGAAGGAGGGCTTACGGAAGACGACAAATTCAGCCTCAAGGAAGAACTTCAGAAAAAAGTGGATACTGCGAACGGGGAACTGGAAAAGGCATTTGGTAAAAAGGAGGCGGAGATGCAAAAC
This sequence comes from bacterium, assembly GCA_030648265.1. GTDB lineage: Bacteria > Patescibacteriota > Minisyncoccia > Phycocordibacterales > UBA2100 > UBA10103. Next base: position 21,606 of record JAUSHX010000030.1, read on the forward strand.
TAGTCCCAATCAACGAATCATCCAAATACTACGAATGGCTACAAATGGTAACAATACCGATAAAGTGCTCTACCCCGACCTTTCGTACAAAATCGTGGGGCTTTGCTTTGAGGTACATAATGAACTTGGCCAATATGCGAGAGAAAAACAATACGCCGATCTTCTCGAAAAGAAATTAAAGGATCAGAATTTGAAATATAACCGGGAGTTGGTCATCGGTGGCTCTGGAAGTATCGCCGATTTTCTTGTGGAGAATAAAGTAGTGCTTGAATTAAAAACGAAACGGTTGATAGGAAGGCCAGAGTATCGACAAATACAGAATTATTTGCAACAATCAAAACTCGATCTGGGGCTTCTAATAGATTTCAGTGATAAGTTTCTACGACCTAAGCGGATTTTACGCACGACCGCTCGTAACTATTCGTAGTTATTTGTAGATTGGAATACATTTGCAGATTGGCATTTATATGATTACCGCCATGCTCGTTATCGCGATTCTCGTGGTGCTCATCGTTGTGCACGAGCTCGGGCACTTTATTGCCGCGAAGATTTTTAAAGTCCGTGTGGAAGAATTCGGCGTGGGATATCCTCCTCGCGCATTTCTTTTCGGAAAAATCGGCGAGACCGAATACACATTTAATTGGTTGCCGTTCGGAGGATTTGTCCGGCTTTTCGGCGACGAGGGAGAAACAGAACACGGCAAGGGCAGTTTCGTTGATGCACCGAGGCACGTGCAGGCAGTCATTCTCGTTGCGGGAGTCGTTGCGAATGCCGTTCTTGCGTGGGGATTGTTTGCGGGAGCGCTAACACTTGGAATCCCGCGCGTGGTGGATGTGCCCCGTCCAAACGAAACGGTACACCTTGTTGTGGCGGATGTTGTTGCGGGGTCTCCCGCAGAGGCGTCTGGAATTACATCGGGCGATGAAATTGTCGGTATGAGGGACGACAAGGGAATTGAGCTTGCGCAGCTTACTCCAGACACAGTCATGGATTTTGTCAGAGCACGCGGCGGCAAGCAGATTTTTATTTCTTACGAACGGGCCGGCACAACCACAGTCGTTGAACTTCGCCCCGCACATGCGGTGATAGAGGATAATGCGGGGCGCCCCGCAGTCGGTGTCGCGCTCGTCTTGGCAGGGAACGACGCCCTTCCCTTTGGCGAAGCGCTTAAGGAATCCCTCTACAGAACGGGGAGCGCGTTCAAACAGGTAGGCGCGGGCCTCTGGAGTATTGTGCGCGGAGTAGTGTCGGGGAAGCCAAATCTCTCTGAAGTTATCGGGCCTGTCGGGCTTGTCGGTGTCGTTTCCGATGCCGCAACTCACGGCTTTGCAAACGTGTTGGCCCTCGCCGGTTTTATCTCCGTCAATCTCGCGATAATAAATCTCATTCCCATTCCGGCATTGGACGGCGGGCGGCTTCTGCTTCTTGCGATTGAGGCGGTGTGGCGGCGCAGTGCTCCGCGGATACTCGTACAGATGCTGAATCTGCTCGGCGTTGTGCTGATTGCGCTCCTCATGATCACGGTCACCTATAACGACATCGCCCGTTTGTTTTCATAGCCGATTAGCGCTTTTGACCCAAGTGCTCATTTCGGATACTATCTAGAAGATGTTATGAGCAAAGCGAATTACATATTCTTGACCCAGCACCTTTCGCGAAAGGTGCTGGGTGTAAGAGCTTCTAAATTCGTTATCACTCATTAAGAATCTCTAACATGCGCCAATCTCAACTTTTCACCAAAACACGGAAATCCGCGCCGAAGGACGAAATTGCGAAAAATGCGCAGCTTCTTATTCGCGCCGGATACATTCACAAAGAAATGGCGGGTGTTTATTCATATCTTCCTCTCGGGCTTCGCGTGATAAACAACATCATGAGCGTCATCAGAGAAGAGATGAATGCGATAGGCGGACAGGAGATTACTTTGACTGCACTCCAAAATCCGGCACCGTGGAAAAAAACAGACAGGTGGCGCGATGATGCAATTGATGTGTGGTTTAAGACCGCGCTCAAAGGCGGGGGCGAGCTTGGGCTTGCGACGACTCACGAAGAGCCGCTCTCGGCTCTCATGACGGAGTACATTCATTCGTACAAAGACCTTCCGCGCTACGTGTATCAGTTCCAAACAAAGTTCAGGAACGAACTGCGGGCCAAAAGCGGAATCTTGCGTAGCAGGGAATTTATAATGAAAGACCTCTATTCATTCAGCAGGAATGAAGCAGAGTTCAAAGAGTTCTATGAGAAATGCGCGGGCGCATATAAGAAAATATTTGACAGGGTGGGAATAGGCGAGAGCACGTTCCGCACCTTTTCTTCCGGCGGTACGTTCTCGCGGTTTAGCGACGAATTCCAGACCATATGCGATGCGGGCGAAGACACTATTTATGTGAACCATGAAAAAGGGATTGCCGTAAACAAAGAGGTATATTCCGATGAGGTGCTTGCCGAATTGGGCATGAAAAAAGAAGAGTTGACGGAAGCGAAAGCGATTGAGGTCGGCAACATCTTTCCGCTCGGCACGCGTTTTTCGGATGCGCTCGGTCTTACGTACAAAGACGATAAAGGAGTTGCAACGCCGGTCGTTATGGGCTCATACGGCATCGGCCCCGGCCGCGTCATGGGAACGATAGTGGAAGTTCTTTCGGACGAGAAGGGGATTGTGTGGCCGAAAGAGATAGCGCCGTTTCAAGCTCACATAATCAGCATTTCAGGAGGAAATAAAGACGTCATCGCAGAGGCCGACAATTTATACAATTTACTTAGGGATCACGGTATTGAGACTTTGTATGACGACCGCGACGTACGCGCCGGAGAGAAGTTTGCCGACTCCGACCTCATTGGTATTCCGACGCGTCTTGTGGTTTCAGAAAAGACGCTTGCCGAGGGTGGCGTAGAGGTTATCTCGCGGAAGACGGGAGGAACGACACTGGTTTCGGAAAGCGCTATAATCGAAACCCTAATAGAAAAGTAGGAGAATAAAGAATATTGAATCATGAAGCCTGGATTATTTGAAACGTTGCGCAACTACAAGGAGCGAATTCTCCAGTATTTTTCCAATGACATCGGGATTGATTTAGGAACCTCAAATACGCTTGTCTATGTGAAGGGGCGCGGCATCGTCATTAACGAACCGTCCATTGTCGCAGTAAATCAAAAGACGGGAAAGGTTGTCGCCGTCGGAGCGCAGGCAAAAGAAATGCTTGGCCGAACTCCCGCGCACATCACTGCCGTACAACCCGTCGTGGACGGAGTCATATCCGACTTTGAAGTTACGTCCGAAATGCTCGCATACCTCATCGGGAAGGCGCAGGCGGGACATATGAAATTCTTAGGCCCGCGAGTGGTCGTCGGCGTTCCCTCCGGCATCACTTCAGTAGAGGTGCGCGCCGTGCGAGATGCCGCACGCGATGCGGGAGCGCGGGAAGTGCACATCATAGAAGAACCGATGGCTGCGGCAATCGGTATAGAGTTGCCTGTGCATGAACCGACAGGGAGCATGGTCATAGACATCGGCGGGGGTACGACCGACATCGGCATCATCGCGCTCGGCGGGCTCGTGAACGCAAAAAATGTCCGCATCGCCGGAGACAAATTTAATACCGACATCGTGGGGCACGCGCGCAACGAATTTAAAATCCTTATCGGCATAAAAAGCGCGGAAGAAATTAAGATCGCGGTTGCGTCCGTATCTCCGGGGCGGGAACGACTTGAAGTAATCGCGCGCGGGCGGGATTTGGTAACGGGGCTTCCAAGAGAGATGGTTGTTACCGACGAGGACGTGCGCAACGCAATCGGGCATTCCATTGAGGAGTTGGTGGAGAAGATAAAAGAAGTCTTGGAAACAACACAGCCGGAAATAATTGCAGATGTGATGCAGAGGGGCATTTATCTCGCAGGCGGCGGGGCCTTGATACGAGGGCTTCCGCAGTTCCTCGCCGCAACGCTCGGCGTGCCCGTGGTGGTTGCCGTTGACCCATTGACGGCAGTTGTCCGCGGGACAAGCATAGTACTTGATGACTTAGAATTATATCGCGAGGCACTCTTGCGAAGCGACGATGAACTTGTTCCGACGGAATGACGGCCATCATGGCAGTTGGGCGCCCCGTCCGGGGCGGCATCGCATTATTTTAGCGACAGTTATAGTGTGTGCGCTCGTACTCGTTGATTCGCTATCGGGAGGCGGTATTCGCTCAATTGCCAGGGCTGGCGGCTCGCTCGTATGGAGATGGGGAATCTCAATTGAAGGCGCGATATACGGAAGCGGATTTTTCAGAACGCGCCGCGCGCTTCTCGCTGAAAATTCCGCGCTCACGGAGCAGGTCGCGCAATTCCAGGAGCGCGCCGCCGCATACAGAGTCCTCCAGGATGAGAACGCCGCACTTCGGGAGATTCTCCGTGTTTCAGAAATCTCGCGCGGCAAAGGCAAAGATTCCGGCATCACCGCGCCGATAATATCGTCATTTCGCGCCTCTCCCTACGGGACTTTCCAGATCGGCGCAGGCACCTCCGATTCTGTTTCACCGGGGAATCTGGTATTGAGCGCGGAGGATTTTGTCATCGGACGCATAGAAGTTGTGGACGCTCACGCCTCGCTCGTGAAAGAAATATTCGCGCCAAACACTTTGACCGACGCAGTGCTTCACGGTGTTGGTGTCGCGGTTCTGGGGCAGGGGGGCGGCAACGCGAGAGCGGATGTTCCACGGCAGGCGGATGTTGCGGTTGGGGACCCTGTTATATCTGCCACTCTCGGCTCGCGGGCAATCGGAATTGTCGGCAATGTGTCGGAAGATTCGGGTAATGCATACAGGCGCGTGCAGATATATCTTCCGGTGAATCTTTCGGTGCTGAAATTCGTTTATATAGTAAAACAATGAAGTACCAATTTACAAATGATACGAATACTACAAATGGCTACAAATATTCAACACTGCGCATTCGTAGTTATTTGTAGATTGGAATAAATTTGTAGATTGGAACATTATATGTCTCGCATATTTCGTCCAACACTGGTCATCGTCGGGAGCTTTGCGGCGATTTTCGCACCGCCGTGGGTAACTATTATTTGCATGGGTCTTTTAGCGTTCCGGTATCCCGCATGGGAAGTTCTCTTCATCGGGCTTCTGATGGATTTTCTCTGGATGTCGGAACTTTTTTCTCCGATGCCGATTTTCACTATTACGGCTGTTATTCTCGTGTGGGGGCTTGAACCGCTGCGCAAGGAGTTTCTTTTCTCATGATGATATAGTAGCAAAATGAGGTTGTTCAGAATGCGCGCACGGCGGATACACGAGATTGACCCCGATGAGATATTTCTGGATTCTTCCAATCTTCCAAGCCACAATGAACGGCAGTTTGAGGGCAGGGTTGAACACCCTGTATCTCCCCGCGCGATTTGGAGCATAGGTGTTGCGTTCTTACTATTGGCGTCGGTTTTCTCTGTTCGTTCGTACAATTTGCAGATTTCGCACGGGACGGACTTTGCGAACATCTCACGCGATAATCGTCTTGACCGCTCGCTCATATTTGCGACGCGGGGAATTATCTACGATAGAACGGGGCGCGAACTCGCGTGGAACGAATCTCCTCCGGCAGTCCGCGCGGATGTCGCGATAGACTTTGCCACATCGTCGGTATTCGCGCTCCGCAAATACAGCCCTCTGCCTGGTCTTTCGCATCTCATCGGTTTCGTACGTTATCCCAAGGCGGACGCAGGAGGGACGTGGTGGCGCGAAGAGTATGCGGGTATTTCCGGCGTAGAGCTATCTCTTGACGTGCTTCTTAAGGGAGAGAACGGCAGTACCATGCGGGAGATTGATGCGCACAATAGGGTGGTACGGGAAAATCTTGTCTCGCCGCCGCGGAACGGTTCCGACGTAACGCTCTCCATAGACGCGGAAGTGGAGAGCCAGCTCTATAAAATCCTTTCGGCGCACGCGATTGCCAACGGGTTTGAAGGAGGCGCGTCGGTTATCATGGATGTGCGCACGGGAGAGATTCTCGCGCTCGCGAGCTTTCCGGAATACAACCACGCAGCGTTCACTGATGGGGACGTGCGCGCTGTCCGGGAGGCGATCAACAATCCGCGTACGCCGATGTTGAACAGGGCAGTTGCCGGCGCATACACGCCCGGTTCCATAGTGAAGCCGATTTTTGCCGCCGGGGCACTCAAGGAAGGCATAATCAGTCCGGACAAACAAATCCTCTCAACGGGCGCGATAAAAATTCCAAATCCTTACGACCCCGAGCATCCTTCGGTGTTTCGTGACTGGACGGTGCATGGATTGGTGGACATGCGCACGGCGCTTGCGGTTTCGTCGGACGAGTATTTTTATACTATCGGCGGGGGTTACGGCGGACAGCGGGGGCTCGGCATCAGTCGTCTGGATGAATATGCGCGGAGATTCGGACTCGGCACCTCAACAGGCATCGCGCTTCTTGGAGAAGTCTCCGGCGTTATTCCGACGCCTGCGTGGAAAGAACAGGTCTTCGGGAAGGATGACCCGTGGCGTATCGGAGATACCTACCACACCGCCATCGGACAGTACGGGTTTCAGATAACCCCTCTGCAGGCCGTCAGATTTACTTCCGCCATCGCAAACGGCGGGCGGCTTTTAACACCGCAATTATTGTCGCAGGCAGGGGAGGCAAGTTCCACTACCGCGTATCTCAACGTCGGCATTCAGGATGCGGATTTGCAGGTTGTACGCGAGGGGATGCGTCTGGCAGTCGTATCAACCCGCAAAGATGCTACGGTCAAGTTCTTCAACATCAGAGGGATTCACTTAGCGGCAAAGACGGGAACAGCACAGACAGGAGTCAATAACGAATCAATGAACTCATGGTCCATCGGTTTTTGGCCTGCAGAAAATCCGCGCTATGCCTATGCCACGGTTTTGGAAAAAGCTCCGGCTGGAACGCTTTCCGGTGCCGCGCCGGCGATGCTTCCATTTTTTCAGTGGCTCATCGCTCACAAGCCAGAGTACGTAAACTAGGTGATAGGGAATAGGGAATAGGGTATAGGTGATAGCAAATCCAGATTTTTCTTTCACTAAAACCTATAACCCGGAATCTATAACCTATTTGCGCCTTGCCCTTGCAAGCGCAAACTGTATAATACTGCGCACAACATATGACTGACGAAACAAATTATTTGAGCAAAGAGAAGTTTGATGAGTTCACAAAAGAGCTTGAGCATTTAAAAACGGTTCGCAGGCGCGAGATTGCCGAGCAGTTGGAATATGCCCGTTCTCTTGGCGATTTGTCGGAGAACGCCGAGTACGAGGAAGCGCGTAACATGCAGGCGGCTACCGAAGACCGCATCCGCGGCATAGAGGAAAGCTTATCGCGCGCACGCATAATAGAGCATCCTAAGGGAAATATAGTTTCTTTGGGCAATTTCGTGACAATTCAGAAACAGGGCGAGAAAGAGGAGCACACGTATGAGATTGTTGGTTCCGCCGAGGCGAACATGCAGGACCATAAAATCTCGCACCTCTCGCCGCTCGGCTCCGCTCTGATGGAAAAGAGAAAAGGGGAAATCTTCTCGTTTGAAACCCCGAAGGGCGCGCAGAAGTATAAGATTGTTAACATTAAGTAGTCATCGTAGCTTTTCACAAACAAAAAACCGACAATTGATTGCCGGTTTTTTGTTTGTGGACCCAGGGAGAATCGGACTCCCGCCTCGGCAATGCGAATGCCGCGTAATACCACTTTACTATGGGCCCCCTAAATCAAAACTCTCAGAGTTTTGATCGGGCGAACAAAATACGCAGTATTTTGTTTTAGCCTTAGAGCTTCACTAGAATATATCAGTAATCCCACATAGTCTACTTTTCATTCTTGTCGGGCTGCCGGGAATTGCACCCGGTCAACATCCACCCCATGGATGCGTACTACTGGTATACGACAGCCCGTAACTAAAGGTGTCGCGGAACAATCTTCCTATATTCTGTCCGCGTGTATTGATTTGTACCATAGTGTCGGCATTCACAAAAGTAATTTTCCTCGCCACGCGAATTATAGATAGTGTACCAAAGTGATGCGGTCGCATACTATTGGTACAGAGATTCTTACTTACTATCTTGCGATTTTGCCTGTCTATTTATTTTGTCGGGCTGCCGAGAATTGAACTCGGTCTACATCCTCCCGAAGGATGCGTACTACCGGTATACTACAGCCCGCTCATACTTAAGGGACTGCGGAGCAATCCCTTGTGCACCTTGTAAGGATCGAACTTACGGCCTTTCCGATGTGAACGGAACGCTCTACCACTGAGCTAAAGGTGCTTCTCACATCCTCTAACACTGAGCCCCGACGCTTTGGTCGGAGCCACGACTGTAACGTCGTGGCTAAAGGTGCGTGAAAAGATTATACTTTTATGGTAACCTAAAAGCCATACCCTAATCGCTATTTCTATGGACTACCGAATATTCAGCTTAGGAAGCAACGACGGGCTCTCTAAGAAAATTTCCGAGCGTCTTGGTATTCCGCTTGGCAAGATTCAGTGCAAGACATTCTCGGACGGGGAACAGTACGTGCAATTTCAGGAGAATCTTCGCGGGAAAAGCATCTTTCTTATCCAATCAACCAATCCTCCATCCGACAACTGGACGCGGCTTTTTCTTGCGGTTGACGCGGCGCGCGGCGCTTCCGCGCATGAGATAACGGCGGTCATTCCTTATTTCGGCTACGCACGGCAAGACCGCAAGGACAGGCCTCGCGAGCCGATATCTGCCCGCGTATTCGCAACGATGCTTGAATCTGTCGGTACCAGTCACGTTCTCACGATGGACCTACACGATGACGCCATCGGCGGATTTTTTCGGACGGCCAATGTGGATTATCTGTACGCGAGGCCGGTATTCATTTCGCACTTCAAGAAATATTTCTCCGCCGGAGGCGGATCCGCCTCCGGCGGAAAAGATGCTCTAGATGATTTGGTGGTCGTCTCGCCGGATGCGGGCGGAGTTGTGCGTGCGCAATCGTATGCAAAGCGCCTGATGAAGTCAGCCGACTTGGCCATCATCCACAAAGAGCGGGACATTCCTAATCAAGTGGCGAGAATGAAATTGATAGGGGACGTGAAAGGAAAAGTCGCGCTCATCGTTGACGACATGATTGACACGTGCGGCACGTTGGTGACTGCCGCGAACTTGCTCGTGGAAAACGGAGCGAGGGAAGTGTATGCCGCGGCCACGCACGGAGTGCTAAGCGGTCAGGCGCTTTCAGTGATAGACCGCTCGCCGATAAAGAAAATATTCATCACAGACACTATCTCGGCCGACCGCACCCTGTCTCCTAAAATTGAAGTCGTATCTGTCGGCGGTATTTTTGGCGACGCAATCCAAAGAATCACCAGCGGGGAATCATTGAGCGCATTGTTTGAGGCAGAATAGCACACTTTGTCGGTCGCCCATTCTTTATTACGCCGTTACCGTGTTTCATTATGTTTTATTATGCGCATATTCGGCCGAATTAGCGCATAAGGAATAGCGGGCGGGCAGATAGATACAATGATATGATACTCGTATGAACGAGTTGGAACGAAATCTGAAAGCCCTTGCCAACAAACGTCGGCTTGCAATTCTGAAATATCTAAAACGCATCGGCAAATCGTCAGTAGGAGATATTGCTAGCGAGATCGGGCTTTCATTTAAAGCGACCTCACGACATCTTGGCGTACTAACCGGCGTGGGAATTCTGGAGAAAGAACAGGAGGGCTTAACTATGTGGCACAGTATATCTCCGCGTAAGCACCCAGTTGCTACGAATGTAACGAAACTCTTGTAAATCGGTTGTTGATGCGATTACTGTGCGCCACTATGGGCATATTCGGGCGAATTAGCCTATAGTAGAATCTTAGTTACCCTGTCTGCACATTATTTCATTTGTCCTCCCGGCAGGAATCGAACCTACATCGCAAGCTTCGGAAGCTCGTATTCTATCCGTTGAACTACGGGAGGGGTGTCATGGATACTAGATACTATACGATATGTATTGAAAATATGAAGATATACTGATATACAATGAAAGCGGGGGCCCGTAGCTCAATTGGTAGAGCGCGTGCATGGCATGCACGAGGCAAGGGGATCGTAACCCCTCGGGTCCACACATGAAAAAAGACGCACGTTATTATTTTGCTAACCTTGGAGCTGATGTAATGCGTTGTATTCTGGCTTCGGAATCTCAAGATAATCAGCGATACGAATCTTCTCTAGTGCGCGCCAGGAAGACTCTTGGTGCAATGCGCTCCACCCACCGTCCGGAGGCGTATGAGGAAGGACTTCTTCTCATGCGAGCGATGGAATATGCCCGTGTATCCGGCCATACGCAGAAACTTAAAGACAACCTGAATAGTTTAATTGCGCCCTATCTAAAGCATTAAAATAAACTATATGCTTATTCGCGCGAATAAGCATATAGTTGGAGAATATATTGTAGCGGAATATACTGACTCTGGTTCATCAAATTTATGAAAACAGATACGCATATTACTGAAAAAGCCAAAACGTTTGCTGCAAAGGCACATGATGGTCAGATACTTAAAAATGTTGGGAAGGACCCATTCATTATGCATCCAGCGAGAGTTGTTGAGATTGTTGAAGGGATTGGAGGAGGTGTTGAAGAGATTGCGGCGGCATGGCTTCATGATGTTGTAGAAGATACAAAAGTCACCATTGAGCAAATACGGCAGGAATTTGGAGACAGCATTGCCGACATGGTGGATGGTCTTACTGACCCACCGAGTTTCGAGGGATATCCGAACCGAATACGTAAAAAGTGGCAAGCAGACCGTGTTGTTTCAAAAAGCGACAGTGTAAAGAAGATAAAGCTTGCGGACCAGACAGTAAATTCTCGTCTTGTCGGATTTGACCCGCCTGTCGGTTGGAGTCCCGAAATGCGTCTCGAGTATTTGGAAGGCGCCCGCCTCATTGCGAATAATTGTGCAGGAATTTGCGAGAAGCTCGATATAGTGTTTGATGATGTGTACAAAAAAAGCGCTGAGAAAATACGAGCGGACATGGCGCACAAAGTCCGTTAATCACCCCCATTCAATCGTAGCCGGAGGCTTGTCGGAGATGCGGTACACGACAGAACCGACTTCGCGGACTTCGTTCGTGATTCGGCGGGACACACGGTCCAGGAAATCATACGGAAGCTGGGCAAAGCGTGCAGTGAAGCCGTTAACGCTCCAGACGGCCCACAGCGCTACGACATATCCTGTGCCCGCATCATCGCCCTTGGAGACAGTATGTTCCGAGCGTGTGAGCGTTGCACCAGCTTGCCAGACCGTTTTGTATAAATCTGCTACTCGTAATTCTTCTATATAGATTCCGTCTATTGCGCGGGCAATTTTTAATCTTTCGGCTGTAATCTCTCCTTCAATGCGGACGACGAGCCCGGGGCCGGGGAAGGGATGGCGCACGAGCAAATCTTCAGGGACGCCGATATCTCGTCCGATTCCGCGCGCGGAATCTTTCACGCAATCAGAGAGCGGTGTAAGTTCCGGAACGGAGAATTTGATTCCCGTATTGTGATGCACTTTAATTTCCGCCACGCGGGCACCCGTCGCGTTTCCCAGCCCGCTTTCGCGCAGGTCGGTATAGAGTGTGCCTTGTGCAATAAAGTCAGCGCCAAATTCCTTTATCTTTTCTTCCAACACCTCGCGATACACATCTCGCATTGCCACGCGCTTTTCCTGCATACTCATTTTGCCTTTGAGTGCAGCAAGAAATTCCTTAGTCGCATCTGCAATTTCAACTGAAATCCAATCCTGTTTGCCAAAATAATTCTTTACATACGCCTCGTCGTCCGGCCTGTCTATTCCGCGTATGTAAATCCCTCTTAAGGTGAGACCTTGGGAGCGACTCTTTAAGGTCTCACCTTGGGGATGCATCGCTTCTTTAAGAAGATACGCCACGACAGACGAATCTGAACCGCCCGAAAGGGCAATGAGAACTTTTCCGCCGGAGGCGGATCCGCCTTCGGCGGACTTCCCTGCAATCTGTTTTTGTAAGTTCTCTATCTTTTCTTTGGAAACGTTGTGTGCGGGGAAGCGGTCGGTAATTCCACAAATTTTGAAACAGAAATTTTCATACATATGCGCACCCTTATCGGTTTCCGTTACTTCAGGGTGGAACTGTACTCCCCAAAGATGCTTGTATCTGCCTGCGGCGACGGGAGCATTCTCGGTGGAGCCGAGAATCGTAATTATGGAATCCGGTTCTATGGAATCGCCATGTGTTTGCAAAACTTTTGTCCCATTTGAAACTCCCTCAAACAAATCGTCAGCGGATAATATTTTCAAAGTGTGCGTGCCGAACTCGCGTTTCTCATGCGGAGTAACTTTTGCCCCAACATGCTTCGCCCACATCTGAAATCCGAGACAAACTCCGAGAACTGGAATGCCCAAATCAAATATCTTTTCATCAAAAGGTGGCGGCTCGTCGTGTACGGAAGCAGGCCCGCCCGAAACTATGATGCCCGCCGGTTTTAATTTCTGCACATCTTCCACTCGTACCGAAGCAGGGTCGGCAACGAGGCAATAAACTCCTAAGCGCGCTAGTTGCTGGACGATAAGGTGGTCAAACTGCGAACCCATTGAAAACAGGAGTATTAGATGTGCAGTCTTTCGCATCCGCATTTCCTCGCTAATTTCAGCTAGTGTTTCCATCGTCGCTGTTTTGAATATCGGCATGATTAACAAATATTACCATAAAACTCTTTGATTACCGCTGTTTTCTACAGGCCACTTGCTACAAGCTACCAACTTGCTCAATTGGGGATAACTGGTTTGCAGTGGGAGAAAATGGTATATAATCGCAAGGTAGTGGGAGAAAGTGGGCTAGTCCCCACTCCCGCTAGTAATCCTGTTTAGGAATTATTTTTATGTTGATTGGTGAATACGAACACACACTGGACGAGAAAAAACGCGTCACTTTGCCTAAGCCGTTTGCAAAAGCGCTGGGTAAAAAGATGGTAATTACACGCGGTCTTGACGCGTGTCTTTTTCTTTTTGCGGAAGACGCGTGGAAGAAAGTGGCAGAGAAATTGCAGGCGCTCTCATTCGCACAAGCCGACACGCGCGGGTTCAATCGTTTTCTACTTTCCGGCGCAGTTGAGGTGGAACCCGATGGCGCGGGGCGCATTTTGATACCGGACCACCAGAAACAATTTGCAGGCCTCAAGCGCTCGGTCGTTTTTGCGGGAGTCTCCGATAGGGTCGAAATCTGGGACGCGGGGCAATGGAAAAACTACAAGGCGCGTATTGAAAAACAAGCCGATGCTATGGCGGAGAAGTTGGGCGAGATAGGAGCGTTGTGAACTACTAACCACTGATGACATGAAGTTGCTGGAGGAAAAATAATGGTCATGCGCACGCGATTCGTTATATCCTCCGGCAACTCCGTGTCATCAAAAGATGGACATCGCAACTCCGGTCTGAAAACCACCGGACACGTAACTGTTCTTTTACATGAAGCGATAGAACAACTCGGCATTAAATCCGGAGACATTGCCGTTGACGCGACATTAGGCGGAGGAGGCCATGCCAGGGCAATCGCGGAAGCGTTGGGAAGGAAAGGAATGCTTATCGGTCTGGACCTGGACCAAGATGCAATAAAGAGAACTCGTATTGCACTCAAGGGTTTCTCAAAACCGAAAATCCATCTGGTCACGGCAAATTTCCGCAATCTCTCGTCCGAACTCGCAAAGCTCAATGTCAAACAAATTGACAAAGCACTGTTTGATCTCGGATGGAGCGGATATCAATTGGAAGCCGGACGGGGATTTTCATTCTTGAAGGACGAACCGCTCTCCATGACGTATTCCGGAAGCGCAAGCGAAGGCACTCTCACTGCGGCAACGATTGTAAACGAGTGGGCGGAAGAAAGCATCGCGGACATTATTTTCGGATGGGGGGAGGAGCGCTACTCAAGAAGGATTGCAAAGAGAATCGTTGAATCACGGGCGAAATCTCCGATAACCACCTCGTTGCAGCTCGCGGAAATTATTCGCAGCGCGGTGCCTCCCGCATATCGTCATGGCCGGATTCATCCAGCAACGCGCACTTTTCAAGCACTGCGCATCGCCGTCAACGATGAACTCGGCGCTCTCAAAGAGGGTCTCACAGGCGCGTGGAGAAATCTTGCGGAGAGAGGACGCATTGCCGTCATCACCTTTCACAGCATAGAGGACAGGGAAGTTAAGCGCCTGTTTGTGAAATGGGAGCAGGAAGGTTCCGGAAAAAGAATCACTCGTTCGCCGATTAGGGTAAGCGCGGAAGAAATCAAAGCCAATCCTCGGTCTCGCAGTGCAAAATTGCGCGTCATAGAAAAAACTTTTCAACACAGTAGATAAAAATCACATGGGAAGAACAAAAATACATAAACCGTCAATATTTCAGGCACAATTGCAGTTTCCCGCTTCACGCGGGACGTTCGCGTTGAATGCCGAACACCCGCTTGAGGGCGTCGCACTCAAGACGTTTTTTATAGCCTTGTTCGCCCTTACATTTGCATACATTTATCTTGTCGGCTCGTCTGCGCTCAATGTCATTGCACGCAAGGACGCGCTTTCACAAGCGGCGCAGGTTGGAGCGACCATAGGGAATTTCGAGCGCGAGTATTTTGCAGCTTCGCAAAAAGTGGTGCCTGAAGCGGGACTTTCGCTCGGTCTCGCACCGGTTGCAAAAACGGCGTACGTCTACCGCCCTGGCACTGTCGGACAGGCAAACGTTGCTCATAATGAAATCTAGATTCGCGCGCCGCGCTCGCCTGCTTTCTTTTTTGTTTATTCTGGGCGCGCTTTTGCTCGTTGTTCGTTTATATTTTGTTCAAATTGTGAACGGCGAAGCGTACGAGCGCGATGCTCTCGGACAATACGTGGCACCGTCGTCCGAAATGAACGATCGCGGCGATATATTCTTTCAAAAGAAAGATAATGGCCTCGTCGTGGCGGCTGTCATGCAAACGGGCTGGATTGTCGCTATCCAGCCGAAGACAATTGAAAGCGCCGACAGCATATACGCGAAATTGAGCGGTGTTATCGCTCTAGACAAAGTAAAGTTCTATGAGAGTGCGGCAAAGGCGGACGATCCGTACGAGGAAGTGGCGTTCCGCGTTATGGATAAAGATGCGGCATTGATTCGGAACCTGCGCATACCTGGAGTCTTGCTCGCGCAAGATAAGTGGCGATTGTACCCTGCCGGAGCGCTTGCCGCTCACACGATAGGTTTTGTGGGGTTTCAGGGAAGCCAGAAAGTCGGCGTGTACGGCCTTGAGCGTTATTGGAACGATACCCTGACGAAGACCGTGTCCGGCCTATACGTCAATCCATTCGCGGAGATATTTACCAATGTTGGCACTCTCCTCGCTAGCGACCCGAGGAAAGAGGAGGGGGATATTGTGACCTCAATAGAGCCTATTGTTGAACAACGGCTAGAAGAGACTCTTGACTCCGTTATGAATGCGTACGAGCCGAAAATCGCGGGAGGTATCATTATGAATCCGCGGACCGGTGAAATAATCGCGTTAGCGGCACGCCCTGGTTTCAATCCTAATACGTATGGCGCCGTATCAAATCCGTCCGTTTTCGGAAATCCTCTGGTGGATAATATTTACGAAATGGGCTCCATCATGAAACCCTTAACGCTCTCTGCGGCTCTGGACACCGGGGCGATAACCCCGGACACGACGTACGATGACCAGGGATTCGTCATGAAAAGCGGGAAAAAGATATCAAACTTTGACTTCAAGGGGCGCGGGGTTGTAAACATGCAGACCGTATTGAATGAATCCTTAAATACGGGCGCAGTGTTTGCGGTAGATACAATGGGGCACGATGTGTTTGCAAAGTATGTGCATGCGTACGGTCTTGGAGAGGAAACCGGAGTAGATCTTCCTAACGAAGCTGTCGGCCATGTTGGCGCAATTGATAAAGGTGCTGATGTGGACTATGCATCCGCTTCATTCGGGCAGGGAATTGCGGTAACGCCGATAGAGATGGTGCGCGCGCTTGCCGTGCTCGCAAACGGCGGCCGTTTACCGGAGCCGCACGTTGTCACAGGGGTGCGTCATAAAACCGGGATAGTCAGAAAAGTGGCGCTAGCGGATCAGAAGCAAATTCTCAAGCCAGAAACTGCCGAAACCATGTCAACAATGCTTACGACCGTATATGACAAGGCGCTATTGGGGGGAATTTTGAAACAGGAGCACTATTCTATCGCCGCGAAAACGGGAACCGCTCAAATCGCCATTCCGGGCGGAGGAGGGTACTATGGCGACAGGTTCCTGCACTCGTTTTTTGGGTACTTCCCGTCGCACGACCCCAAATTCATCGTATTTCTTTTTGCGGTTGAACCGCAGAAAGAGGCGTATGCCTCGCACACGCTGGCGAAGCCGTTCCTTGAAATCACCAAGTTCCTGATAAATTATTACAACATCCCGCCGGATCGTTGATCGGTGGGGAAGGTGCTTGGTGCTTATCCACATCCAGAGTATTCTCGTATTCTTAAGAATATGAGAGTATGTGGGTGATGAGTGAAGAGAGCACGAAAAAGAAAAAGGGACCGAAAAAGCTGGAACGGCATTTTAAGGGCATCTCCAATCATTGGCGAATACAAATACTGCTTCTTGTCGCAGATAATTCGGGCATCACGCTCAACGACATAGCCGATGCCGTCAAAGGGAACATGAAGACCATATCCGAGCACACGCGACGTCTTATGCTAGCGGGGCTGATAGAGAAGAACTATGCTGGACTGTCTGTTGAACACAACCTAACGCCGTACGGCCGGCAGTTTGTTTCTTTCATAAATACATTCTCAAATTCTTAAGAAATACGAGAATTTTGTAGCGATAAAGAGTATTCTCGTATTCTTAAGAATATGAGAGTATGTAAAAAAGTGCGAAGGTATGGAGGTTGGGATTTAGAAAGTAAAAGAGGTGGATAGTGGAATAACTTTGGTTTTTTCGGTATTATCTCGCGTGTAGGCAGGCCCATCGGTAAATGATAGGCACCTGCAGAGACGGGCTTACCGTTCGTGGTAAGCACCTGTAGACGGCCTCATCGTCTAACGGTTAGGACGAAAGCTTCTCAAGCTTTAAATCGGAGTTCGATTCTCCGTGAGGTCACAGGATACTAATTGTCATGTCCTTATAAAGAGTTATACTGTGCGCATATGAATCCCGTTAGAAATCGCGGACGACGGGTTCAGGTATATTTCATGATGGTCAGTATTATTAATTTTAATAAAATAGACGCGAAACGTTATTATGTTTCCGCGTCCTATTTCTAACGGGATGAACTACTTCAATTTTATGAGTCCTGGGTACGGTTTTGACATGAGCTTTCTTTCGTATGTTTTTCCCTCGATTATTTTGTTCGTTGTGTGGTCAGTATTTTGGAAGGGAATTGCGCTGTGGCATTCGGCAAAGCGCGGAGAAAAGTGGTGGTTCGTTGCTCTCTTGGTCATTAATACCATCGGTCTTTTGGAAATCTTTTATATTTTCTTCGTGGCAAAAGTCAAAGCCTCCGAATTGTTTGACGGGATTTCTAAATAGAGTCTGTTTCCAAGTTTTCATTGCGAACAAGCCCCACTCCTGTTACATTCTCTGAAAGTGGGTCCATCCCGCTTAGCTTTCCGCCCGTAGCCACGACGTTGTCAGTCGGGGTCCCGATTAAAGCATCGGGACTCAGCTGATCCGGAATATTGTGGTTTGTGGCTTGTGTTGTATTCTTTAATTAGTGTGTTTCCATCCGCCCGTAGCTCAGCTGGTTAGAGCGATCGCCTCTTAAGCGAAAGGTCCCTGGTTCGAATCCAGGCGGGCGGACAAAGGTGCAGAAAAAGCGCCTATATGGGTAGGTGGCCCTCCTCCGCTAAAGCTACGAAGGGCAAAGCGGGAATTCCAGTAGTACAGCAAAGCTGACTACTGGACAGGTTGGTATACGAGTTCTGTTCAAAGTGCTGGGGTGGCGAAATTGTCCCGAAACATACAGAGCGCGAAGCGCGACAATATGTTTCGCGATCCCGTTTGTTTGCGAGTGTATAATCAACCATCAAGGGTAGGTGGCGTAATTGGTAGCCGCGCTAGCCTTAGGAGCTAGTCCCGAAAGGGGTGCGAGTTCGAGTCTCGCCCTACCCACAACGGTGTTTTGATCAGTCGCCCTCTGTATAACGGGATCAACGAAACTGTAATACTCGCTACGCTCGCAAACAGTTTCGGGAGTAACGCGCGTGGCTTAGGACCACGTGGAGCAATCCATTGGAGGTTCGAGTCCTCTCCCCAGCACTTTGAACGGAGCAGACACTGTTAGGGTCAATGTGATACACTATTTTTTATGACGGTCAGATACGCTAGAAATCTTGCGGTTGTTGCGTTGGCTATTATTGTGATTGCTCCGACGCTGGTGTTTGGCGCTGTACCGGGCCCCATCGTTAACTGCAGCGGTGCTCTCCCAGGCACTACCGTTGACGGCAAAACACAGGCGGCGTGTACGGTCTGCGATATCGCAAAAACCGCGCAGAATGTTCTGAACACTGCTATCTACATTGCGGTATTTCTTTCTGCGATACTTTTTGCGTATGCGGGAATTATCTATGTAACAAATATTGCCAATCACGGAGAGATAACAAAGGCGAAAAACATTTTCTCTAATGTACTTATCGGCCTTGTTATTATTCTTGCGTCGTGGTTGGTTATAGACACCCTCATGAAGATTCTGGTCAATGAAAAAGCGATTATAGGACCTTGGCATCAGGTGTGTTAGATATTACGTCACTGGTAGAGCGGGCTGTCAGAGAGAGGGTATTTCCCGGATGTGTAATCGGGGTTGTGAAAAAAAGCGGCCTGCGGGAAATTCTACCGTTCGGACATTTTACGTACGAGGATTCTCCAGCCGTTGAAGCGGATTCAATTTACGACATCGCGTCAATAACAAAATCTATTCCCACGACGTCGCTCGCTCTCATGTTCATAGACAAGGGACAGCTAAAGCTAGCCGATAAACTCATTGACTATGTTCCGGAATACCGCTCCTCATATCGCGAGATGGTAACAATTAAGCACCTGCTGACCTACACCGTGGGCGGCCCGCAACTTTCTTTACTGAAAGATAGAACGCCTGCCGAGATTCTTTTATCGGCATATTCGCACGAATTAGCCCATAAAGATTCCTCGGAGCAAACACCGAAGAATCTGTGTTGCGTCTTCACTCGGACGAAGTGTGAGCAAGCCCCCACTTCGCTCCTCGCTAGCCGCAATAAGCCGGGGACCGTTTTTGCATACTCTAATGTGCCGGCGTTGTTTCTTGGGCTCGTTGTTGAAATGGTTGGGGGAAACACGCTGGACAAATTGGCGCAAGAATATTTCTTCGACTCACTGAAAATGGATAACACGACATTTTTCCCACGGCACAATAGTGCAATATATCGCACTATTGTGCCCACAGAGATTGGGAAGCATGAAGAGGTTCGCGGAATTGTCCATGATGAGAGCGCGCGCGTTTTTGCGAAAGCCGGAAGAGTCGTCGGGCACGCAGGTCTCTTTTCAACAGTGCCGGACATACTGAATTTTATGGAAATGCTTTTGCATGAGGGCGAATTCAAGGGCAGGCGTTATCTTTCGCCTGAAATAATCAGAGAAATGTCTACAAATCAAATACCTGAATTAGCCGAAAGCACCGGCCTCGGCTGGGAGCTCAATCAGCCGTTCATGGGTACATATGCCGGTGCGCACACATTCGGGAAAACGGGCTTTACAGGGACCAGTTGCGTGTGTGATATAGAAAAGGGCGTGGCGCTCGTCATACTATCCAATCGCACCTATCCTGCGCGCCCCAAGGATAGAAGCACGATAGATGCGTTTCGTGCGGATATTGCCGATATCATTCTCGCCCCAACATCAACTTGGGGGTGAAACCCCCAAGTTGACCGCCAAGTTGATGCCATCGGGTTTTGTTAAGTTTTCTGCGCAAATGTGATAGATTGCGGGTATGTGCGGTATTTTCGCTTACACGGGGAAGAAGGGGAAGGACGCCGGCGGAATCCTTTTAAACGGCCTTCTTTCCTTGGAATACCGCGGCTACGACTCCGCGGGAATTTATATGCCCGAGAGCGGCAGTGTAAAGACTCCAGGAGCAGTGGCGGAACTTCGAAAGAAGATACCAAAGGATTTCAAAGGCAAGAGCGGGATTGCCCATTTGCGCTGGGCCACGCACGGCGAACCTACGGCGAAAAATGCACACCCTCATTCGGACTGCGGGGGCGAAATCTGGGTCGTGCACAACGGCATCATTGAGAACTTCAAGGAGCTCAAAGAAAAGCTCTCAAAGGCGGGACATACGTTTAAATCAGATTCCGATACCGAGGTGTTAGCGCATCTGGTTGAGGAGAAGTTGTCCGCCCAAGGCGGATCGGCCTCGGGCCGAAATTTTGAGAAAGCCGCGCTTGCGGCCCTGAATGAAGTGCGCGGCACCTATGGCATTGCTCTGCAGTACAAAAAAGAGCCCGACAGGATTATCGCCGCTCGAATGGGCTCTCCTATCGTTTTGGGATTGGGCGACGGCGAACACTTCATTGCGTCGGACCCTTCCCCAATTCTCCCGCATACGCGCAAAGTGGTATTTTTGGAAGACGGGGAAGTCGCCGTTATCACGCCGGAGAGTCATCGCATCTTCAGACTGGACGCGACAAAAGTTAAGCGCAAGGCTACAGAAATAGACTGGAGCGCGGAAGAAGCGCAGAAGGGCGGTTACGAACATTTTATGCTGAAAGAAATCATGGAAGGGCCGGAGGTTGTGCGCAACACGCTCCGCGGGCGGTTGATAGAGGAGAAAGGCCTCGCCAAACTCGGCGGGCTTGAGGGCGTCACAAAACAGCTTGAGAAGGTTGACCGCATCATCATGGTAGCGTGCGGCACCGCGTCGTACGCGGGAATGGTCGGCGAGTACATGCTTGAAGAGCACGCGCGGATTCCCGTTGAAGTTGAAATAGGTTCGGAATTCCGGTACAGGAAAGCGGTTATCAACGAACGCACGGCAGTCGTCGGCATCTCGCAATCGGGCGAGACACTGGACACGCTGGAAGCTCTGCGCGAAGGGAAGCGGCACGGGGCTCTCACGCTCGGCATCGTGAATACCGTCGGCTCCACCATCGCGCGCGAAACCGATGCAGGAGTCTATAATCACGCAGGTCCTGAAATCAGCGTTGCCTCAACGAAAGCGTTCCTCTCGCAAATGACGGCGCTTGCGCTCCTGACGATATTTTTAGGGCGGCAGCGCGGCATGACGCAGAAGGAGGGCAAGGAAATCGCGCGCGAGCTCAAGGCGCTTCCGGAAAAAATTGAGAAAATACTGGAACAGCGCGGTGCGATAGAGAAGCTGGCAAAAAAATATAGCAAAAATCGCGATTTTCTTTACATCGGGCGCAAATATAATTACGCGGTTGCCTTTGAGGGAGCAATCAAACTCAAAGAGATTTCATACATCCATGCCGAAGGGTGCGGAGCGGGCGAAATGAAACACGGGCCGATTGCCATGATAGACGAACATTTTCCCACGATGGCCATTGCGACAAAAGACAGCGTCTACGAGAAAATGATATCCAACATTCACGAGATAAAAGCGCGCAAAGGTCCGGTCATTGCGATTGCGACCGAAGGCGACAAGGAAATCGCGAGGCTCGTGGACGACGTCATGTATGTGCCTCAAACGATAGAAATGCTCTCGCCGATTCTTAATGTCGTGCCGCTTCAGCTATTCGCGTACTATTTTGCAAAAGAAAAAGGCCTCAATGTTGACCGCCCGCGGAATCTCGCAAAGTCTGTTACCGTGGAATGATGGCAGTCTGACTGCTTTTAGCAGTCAGACTGCCAGAATTTCTGCCAGAATCTAGATTTTTATTATCCTTTCCCACGACCTGCCGGCGACACCGAAGTGGCCGTAGGTGGCCGTCTCGCGGAAGATGGGGCGGCGCAAGTCCAGGCGTTCAATGATTGCCTGCGGGCGGAAATCAAAATTCTTCGTGACGATGTGCGTCAGATTTTTTCCCTTGTCGTCAAACGCTTCTATCATTACCGGTTCGGCGCGTCCGATGGCGTAGGCCACCGATACCAATGCCTTTTTGGCATAGCCATTCGCAACGAGATTCTTGGCGACAAAACGGCACATATATGCGGCCGAGCGGTCAACTTTCATTGCTTCCTTTCCGGAGAAACAGCCTCCGCCGTGCGGCATGAGACCTCCGTAAGTGTCTACCTGAATCTTTCTGCCGGTGAGTCCTGCATCTGCCATGAAGCCCCCCTGTACGAATCGGCCTGTCGGATTGACAAGAATTTCTATATTTTTCGTTGAACCGAGAACGGGCGTGAAAAGATGCTTGATGAGTTCCTTTCTAATTTCTTCCTGACTGACGGTCTTCGCGTGCTGTGTGGAGCAGAGCGCCGTAATAACCTTGCCTTTTGAAACGGTGACCTGCGTTTTGCCGTCCGGCTTCAGCCACCGCAATGTTTTGTCGCGGCGCAACTTCTCAAGACGTCGTGCCAGCGCATGTACCAAGACCACACCGAGCGGAAGCATTTCTTTTGTCTCGTTCGTTGCATATCCGTACATGATGCCCTGGTCTCCGGCACCCCCTGTGTCCACGCCGAGCGCGATGTCGGGGGATTGCTGGGCGACGCGCACGAAAACCTCAAGCTTGTCCGTGTAGCCGATTTCTCTGTAAACGCGGCGCGCTATTTTTTCAAAATCAACCTTGGCTTTTGTTTTTACTTCGCCGCCAATCATCAAAGTGCCGTGACTTCCGAATGTTTCAACACCGGCGCGGCTAAAGGGGTCTTGTTCAAGCATTGCGTCCAGAATCGCGTCGGAAATCTGGTCGCACACCTTGTCAGGGTGTCCGCACGTTACGCTTTCTACTGTGTATCTCTCAAGTAAGTGGAACATAAGATAGTGATTAGAGTATAGGGTATAGCGACTAGGAGCATTCTTATTTCTCTAGTGGCTAGTTACTAATGGCTAGTGGCTAATAAAAACAATCTCCCGTATGGGAGATTCTTGTGCGAAGTATCTTCCCTTAGGGGCTGGAGGGGGCACACATACGAGGCGTTTTTGCTTCCTCAGTGCTGTCGACGGATCATTGAGCCAGAACTCTCGCCGTACTCTTGATACAAATATTGGGGGTGTGCGAGCATCGTAGCAACATAGCAGGATTTTTGCAATACTGCGTTCATGTGTATAAGTATGCGGAAAATTATATTGGCTTCGGAGTCTCCATGGCGGCGCAAGATTTTAAAAGATGCGGGGATATCGTTTACCGTTGAGAAAAGCGGGTACAAAGAAAATATGAACCTCAAACTTTCCCCGCCGGCTCTTGCAAGAAAATTGGCTCTTGGAAAAGCGCTCGCTGTGGCGAGTAGGCATCAAAATGCGATTGTTATAGGCGCAGACACTTTTGTCGTATTCAATGGGAAAATACTTGGAAAACCAAAGACCCGTGTTCGTGCCTCCGCGATGCTCAAATCGTTAAGTGGCACGACACACTCGCTTTTAACCGGGTTTGCGATTGTGGATTCCAAAACTGGCAGACATATCACAAGGGTCGTGACAACAAAAGTGACATTCAGAAAGCTTTCATCACGCGAAATACGCGAATATGTGCAAAGCGGCGAGTCTCTCAATGCAGCAGGCGGTTATGCGATCCAAGGAGGCGGTTCAGAGTTAATAAAGGGCATCAAGGGAGATTACGACAATGTAGCGGGTCTTCCGTTGAAAGAACTTATTATAGAGTTGAACAAATTTAGCCATTCGTAACAAAGCAAGGACCTCGGCATACCAAGGACGGTCCTTGGTGATAGAATGGCGATATGCTAAGACGAGTACCACTGATTTCAGACGAAACATATCACGTTTACAACAGGGGCGCGGGTAAGCAACGCATATATACTACGCCGAGAGACTACGAGCGCTTCATGGGACTTCTGTGTCTGGCCAATAGCAAAGAGCCGATAACATACCGAGGACCGTCCTCGGTAGGGATTTTCAAACAAGAAAAAGAGGCCGCGCCGACTCAAAAGTTGGTTGATGTGCTCGCCTACGTGCTCATGCCGAATCATTTCCATTTGGTGTTGAAGCAGATAAAAGATGAGGGCATCACCAAGTTTATGCGCAAGCTTGCGACTGGATACTCTATGTATTTCAATATCAAGTACGAACACAGCGGCGTTCTGTTCCAAGGACGGTTCAAAAGCAGTCACATTAACTCGGAGCCATATTTTAGATACATCTTCTCGTATGTGCATCTTAATCCCGTAGAGCTCATTGAGCCAGACTGGAAAGAAGGAACTATTCGCAATGAGAAAAGGGTGCGGAAATTTCTTGCCGACTACCGATACGGAAGTTACTTTGACTATTGTGTCGGCGAGCGACCGGAGCGGGCGATTCTCGCTTATGATGATGCGCCGGATTTCTTGAAGGAGCAGAATGATTTGGAAGAAATGCTTAGCGACTTTTCAAAGGGTCGCATACTCCACACCGATGACGGTGTGATTACCGAGGACCGTCCTCGGTAACGGAGGACGGTCCTCGGTAAATTAAGTTGAAGAAATCCTGATTTGTTGCATAAAGTTATGCACAAGACTGTGCGGGAGTTATCCACAATTGTTGTGCACCGCAGTCATTGTTGCAGAAAGCGTGGGTGTACAATGGTTCCAATTGGCGTGCGACTAGCGCGTCATAAAAGTGCGTAGAATATGTAATTGAGAAAGCGTTCTTTATTAGCGTTTTTATTATCAAGTTAGTAATTAATTAAGACGAACAATATGAAAGTGATTTCTATGTTTAGGAAGGAGGGGATAGTGCCCGTGACAATCGCGGCCACGATAGCTTTCTTTCTAGTTGTTTCTATAGTTCAGGCGACAACCACTATTAGTACGGATATTACGACAGGCGGTGCTCTTAGTGTGGGCACCACCGCAACATTGACGGGGGCTGTCGCTGCCGGCAGTACATTGTCTGTCACGGGCGCAACCACGCTCGCGAACGCATCTACAACACAGATTTCGGCAAGCGGAATTTCTTGGCTCAATGGAAATGTGAACTTCGGCGGATTTGCAACGACGACCGCATTAACGGGGGCGTTTGCAACGCGAGGCGCAATAGCGGCATCCAGCACATTGCAGGTTACAGGTAATCAGACGAACTACGGAACTCTCACAGTCAGCGGA
>JAUSHX010000031.1 GCA_030648265.1 bacterium
TCCGCGTTTTCAATCTTGATTCCGAGGTCTTCCGACACAACTTGTGCGCCGACGGTTATCGCGATGTCCGAAAGAATTTCTTTCTTTCTGTCGCCATAGCCCGGAGCTTTTACCGCAAGCACACTGAACACTCCGCGCAGCTTGTTCACAACAAATGTCGCAAGCGCCTCGCCGTCTACGTCGTCAGCAATAATGAACAGTTCTTTCTTTCCTGTCTGCGCCAGTTTTTCCAGAAGCGGGAGAATGTCTTTGACGGTGGAAATCTTGCGGTCTGTTATCAGGATTGAAGCGTCCTTCATTTCGGCTTCCATTCTCTCCGCGTTGGTTATCATGTACGGAGAAACGTATCCCTTATCAAATTCCATTCCCTCCACAAAATCAGATTCAATGCCGAAAGACTGTGATTCCTCAACCGTAACGACGCCGTCCTTGCCCACCTTCTCCACCGTGTCGGCAATCGTTTTGCCCAACTCCTCGGATTCAGCGGAGATAGATGCGACTTGGCGGATATCAAGCTTACCCTTTACCGGACGTGCCATTGCCTTCAAGGCGGCGACCGCGTCTTTTGCGGCTTGTTCTATTCCACGCCGGACAATCATCGCATTTGCGCCCATCGCCGTGCGCTTTAACCCTTCGTGCACGATTGCCTGCGTGAGCACCACGGCAGTTGTAGTGCCGTCGCCGGCCTTATCGTTCGTTTTCGTGGCGACTTCTTTTACGATAGAGGCGCCCATGTTTTCAAACTTGTCGGCAAGCGTGATTTCTTTTGCAATCGTAACGCCGTCGTTCGTAATCATCGGGCCTCCCCAAGACTTATCAAGGGCAACGTTCCTGCCTCGCGGCCCAAGCGTGACGCGGACAGCGCCAGCAACAACATCAACTCCGCGCTTGAGAGCTTTTCTCACGTCTTCGTCAAAAATAACTTGTTTGGCCATATTAGATTTTCTTAATGAATGATAATGAATTTAGTAAATCTTATACCCAGCACCTTTCGCGAAAGGTGCTGGGTCAAGTTATTGTAATTCGCTTCGCTCATAACAAATTACTTGATAACCGCTAAAATATCGCTCTCTTTTACAAGGAAGAATTCTTCATCCTTTTCTCCCGCGTCAACTTCATTATCCCAACCGGAATTAAAGACGACTTTGGAACCGACTTTTACGGACATGGGAATCAAATCTCCTTCATCGCCGTATTTACCGGAACCGACTGCGACGACAAGTCCGATTTTGGATTTCTCTTTCTGGGCGGTGTCGGGAATTATGATTCCGGCCGGAGACTTCTTGTCTTCCGAGTCCAGCCGCTTCACCAAGACGCGGTCCGCCAACGGCTGAATCTTAATCTTGCTAATATCGGATTGTTTTTTCATAGGGTCTAATGACTCTTAACTCTTATAAATAGGCGGCTCTTCACCGCAAAGCTTGCCGATTATACGGTAATCGCATTTTGCCGCAAGTTGACAAATATATACTTTATAGTGTCTAATGGAAGCTGGCGCAGTGAGGCCAAAACTTCTATTCTAGGGGAAAGAGATCATGACAGAGAAAGAGGTAGGGCTGGTGGTCGTTGTTGCGGCAGTTTCGTCCGTTGCAGTTTCTTTTGCACTGTTCGGACACGGGGTTCATTTGTTGAACGTGTTCGTCGCGCTCGTTGCAGTGGTTGTTTCGGTAACCCTGATGACATTGAACTACTTTGTTGTTGGGCGGGGGTGCAGCATCTGGGCCCGAATCTGCGTGGTGGGCGTGTACATTTTCGTGATCTGGTCGGCGTTTGTTTCAATGGCAGCGCCGCCGTCTCCACCGCCACTAATGCCGTATTGGACGCATGCCCTGGCGTGGGCTACCGTTGTGGGGGCTGGCGCAGGGGCTTTGCACTGGATGTTTGGCCACCGGTACTTCCCGCCCAGCAGTTCGTGATTAAACGACTTTCTCGGAAGCCGTCTCGCGCCGGAAAGCCCAGCTTACCGGCGCTTTCCATTTGGAAAAATACGAAAAATTGATTTATAAACCCAGATATGCTACACTGGCCTTTAATGGTGGCTCTCCAAGGCATACTGCCCTATGTGCAGATAGCGCTTTCGGCGCTTCTTATCATCGCGATTCTTTTGCAGCGCACGGGCGCATCTTTGGGCGGCGCATTCGGGGCCGACAATTTCAGCTCCGGATTCCACACCCGCAGGGGTTTGGAAAAGACGCTTTTCTTTGCTACCATAATTCTTGGTATTTTGTTCGCGATTTCAGCACTCGTTAACTTACTTATAAGCTGATACTTTTTAACAGCCCGCGTGCTTCTTGCGGAGCATCGCTTCAGTTTGCAGTGGCGAATGGATATTTTTCTGCATTGCTGTCACAAATACTACTGATTAATCACCAATGTCATGGATTTAGGAATACCCGAAGATTTCACTGAAAAATTAACGCGCGAGCGGAGTCTTTTGCATTTCTCTAAACTGGAAAAATTACTCCGTTCATTTTCTCCGGCAGAGCGCCTGTTGCTGTACATTTTATCCGCCACACTCGCCTTAAGCGCGCTTGCGCTCCTTTCGGGAGTCAACAACGCCGTTTCAGTCCTCCAACCGGCAAGAGGCGGCTCCTATACCGAAGGCATCGTAGAGCCGCCGCGCTTCATTAATCCGGCCATCGCACTTTCGCAGTCCGATGAAGACCTCACGCAACTCGTGTATTCAGGGCTTACGAGGGCTTTGCCTGATTTCGCCGTAAGCGACTCGCCTGAAACCATTGACTCCGTGATTCCGGACTTGGCCGAAAGTTACACCATCTCACCGGACGGAACGACGTACACATTCACCCTGCGGAAGAACGCGGCATTCCACGACGGAACTCCGCTTACTTCTGCCGATGTACTCTTTACGATACAAACAATCCAAAGGCCTGAAATCAGGAGCCCGCGCCGCGCCGACTGGGAAGGTGTTACCGTTTCAGCTCCCGACCCGCGTACCGTTATTTTTCAGCTTCAGCGCGCATACGCGCCTTTTTTGGAAAACACCACCGTCGGAATCCTGCCAAAGCATTTATGGAGTTCCGTCAGCGCCGAAGAATTCCCTTTCAACCCGCTGAATACCCATCCTGTCGGCAGCGGGCCCTACAAGGTCTCCGAGTTCCAAACAGACAGTACTGGTGCCGCGACCAGCTACGCTCTCGCCTCGTTTGATAAATTTACTCTTGGTGTCCCGTATCTCAACAAAATAAACTTTTTATTCTACCCGAACGAGGACGCGCTCATCAAAGCGTTTAACGCCGGAAAAGTAATGAGTCTTGCAAGTGTTACTCCAACCGGCCTTTCTTCAATAAACCAGGACGGCAGCATCGTTATGCATATTCCTCTTCCGCGTGTATTTGGGGTCTTTTTCAATCAAGGGCACGCTCCCGTGCTCGCCGATGCATCAGTCCGCGCAGCGCTCTCCGTCGCCATAGACAAGAACTCCATTGTAAACTCGGTGCTTAACGGCTATGGAGTCGCACTAAGCGGACCGATTCCTCCCGGTGTTCTTAAAAATCTCCAACCGTTAAAATCTGACGCACAACTCACGGCACCTGACCGCGCACTTAAGGCGCGCGACATCCTTTCGAAAGGCGGATGGACATTTGATGCAAAGTCGGGTGTCTGGAAAAAGTCCGCCAAAGGCGGATCCGCCTCTGGCGGAAAGCAGGTGCTCTCGCTATCGCTTGCGACATCAGACTCCCCGGAGCTATCAGCAACGGCAAACAAAATCGCGGAATTCTGGCAAGCGGCAGGCGTAGTGGTGAATGTGAAGATTTACCCGCTTTCAGAACTGAACACAAACATCATACGCCCGCGCTCTTACGATGCGATTTTCTTCGGCGAAGTCGTCGGACGATCTCTTGATTTGTTCGCTTTTTGGCATTCTAGCCAGCGCAATGACCCGGGACTCAACTTGGCTATGTATGCAAATTCAAAGACAGATACACTTCTCGCAAACGCGCGTGTGGAGACTTCGCGCAGCGATCGTGAAGATATCTACAATTCTTTCTCTGCCATCATTGCGAAAGACCAACCGGCGGTTTTCTTGTATTCTCCGGAATTTATTTATATTATTCCAAAAACATTAAATGGAATCCGTCTTGGTGCGCTCACAGCGCCTTCAGAGAGATTCCAAAACGTGTATGAGTGGTACACGAACACAGAACACGTGTGGAACCTATTTGCACGCGAGGACCAAATTTAATAATAATCATTACTAACAACACCCGAGATACGCAAGATATCATTATCCCTGTCTCTTGAATCTTAATTAATAATATGAACACATCCGGCTCAGACACTCCCAATGTTCCGCCAGACTCCAGCTCTAGACGTCCAGGGGCACATATCGTACACAAGACACAGACTCCGCACCGCCAGGGGCTGTATAGGCCCCGCACTGCACGACCGGCAGGTCCCTTACACACTGCACACAGGGGCCCCGCGCAGAGAATCTCGCGCCCTGGTCGCCGGAGTTTCGGCGCATCCCACCAGGCGCGTCCGCCGCGTCGTACCGCAAGAACAAAGGTGGAGCACCACCAGTCATCTGAAGTTCGCGGGCGCCCTCAAAGCGCTCCCGTTCCGCCGCCCGCCGAGGATACGGTGCGCATCATTCCCCTTGCCGGTGTGGAGGAAATCGGTCGCAACATGACAGCGATTGAGTTCGGAGGAGACATTTTCATCGTTGATTGCGGTTTCGCTTTCAGTGAAGTAGAGACTCCCGGTATTGATTACATACTTCCGAATACGGGATATCTGGAAAGCAGGAAGGACAAAATCCGCGGACTTCTTATCACGCACGGGCACTTGGACCACATCGGAGGCATTCCGTACATCATTGACCGCATCGGAAACCCGATGATTTACACGCGAAAGCTCACAGGAATGATGATAAAGAAGCGCCAAGAAGAATTCTCGCAGACCGTTCCCGTCCAGATTCGCGAAGTGGAGAAAGACGAGGTCATTAAATTAGGGAAGGCAACAATACGCTTCTTTGGAGTTACCCACACCGTTCCCGATTCAATGGGCATCATCATAGAAACACCGTGGGGCGATGCTGTTTTCACGGGCGACATCAAGCTGAATCACTTGGACGGAGAACCCAGTGATGAGGAAAAGAAGGCGTTCGGCATCTTCAAAAACCGCAAAGTACTGGCTCTTCTTATGGACAGCACGAACGTATGGCAGCCCGGTTTTTCCATACCGGAATCAACCGTTTATAAAACGCTAGAAAATATAATAAAAACCGGCAAAGGCCGCCTTATTGTCGCAATGTTCGCCTCGCACCTTGAACGGTTAATCCGCGTCGTTCATTTTGCCGAAGAATACGGAAAAAAAATCGTGATTGACGGAAGGTCAATGCGCACGAACATAGAAATTGCGCGAGAAATAGGCCTCATCAAATACAAAGATGATACGGTCATCGCCGTTGAAAATATGATGCAGTATCCGCAGGATAAACTCATTATTTTGGCTACCGGCGCACAGGGAGACGAATTCGCCTCGCTCGCGCGCATCGGCAACAAAACGCACAAGTATATTCGCCTTCAGCCGACTGATACTGTCGTCCTGTCCTCCTCGGTCATTCCGGGTAATGAACGCGCTGTGCAGAAATTGAAAGATAATCTCTCGCGCCAGGGCGCGCACATCATCACCTACCACGCGAGCGACGTGCACGCATCGGGCCACGGCAACCGCGAAGAGGCCGTATGGATTCACAAACAAATCAAACCGAAGTTCTTCATTCCGATACACGGCTATCACTATATGCTCCGCGTCCACGCAGACCTTGCTGAAGAACTCGGCGTACCGGAGCAAAATATAGTCGTGCCTGACAACGGCTCCATAATTGAAATCCAAAATAGCGGCGAGAAAATCGTGAAATTGCCTGTAAAAGCGCCGGCCGAACTGCGCGTGGTGGAAGGTAATACCGTTTCCGAAATTTCTGATGTGTTGATGCGCGACAGAAAAGCGCTCGGCCAAGAAGGGTTCTGCGTTGTCGTTGCAACCATTGACCGCCGTACCGGCAAGCTTCACAAATCACCCGATATTATCTCGCGCGGATTCGTATACTTGCGCGACAACAAAGACCTCATGGACCAGACGCGCCTCATCATCAGAAAGAGCGTGGAAGGCTCTATGAGAAATCCGCGGGCCGCAGACTTGGATGCTGCGCGTGAAGACCTGGCCGAATCCGTCTCCCGGTTCCTTCTATCGCGCACCATGAAGCGACCGATTGTGATTCCGGTTATCGTGAGTATCTGATAAAATCAAGGGGTAAAAATTGCAGAATTCACCGAGGACGGTCCTCGGTAAGAAAATAGGGTGATATATCGGCATATTTTCCGTCTAGAATTCGTATACCACGTCCTTTCTCTCCACCACCACTTTCCACCCCATTCGCTTTGCATAGCGATACAACTTTTGATTTGGATTGAAACAGATTGGTTCCTCCACCATTTCCAGAAACGAAATGTCGGATTCTGTATCGCCGACGCCGATTGATTTTTCCAGCGTCAGATTCCCTTTTTCAATCGCCCGCTTCAGGATATTCGCCTTGTTGTATATCAGATGCGGGTCAGTTACCGTCCCCGTAAAACACTCCTGCGGTCCGATGTCGTACATCGTTCCGTACACTTTATCAAACCCGAGCTTCGGGCAGAATTTGTCCAGAATTGTTTTTGGCGAATGCGAGACCGCAAGAAGAAAGTACCCCCGTTTCTTCAAATCAGTGAGCAGGTCGCGCGTGTACCGGTAGAGGCGCTTGTACTCATGCTCCACCACTTTTTCCGCGGCATCCGCCAAAACACTGTAGTGAATACCCTTAAGGTGCTTTTGGAAAGCTTCTATAACCGCTTGTATGTATTCTTCATAATCCCCTTCACGGTCCAGCCATCTCGTATGAGCACGTTCGTACACGCGCTCTGCATTCTTAGGGAACGCACCAGTTTGTACCAAATAATTGACGAGTGAAATGAGGAGACTGGAACGAAATATCGTTCCATCAACGTCAAATACCGCTACTCTTCTTGGATTTCCGTTATCGCCGTTGAGGCGTTTCCCATTCATAACAGAGCCTTCGGGCCGCCGGTTGTGGCGGGACCTGTAGACGGGCCGACCGGTCCATGGTCGGCACCTGTAGACGGCCCGCCCACCTTATTCAGTATGTCAGAACGGAACGTATAATTGGTGCTTTTCTGCGCATTAAATCGATCCTCGGCCATTTTGATGAGCCCAAGGACAAGCTCCATGTTGGATACTCCATCCTTCTTCCAATTGTGGTGATACAAGCTCCCAGGCATCGTATTCACCTCTATAACATAGACCTTTTTCGTTATGCTGTTGATGAGGAAATCAACGCGCGCGATACCGGAACAGCCGAGTATTCTATACACTTTCTTTCCCATTTCAATGACATGCCGAGTCAATTTTTCACCGATATCCGCAGGAATAACGCTGTACGCGCTGTTTGCACCGCCCCCCTTTTTCCCGCCGGACATATATTTGCCGTTAAAATCAAATAATTCGGCCCTGTTCAGGGGCCGCTCAACTAGAGCGGCGCGGGGTATATCGTCGCCCATGATAGGAAGGGTCACTTCAATAAGATTTTCAACGCCCTCCTCCACAAGTATCTTGTCGTCATAGTGGATGGCCACCTCAAGAGCATTTTGGAGTTCAGATTGTTTCTTCACTTTCGTAATACCGATGCTGGACCCGAGGTGGGCCGGCTTGACGAACAACGGCAGTTTGAGTTTGGATATTCGGCCTCGTACCTGCGCACTTTCGTCTAACCATTCTCTTTTTGTGAACCATGCCGACGGAACAACTGGAATGCCTTCCTGCGCGAGAACTTGTTTGGTGAGAACCTTGTCCATCGCAACTGCTGACGCTGTCATATCACAACCGACGAATGGAACGCCGGCCATGCGGAGCAGTCCCATCAAGCTCCCGTCTTCTCCAAATGTCCCATGCATTGATGGAAACACGACGTCTATGTGTACAGATTTTGACATCAAACCCGGCCACACGAGAGATAGGCCTTTATCAAACGATAACTGTATTTTCTTTTCCCGCGCAAGCTGTTCCTCAAAATCCGGCTGTTTGAAGAAAGCTAACTCATTCATCTTCTTGCCGGAGTACCAAGAACCGTCTTTCGCGATGTATACGGGCCAGACGTCAAACTTTTGGCTTGCAATCAGCGTTTCAATAATAGGAATATGCGCGGTTATTATGGAAACATCATGCTCCACGCTGCGACCTCCGAAAATAACCGCTATTGTTTTCATGTTCCCATCGTATCTCACGCATACTGATCTGGCCAATCATTCTGGAGAAGTACAACGTCCCCTTTTACTGTCAAATGAGGCAGTGCGGCGTATGCCTGAAGCGCATCATCAAATCGTAGGATTTCCCCCGCATAGTTGGTCTCGCGCAACCCCTGTTCTATGTAAGGAGTCACTGAATTCTTAATGAGGACAACTTTCTCCAATCGCGCCGCCGCTATCCTCCTTCCGATTTCCTTATGAACTTCTGCCGTCCGAGAGCCAATTTCTACCAATCCTGGAGTTACATACCACCTGCGATGCCCTTCTAGTGACTCCAGAAAGTCAATAATCGCATGGACACCGTCGGGATTGCCGTTGTAACTGTCATCAAGTGTGATTACGCCGCTTTTATCCTCGTGCGGTTCCAGGCGGTGTGAGAAGGCCTTGGTCTTGCCTATTCCCGCTTCAATCTGTTTCCTGTTAAATCCCAAACGATATGCAATGTGTGCAGAAACCGCGAGCGGACCGATGGTATGCAGGCCAAGTAGCTTAGATTTTACACGAGATTTGACGCCATCCAACACCAAACCGAATGAAGTGCCCCTCAAATCGGATTTCAGATTCTCTGTGCGGCAATCTCCAACTCCTTCCTGTGAATAGAGAATGTGGTTTCTCAATGTGGCCTTGGCATTCTTGCGCGCCACCTCGTTCTCTCCGTTAATGTACACGGGTTTATACTTCAG
Organism: bacterium; assembly: GCA_030648265.1. Classification (GTDB taxonomy): domain Bacteria; phylum Patescibacteriota; class Minisyncoccia; order Phycocordibacterales; family UBA2100; genus UBA10103. Next base: position 9,011 of record JAUSHX010000031.1, read on the forward strand.
ATACTCCGCCAGCTCAAAAATCGTACTCGCCGTTTTTTCAAGTGTACCGAATTTCTCCAGGTGCGCCTCGTTTATTCCCGTAATAATTCCGATGTGCGGGTCAATCAGTTTGCATAATTTAGCAATATCGCCGGGATAATACTCGCCAAGCTCGAAAATCAGCACCTCCTCGTCGCCCCGAAGCTCTCCAATAAACCGGGCAATCCCTAACGGAGTGTTGTAACTGAAGGGCGGCGAGGCCACACGCGCTCCTTCCGATAGAACAGTTTTCAGGATTTCTCTCATGCTCGTTTTGCCGAAACTTCCCGCTATCGCGATTTTTAATCCTTTGTGCCGGGCCAGCTTCTTTCTCGCCTGCCCAATGAGCACGTATTCAACAGGTATCTGTAATGCCCTCACTAATACGAGCGGAATAAGAATGACATAGGCGAGAATGTACGGAGCGAGAAGAGCTGTACATACAAGAACAACAATCCTCGGAGTAAACTCCGCGAACGCCATTGCATAATACGCGATGGCCACGAGGGCGATAACAATGGCATAGGCACAGACATATAAAACATACACTTTTGAGGTCTTTATGAGTGTCTTGCGCCGCTCAACATTGCTGAAGTCTGTCGTCCTTCCGTACCAAGCCACATAATCTCGGATGCTGTACTCGCATACTTGAAGCATGTAGATAAGCGAACGAATGTAGAGCGGGCGATAGCGGGAAAGTATTCGGGTAATCATAATACGAATTCACGGATTATACCTGCTACCTTGCTAGGTTCTTCTTGATGCACGAAGTGTCCTGAACCTTTTATAACTTGGAATTTGGACCCGCGTATCAACTGATGGAGGCGTTTTCCCTCGTGAATCGGAGTCGTATCGTCTTCGTCTCCCCAGATGATGAGCGTCGGAACCGATATATCTTTTGCGAACGAGCCCAAATCCTCCTTAATGATGTTCAGGAATGTCTGGCTCAAAGCGCCTGCGCGAAAATAATCGCTTCCGATTGCCTCATATAATTTCCTGCGAATTTCCTGCTTCCAAAGACTAGCGGGCGGAATGGCTGTCACTACGCGCCCGATTTTCGCGAGTACAGCAAGAATTGAATTCTTGAATGTTTTTCTCCGCGCCACCCCTGCAGAAGAAATGAGAACGATATTCTTTGCGGTCAATACTTTTGTCGCAATTCCTTTAATAGTTATCCGCCCGCCGAAAGAATGGCCGACCAAAATATCAGGCCTTATGTCTAATTTTGCTAAGAAATCCTTCACAAAACCGACATAATCGTCAAGCTTCCAGTCTGCAGGCGGCGGCTCGCTCCCGCCAAAACCAGGCAGGTCAATTCTGATTACTCTAAACGAGTTTGAGAGCTGGAGTGTGACAGCATCAAATGTGTGCAAATTATTCTTCCATCCGTGCAACATGACAACCGTTTTTCCGGTTCCTATATCTTCGTACTCTACAGCTAAGCCATCAACGATGCAGTGCATTACGCTATACTACCTATTTTGCGCCAATCCAGCGAGTAGTCGGCACCGAGGACGGTCCTCGGTCACCAAGGACGGTCCTCGGTGACGGAGGAGTATTCAGCTGATAATCCAGCGAGCTGCGGCTTTTGGCCAGATTTTTGTGAGAGGATGACTTGCACAATCATGTATACGCCCCGGACACACGTACCTGCCGTACAGAATGAGGCCGTTGTTTACGTACTTCCAATCCTTTTTTGGAATTAGTGCTTCAAGATCCTTGGAAATCTTTTTGAGATCGCGCTCCGGCGTAAGGTCAAAACGGTGAGCAAAACGCTTCACATGAGTATCAGTAGGAATTCCTTCCCAGATATCAAACAGCTCGCCTAGAACAACATGCGCCGTTTTGTATCCAACGCCAGGCAAGGTTTGCAGGTCTTTCGGATTTTTCGGCACCAGCCCGCCAAAGTCCTTACAGATTAACTTCGCTGAGGAGATTATGTGCTTCGCCTTATTGCGGAAAAAGGGAACCGATGAGATTTCTTCTTGAAAAGTCACCGGCATAGCCTGCGCAAAGTCGTCCACAGTTTTGTATTTTTTAAATAGACGCTCTGTTAACCGATTCACTGACTTGTCTGTGCATTGCGCCGATAAAATCACGGCAACGACGAACTGAAAGGGTGTTTTGTAATTCAGCTCGCTTTTCGGCTTCGGATACGCCTTCTTCAGATATGCGACGATTTTCCCCGCCCGTGCCTTACGTTTGTCCTCCATTGTTTTAGAGCTCGTATAAAATCTTTGCAACCGTTCCCGGGTCGTAGCGCACGACATCTGAATCGGTCAGCAAGTCGGCCTTTATGACTTTCTTGGCGCACTTTGAGAGTTTCGCATCTATGCGAACGGGATATTTCTTTTCTTTTGCATATTTTGCCTGCACGTCGGCCGATATCTTTCTTGTGTTGCAGAGTACATAATCAAATTTCTTTAATCCGCTGTATTTCAGAAGTTCATTAATCATGTCTGAAGCCGCGTAATCGTGCGTCTCCCCCCACTTGGTCATAGAATTGCAAACCGCTATCTTTTTGCCCTTAGAGGCCCGCAGTGCCTCTTTCATTCCGCCAACAAGAAGATTTGGAACAAGAGAGGAGTATATGTCGCCAGGACAGATAACAACAAGGTCGGCTTCTCGTATCGCCTCATCAGTCTCCTTGAAAATGCGGGCCGAAGGTTTCAGCGTTAGTTCCTTGATATGCAAATCTCCATTGTGTTTCGGCACATCAATGTTTGTTTCTCCCACTATTTCCGTCCCGTCTTCAAGGGTGGCGTGGAGATGCGAATTATCCAGAGAAACCGGAAGCACTTTCCCCTTTAGATTCAGGAGCAGGGACGCTTTTTTGATGGCCTCCATATCGCTCCCATAAATTTCGGAAAGCGCCAGGAGAAAGAGGTTCCCGAAATTGTGCCCGTGAAGCGAGCTTCCTTTTTTATCAAATCTGAAATTAAATAGGTCCCGCAAAACAGCCCTGCGCTTCCCTTCGGAAAGCGCTATGAGACATCGCCGCAGGTCTCCGGGAGGCAGAATTCCGAACTCATCGCGCAGTGTTCCGGCGGAGCCGCCGCTGTCAAATATAGTCACCACTGCCGTGATGTCAAAAGAAAATTTCTTGAGACCGCGAAGCACCATGTAGCTTCCCGTTCCTCCGCCGATAGTTACGACTTTTTTCACCCGCTCACTCTATCATCCTAAAAGACAATCTCACAATCTGCTAGCACCGAGGACCGTCCTCGGTAAGATTCTAGGCCTTGTTTGCTGTGTATTACCGAGGACCGTCCTCGGTGGAAATTATTTACAGTGCACAAAACCGCCCACTTTTGGGGCGGTTTTGTGCTTCAAGTACGCGAAGACTTGAGGTTACTGTCCAAGTTCCGCATTAAGCGCGGCGCGAGTCAGCGGACCGACAAAGCCGGTCTGCGAGATACCCTTGCTCTTTTGGTATGCGCGAACTGCAGAGCGTGTCAGAGCGCCGTAGGTTCCCTTTGAGACGCCTGCCGGCATCGTGAGGAAGCCCTTGGACTC
>JAUSHX010000035.1 GCA_030648265.1 bacterium
CCGCGCGCTCCGAAAATACTTACGATTAAAGTGAAAGTTGACCAAATCGGCCTTGTCATCGGCCCCGGTGGAAAGACAATCAACGGAATCCGCGAGAGAACTCTGTGCGATGACATTACGATTGAGGAAGACGGCACTGTATTCGTTACCGGCAAGGAGGGAACGGCAGATGCGGCGCTTAAAGAAATTTACGACCTTACGCGCGAATACATGGTGGGCGAGCGGCTGGAAGGCCCCGTGGTGCGTATGCTTGATTTCGGAGCATTCGTACAAATCGGCCCCAACACCGACGGGCTCGTGCACGTTTCGGAAGTTGCGCCGTTCAGGATTGATAAAATTTCCGACGCCGTATCTATCGGAGAAGTAGTTCCAGTCATGATAAAAGAAATTGATGATAAAGGGCGGTATAATCTATCTATCAAGGCAGCCGATCCGGAGTTCGCTTCCCGCAAGGGACTGACTCCGTCCAAAGGCGGCCCCGATTATGGACGAAACGAATCCGACAGACATCACAGCAAACCCCGCCACCGGATCTAATACCGTGCCGGCCGCTCCGGCGGAAAGCGCACAGCAACGGCCAACCGGTGAGATAACTCCTCCATCGTCTGTTCAATCTGTCCAGACTTCTATTCCTATTCCAACAGTTCTTCCCATTCAATCCGTTCCTGTTCAATCGCCTGTTCAGATTCCTGTTCCGCCGGTTCAACTGGTACCGCTGCCTCCAATCCAAAACGTTCCCGCGGAAGATGCCACAGCACCAGTGACCAGCGACACACTCGCTCCGCAGGCGGCAATACCTCCGGCTCCAAAACCTCTGCGCGATGACATAGCCCGCATCATTGGAAAAATAAAACTTCCGGAAAGGATAGCGCTCAAAATGAGCGGAGAAAAAGCCAAACCGCCGACACTTCCCGGAGCACCCGCAATTCCTCCCGCTCCTGAAAAAGAAGCGGCGGGTAATGAAAAATCGCCACAACCGGTGGAGGCGCCCGCACAAACGCAACGTCAAAATGAAGAGGCGCAAAAAGAAGCGCCGTCTTCCGTCACATCCGTTCACACGTTGAAAGACGACCTGCAGAATGTCGTGCGCGATAAAAAAATGTCGCTTGTGCGCGCTGTCGCCCTTGAATCGGAAAAAAAGAGGGGGCAGGAACATCTGGCGGGGCCGCACATTCAGGGCGGGGCACACCCGAGTAAAGTAATCGGCGTCGCGTTCGTTGCCGTAATTTTTCTTGTGCTCGGCTTCGTTGTTTTTGTTGGCGTCCGATCCGTATTACAGCAAGGCGCAGGCAATGCACAGCCGGCCTCCGCCCCTTCTTTAATATTCGCCGAGAAAACTTTAACTTTCCCGCAGGAGGAGCGAACAGGAATAGACCTAAGACGCACACTGATGGCAGGGGTGCGCAACGTTTCAAATATTCCTCTGGGCGCCATCATACGCATCGTACCGACTGCATCGCAGACAGATGCGAATGGCGCCGCCACAGAACAAGCCGTGAGTATCGGAGATTTTCTGACTGCTTTGGGAACACAGGAAACGCCGGAATTAGTCCGTTCTTTCCGCGGGGATTTTTTCCTCGGACTCCATCAGACAGTAGGAAAACTCTCTCCTGTCATCATAATTCCGGTCACTTCCTATGAGCGCGCATTTGCCGGAATGCTCGCATGGGAGCCAACAATGAATGGAGACCTCTCTCCGATATTCACCTCTATTCCCCCGCAGACGAAGGACGCGAATGGGCTCTTTGTTGAGAGACAATTTGAAGACACGCTCATAAACAACTACGACGTGCGCGTTCTCAAGGACGATTCAGGCGCCACGCAAATGCTCTATTCATTCCCAACGCGCACGATGCTCATAATCTCGGAGAGCCCGTATTCGTTCACAGAGGTCTTAAGCCGCCTGCGCGCGAGCCGGCAGTTGTGATCGGCTTGTTTACGTCGAAACCGTGCCGTCCACAGGCGAATTAGCAAATTCGTGGCTCGGCCATAAACCTATCATAAACGATAGCCCTCAGTTTCGACGCGATTTTTGCTCCCTGTTTGTCCAAGAGCGAAGCGATTGGCCTACAAACAGCAGTCCAGCGAAGTCGGGCTCCTTGGAGTACCAAGGAAAAAATCGGCTAGCCACCTCTCCGTAGCTCGTGTATTATGTCGGGCATGACACACATCAACAGAGAGGAGTTGAACGAGTTGCGCGCGCAACTGGATGCGGAACTCGCGTCGCTTGAGGAGGAGCTTGCCTCGCACGGGAGAGCGGTTCCCGAAAGCGGAGACTGGCAGGGAACAACGGGAGGCCTTGTAGGCGAGGAAGCGGACCCGAACGACGCGGCGGACCAAATGGAGGAACTTGCAACAAACGTGCCGTTAGTGGAGGAGCTTGAGAAAAGATACAAGGATGTCGCGAAGGCACTTCAGAACATGGAAAAGGGAACGTATGGCGTTTGCGAGGAGTGCGAAGAGCCGATTCCCTTGAAGAGATTGCAGGCAAACCCGGCGGCGCACACGTGCGTGACGCATAGCAAGTAACCTCGCACTTTCTCATGGCCCCCGCTGCGTTAGAAGCTACCGTAGTTACTAACGAGAACATACAGATTCGTGAATGAAGATTATGGTTGCTTCTAAAGGAGGAAACAAACAAAAAATAGCTTCCGGTTTCGCGCGTTTGTTTGGGGCACAGCCCGCGCTCCCGCGCGCGCACGTTGTCTCTGTTGAGACAGATATCGCGAAAGGCCTGCATGCGTTTACAATAGTAGGACTTCCCGATAAATCTGTGGAGGAGGCGAAGGACAGAATGGCATCGGCAATAAAAAACAGCGACTTTGAATCTCCAAAGAAAAGCAACAAAAAGATAGTCGTCTCGCTCGCTCCCGCCACTTTAAAAAAAGAGGGAGGGGCTTTTGATTTGCCGATGGCACTTTGTTTCCTACTTGCATCGGAGCAGGTGAAATTTAATCCGGCAGGCAAAATGTTTGCAGGGGAGCTGGCGCTTGACGGGGAAGTGCGCGGAATATTGGGCGCGCTTTCAATAGCAATAACAGCTCGCGACAAGGGTTTCAAAGAATTTTTCCTGCCTGAAGATAATTTGGAGGAAGCATCCCTTGTTTCCGGCATCACGCTCTTCGGCGTGAGCGCGCTTAAAGAATTGGTTGAGCACTTGGCGGGAAAAAAGCTCATTGCACCATACATTAAAAAAGAAAAGTCACACAATAATGAGAGCGAAATGGATGGACCGATTTTTGACGACATCCGCGAACAGAAAAGCGCGAAGCGCGGATTGGAAATCGCCATTGCAGGACGGCACAACATTGCTCTCTATGGGCCTCCTGGAACAGGGAAGACGATGCTCGCGCGCGCGGCAACCGCGCTTCTGCCGGAACTTTCTTTGGAAGAGGTGATTGAGGTAACGATGATTCACTCGCTCGCTGGCACATCGGAAGGGCGCGCGATTGTCCGCGCGCCCTTCCGATCCCCGCATCACACTTCTTCATACGCGTCTTTAATCGGCGGAGGGTCGTCACCGCGCCCAGGGGAAGTGACGCTTGCGCACAGAGGCGTTTTGTTTCTGGACGAATTTCCGGAATTTCACCGCGACGTCGTGCAGGCACTCCGCGAGCCACTGGAAGACAAAGTTGTTTCAATCTCGCGCGCAAAGGGCTCCGCAATTTTTCCCGCAAACTTTATGTTGATTGCCGCACTCAATCCGTGCCCGTGCGGATTTTGGGGAACTTCGCGATGCGAGTGCATGCCACATATCGTGGAAAAGTACCGTCGCAAAATCTCCGGCCCTGTTGCCGACAGAATTGATATGTGGGTATCGGTCGGCGACATCGCGCCCGAGGCAATGGCGATGCGCAAAAGAAAAGACGCGGGGGAGACGGAACAGTTGCGAAAGAATATTCTCTCCGCCCGCGAAAGACAGAACGAGCGTTTCAAAGACACGAAAGGTATGTCCACCAATGCCGACATGAAATCAAAACAAATAGATACGCTCGCAAAACTTTCACCGAAAGCAGAAGAAGCGCTGATAGGCGCGGCCCGTTCCCTCAAGCTTTCGCCCCGCGGATACCACCGCACCATCAAACTCGCCCGCACCGTCGCCGACCTCTATGGCAGCGATACGATAGAACCAACACACATGCTTGAAGCGCTTCAGTATCGAGCCCGTGAGTTATGAACAAAGGGTGACATTCTAACGTTTTGCAAAACGTTAGAATGAGATAGAATTAAGGAATGGGAGATACAACGAACAATCAACCGAGTAACTTCCGGCGGCTTGAACGGGTCGTGAAGGGTTTCGCAAATCACCGCCGATTGGAAATTCTTTATCTGTTACACAAGGAGCCGGAACTTTCGCTTGAGGATATTTCCGAACGTCTCAACATTGGCTACGAAAATGCGTACGAGCATTTGCGCAAATTGGCGATAGCAGGACTTATTCTGAAACGGAACGACGCAAGAAATGTTAGGCACAAGCTAACAGCCCGCGCAGAGCACATTCTAACGTTTTGCAAAACGTTAGAATGAGAAAGCGAGGGTAATAAGCGGTAGTGTATAGAGAGCGATTGGGGCGGGATGGGTGTGTGTAATAAGAGTTATCGGGTTAATCGCTGACTTTCCAAAGCATCTTGAGACGAGTAAAAAAGAGTTTCACACCGCGCCGTTACCCAGCGCGGTGTGATTTTGCGTTACACTTTCACCTCCTTCCAGACTAATTCAATCGCGCCGAAGAATCTGCGCGTGAATTCAGCAGCGCCTTCGGCAGAAAACGGCTTGCAGGTGTAGCAGTCCACGGTGAAAAGCGGAGGATTGGTCGGGTAGCTGTAAAATGCCGCGCCCGAACTTTTCCAATGTATCCACCCGCCATAGCCCATATCGTGAGCCGAATGAGCCTCCGGCGGGGACAGAACTTCCATATTGCACACGTCGGCCAGGGCCAACAGATATGACTTGATTTTTTCGGGCTCCACAATTTTCTCTGTAGTGCCCTCAATAATGACCCTTTGCCGAACTAGCGCCGGTGCCAGATTCTTCCAAATGTTCTTCCCACTCATAAGACCTTTATACCGCAAAATATCCTAGAATCAAAATCTCTACCAAGTCTTATTCTGGTGTTTTGCAAAACACTAGCATAGAAGAATAGGGTGAGTGGGGCGGGGCGTTAAGATTGGTATACTGTCGGTATGATTGAATTTACCGGGGATCTAAGAGGGTCCATAGACAGAAAATCAGAGGCTGAAATCGCGCGGGAGGGGGGCACGATGGAGATTGGTCCGAAAACGCCGGTGTTGCACGTGATAGGTTCTGAACGATACCATTTGAATAGACAATGCGAAAAACTGAAAGACGATGAGAAGGCGCAGCGCGAAAAAGGAATTGCACCCCAAACTATCGGCCGTCTTTTCGGGCAGATGAACACGTTCAATGGACGGTTTTAGGATTCTTCAATAAAATTGAACGATACCGGAAAGCTTGAGCTGTGCTCGGATTGCGATGAGAAGAGAAAAAATCCTAGGCCCAAGAGTCCTGACACAGGAATATAAAAGGCCGCATCAACAATAAGAGCATCGGATTTCAAGTCCCAAGCGTTCTGGCAAAAACAGAATCCGTCTCACAAAATTCTATTCTAGTATTTTGCAAAATACTAGAATAGATAGGAAGGCATGGCAGGGCAAGGCAGGTAAGTGACCGATAAAATCGTTGAGTTGCATCAGCAAAAACAAGACAGGATTCCCCCACCGCTAATTACAGAGAAAAGTTCCTGCATAAAATCTCTATTCCAGTGTTTTGCAAAAAACTGGAATAGAGATGAGAAAATACTGGTGCATACCGCTGTGTTAAAATGTAGGCATGTCTGAAGTTGCTACAACCCCTAAAATACTGGCAAGGGTAGAGATCAAACCGTATTTCCAGAAGGATAATTTTGTTTTGTATCAGGGCGATGCGATCTGGCTCCTGGGCCAATTGCCGGAGAATTCAATTGACATGATGCATGAAATTAATCTTTGATGAACAGAGGGTGGTGGATTATACAAGTGCATCTCAAAGGGCTCGCGTTTTGACAGAGCAGTGGGTTGACGAATCAATCTTTTGTCCCAATTGTGGACAGTTGAATATAGATAAATATCCGAACAATCAACCCGTTGCAGATTTTCACTGTATTAACTGCCGAGAAGAGTATGAATTGAAAAGCCAGCAAAGCGCAATCGGCCTGAAAGTTGCAGACGGTGCGTATCGCACCATGGTTGAACGACTTACGAGCCGTAACAACCCAAATTTTTTTCTTCTGCGTTATGACTTAAAAAATCTTGCGGTGAGAGACTTCTTTGTCGTCCCAAAACACTTCTTTACGCCGAAAATAGTAGAGAAACGAAAACCGCTTGCCCCAACTGCGCGACGCTCTGGTTGGATTGGCTGCAATATCTTGCTTAATCACATTCCACAAACAGGAAAAATATTCTTTGTCCGTAATGGTCTAGTGGAGTCAAAGAAAAAGATTCTTGGGGAGTGGCAAAAGACATTGTTCTTGAGGGATGAAAAAGATGTTTCTGCAAAGGGTTGGTTGTTGGATACCATGCAAATTATCGACAAAATTGGTAAATCGGAATTTGCAATTGATGACGTGTATTCTTTTGAAAGCGAACTAAGCCGTTTACATCCAGACAACACGCACGTCAAAGAGAAAATCCGGCAACAGCTTCAATTCTTGCGCGACAGAGGATATGTGCGGTTTCTCGGCGGCGCGAAGTATCAGCGGACTTGACGGTGTCAGATTTCCGATCAAGGATCGGGTATGCCTATAAGTCGCGCACTTGCGATCAAGATTTTAAGGTATTTAGACCAACATAGGAATTTTTACTTCCCGTTTTTAGTAATGAATCAGGAATATACGGAAGAGGATGATGATTTTGTAGAGATTGAACCTGATGAATGGGAAATGATCAAAGGAGATGAGAAATATCAGACATTTCAGCTTTGGGAAAATTTGCAAAATTTGAACGAGGAGACACTTCAGTTGATGGCCAAAGGTTTTATTGAGAAAATCAGCAAGGAATCACTTCGCTAATAGACCACCTAGCAAAAACAAAACCGGTTTCCCCTGCTGTATACAGAGAAAAATCTCTGTATACAGCCACTCCGTTGGATGACCTAGTTTTCCTTTTGGTAGCATAGTATTAGATATCTAAAACCGTATAATGACTACGTATGATATCTGTCCCCCCAACAAACAGGGAAAATCTTAGGGTTGCCCGGGAGAATATAGGACTCTCCACCTTAGATGCCTCAAAAGGAATTTCGGCCTCTAAGAAGGACTTAGTTTCTGCATGGGAAAGTGGGGATGCATCACCTAGCTGGCCTCAGATTGCAAAACTTTCTAAATTATACAATGTTTCAGAACTGATTTTTTTCAGTCCTAAAGTAATCCGTAGATACAAATCGGTTCCTGACTTTCGTGTAGGGAAAGATAGCGCGAATGATGAGAAGGTACAAAAACTCATTAATCTAGTAATCACGCGACAAGAGTGGTTAGAAAGGAAGTTGAGGAGTAGCGGGTCTGCGAAGAATGATTTGCAGGGAAGCGGCAAGAAAATTGAATCTCCAAAAGTCCTAGCCAACTTTATTTCAGCGAAGTTGAATATCGACCTCAACGCAATTAAGCGTATACATGGCAGGGAGAAAGCATTGGATTATTTGCTCCAAAAAGCTGAGGACAAAGGTATATTTGTTGGGAAAACAATATCATATCACCGTCTTGAGGTTGCTGACATGCGCGGTCTTTTTGTCTCGAATGATTACTGCCCGTTCATAGTGTTAAACAGAAAAGACACTCTTTCTGCTCAGATATTTTCTTTTATACACGAGCTGACACATTTCTTTCGAAAAACAGACGCTATTTCTAATAGCCTAAATTTCAGAAATACAGAAAAGAATTTGAATCCTGAGGAGATTTTTTGCAATAAAGTTGCTGCTAACCTACTTCTGCCTGAGCAAGAGTTTACAAGAGAATTTTATAACAAGCATGATATTGAGGATATTTCAAATATATACAAGGTGAGTAAACTTTTTATTTTTTATCGTCTCAAAGACTTGGGTAAGATTCACAAAGAGATACAAGACTCTCTTGAGAAAGAAATTGATGCTGAGATGCAAGAAAACCTCCTACTCAAGCAAGAGTTTGAAGGTCGAAAAAAGGGTGGAAATTACATAAACAACATGAAGGATTCGAATGGCGATTTGTTTAATCGTGTTGTCTATAATACGTATCTCGAAAATAAAATTGGTTACGTTGAAGCCTCAAGGTTACTGCGATTTGCGCCCAATCAAGTATGAACAATCGCACCGAAAAAGAGGTTTATCTCGTTGATACTAGTTTCCTACTGGACTTTGCATGGTGGATTCCAGTAGATTTAAACAATTATTTCTGGTCTCATCTACAAACTGCCTTAGAAAATGGTACCTGGATTCTTCTAGATGTTGTAATGAATGAGATAAGGTCGAAGGGGCCGTTAAAAAGTTGGTGCGAAAATCAGAAGCGGAAGGGTTTGGTTATTGCCATTAGCGAAACTGATAAAAACCGCGGTGTGGCAATAAATAATACATATCCAATGATTGACCAATCAACTGGGCGGTCGGAAACCGACACATATCTTATTGCCTACGCTGAAGCAAATGGCCTGACAGTAGTTTCTCGAGAGAGTTACCGCGAAAATAATACTGAGTTACATAAAATTCCTGACGTATGCGCTGCGTTAAAAATCTCCCTCATTAGACAGCCAAAAGCCTTTTTGGAGAGAATTGGTTTCCGCAATTAAAAATAGTGTTATGGGAAATCTTTTTCTCTGGGAACTCGTCGAGGAGTACGCTTAAGAATCCAAATCCGGGGTTTTGGAGCCGAGACCCCACATGAAATCAAAGTAGGCGCTTAGGGTGTTGGAGAATTCTTTGCTTTCTATGATAAATCCGAAATTTTCTTCCTTTATCTATTCCAGTGTTTTGCAAAACACTGGAATAGACCCGGCCTAGATTTTTTCTTTAGATTCTGAAAAGAAAATGTGGTTTCGCGAGATACCGAGTGTCTTTAGGCGCTTTACAATGAAATCATTCATAGCTTTTTCGGACTTTCCGCCGGAGGCGGATCCGCCTCCGGCGGAGAATTTCACCACCTTGCCTCCGTCTATCACAGCCCACTCTCCGACTGCCCGCAGAACATCCACTTTGTTGAAAACGATGTGCGTGACGCCGTTCATTTGAATGGCTCTTTCCAGAGTTTGCATATTCATCCAATTGCACTGGCGGCGGCGGCCGGTGGTTGAGCCGAACTCCTCTCCGAGGTCGCCCATCTTGTCAAAAACTTCTCCATCGGGCTGGAACCTCTTGCTTCCCACGTACGTTTCGTAAATCTTTGCAACGCCCCACACATCGCGGATGGCGCTCGCGGGCAAGCCGTTCAGAAGCGCGCCCGCCGTCGTGCAGTGCGAGGAAGTGACGAATGGATAATCGCCCCAATCAATGTCCAATCCGAATCCCTGTGCGCCCTCCGCGAGAATTTGCACCCCTCGGCCCGAGGCCGATCCGCCTTGGGCGGATTTTCCATACCATTCCTTATACAAATCCACGAGGTAGGGTTTCAACTGTTCCACTTTTTCCGCGCGCACGCCTGTGCGCCCGTACTTATCTCTGTACGCGGGGCCGTTGCCGCGGCCAGTCGTACCGATTGCCCCTCCGCCCTTTTTATCTTCCGCCTTGTGCACGAGGGTGATGACGTGCGCGTTCCGTGCAATAAAAATCTTTCCCTTGGTCGGAACGCCGCCCTCGTTCAGCATCTTTATCTCGCGGAAGAATTGCTCGGGGTCTACGACACAGCCGGAACCGATGACGGAGCGCACGCCAAAAAAGACGCCTGCCGGAATGTGGTGAGTGATGAACTTAACGCCCTTATGAAAAATCGTGTGGCCGGCATTGCATCCGCCGTTGTAGCGGAGCACGTGGGTGTATTTCTTCGTCTTGCACAAAAAGTGGGCGACCTTGCCCTTTCCGCAGTCTCCGTATTGGAGGTCTACGATTACGTCAATGTTTAACTTTGACTTTGACACAGCTACCTTATGCTATCACTCGTACACGAAAATACAAAATGAACGATCCCAGGGCGAAAGCAGTGCCCTGGGAATCGAGAGGCGGAACGACCGCCTCGTTTGCGCAACTAAGGTACGGTTGCGCGAATTTTTCAAATGAACTGTTTGTTTCTCTCTATAAAGAACCTCCCTTTCTCTAGAGTGACGAAAAAGTTATTCTGGTAGGCGCAGAATATCAAAAGCGGATGGAACGACGCCGCAAAGTGCCCGGCCCACACACTTCGGACCTGACTGGAATGTCCCGCCTCCAATCTTGCTCTTGCGTGACCTTGGCCTGAATCATGGCCTCGGACACAACAAACCGAGCAAATCCTTCGGTGGGTCCTGCTGTCGGGTTTGTGGTCTGTTGCGGGTGTTGCTGACTATGGCGTTTGAGCATGTTTATCTCCACTTGTTTAAGCGATCCCGCTCTCGACGACTTTCACGTCAATTTGAAGGAGCAGGCTGTCGTTACACTAACTCGCGTATAGACCTTTGTACAGCAATGTGAGGCGTGTCCAAGGTCTCACCTAAAATGCAAAAAGCTTGAGGAGACACCTCCCCTGCCCGCGCGTGCCAGCCTGCCGCGACGGGCACGGCGCAGGCAGGTACGCGCGCAGGCGGGCAAAAGCGAAGGAGTCACCTCGGGAACGAGGAGAGACCTTGGGGGAGTTAGTGGATTTCCGAGGAAACACCTTGCAATGCCAAGGAGTCACCTCGGGAACTAGAACGGGTTGCGGATGCCGTTTCTAATCTCAAAGTGTAGGTGCGTGCCGGTTGCTTTTCCGGTCGCACCCACATACGCGATAACTTGCCCGCGCACGACGTGCTCGCCAGCGTAGACGATGACGCTTGACGCATGACTGTAGAGAGTTTGCGAACCGTTACCATGCTGAATGACGACATAGCTTCCGTATCCGCCGTTCCACCCGCCTTCCTTCGCGACAATCACATCGCCCGTCGCTGAAGCGAGAATCGGGGTGCCCTTAGGCGCTCCGAGGTCTATGCCATTGTAGCCGTGTATGCCCTGCGTCTTTCTCCAGGTTCCGCTCGGCAATGGGCGCAGATAGTAGCCGTTTTGTTCTTCTGTCCCCCGAGGGACATTGAGTGTTGTAGCCGAGGCAGATGACGGCTTGGTCGAGGCCGGAGCAGCGACGACTGCAGCAACAGCAATCTCGCCATCCGGAATGATAAGCTTCATGCCTGCGACAATCATGCCGTCGTCAATGCCGTTGAAATTGGCGATATCTGTCGCGTCCGCGCCGAACTTCTTTGCGATAGAAATGAGCGTATCGCCTGACTCTACGGTGTATCTCACGCCGGTAACAGGCAAGATAATGAGCGTCTGCCCGACTTTAAGCACAGCGTTGCGCGGTAAATCATTTGCCCAAAGGATGGTACTAGGAGAAACCCTGAAAAGTTTCGCGATGCCGGTCAATGTATCGCCGCCTTGCACCACATACACGCTGATGGTCGCATTCTTCGACTTCTCAATGTCGGCCATGGTGCCGGAAGGGCCTTCATCGGGAACGAGAGCCGATCCGTCAACTATCGTGATGTCGCCGCCGCCGCGCGCCGCAGTAGGGTCTATGTTCATTGCAGGACGCGGAAGATACATCGTCTGGACGTTGCCGCCAATGATTGACGCCTCGGCCTGTTTTGCATTTAATTTCCCGAATGAAGCCAGAAAATCAGTGAAATCCCAGGCCTTTGCGGTGGCGGGAAAGAAGGAACCGACTGTCAAAATGAGTGAAATCAAAGAAACCGCCTGCCTGCGCAGGCAGGCCACCCTTGCGGTTTGGGATTTCCCATATGTCTTCCTGGGCGCGGGTTGTAAATCCGCACCGGAGTCCTTCATTTGGCTTTCTATAGGCGTCTTTGGCCGGCGGTTGATAAGAGGTTCGGTCAATATGTGGCTTTATATCTTGTCTTTAGGAAGATAGACCACAACAGAAAATAGACTATACCGCCGTACCAGTTCACTGTACCTTCATGTCTTTGGGAGTCAACGGCATTTGAATTTAGGCAGTGGATATCCATTTTGACAACTATGGACGTAGAAACGTCAATCCGCGCGATACCCTCGCTGCTGATATGTCGGCGTTATAATGGAATCTGATAATGACCAGACTCTGAGCCGTATATTCGCCATACACTCACCCAATGTTTTTTAGAAAAGGGAGCCGGTAGTGGCCAATGATGCATCATTTTTGATTTCAATCCTATCTGGCGTTCTCCAGTAGCCAATGATTGTGACCCGTGTGTCAATGCCAAAATTGCGGCATGCTATAGTTCATCGATTCACCCCCACTGTACCTCTCAAAATCAATCCCGCATGATAACAACTTCAAAATTCCTAGACGGCCTAAACGTGGCTCAAAAGCAAGCTGTTTTGCATAAAGAAGGGCCCCTTCTTATCGTCGCCGGAGCCGGAGCCGGAAAGACTAAGACCATTACCCATCGCATCGCCCAATTAATAGAGAACGGCGTGCCTGCCCGTTCAATACTCGCGGTAACTTTCACCAATAAGGCTGCGGGGGAGATGCGCGAGCGGGTCGGCCGGCTACTTGCCGGACACCGCGGAGCACCGCCCTTGATAACCACATTTCACTCGCTCGGCGTCAGGCTTTTGCGGGAGTTTCACGAGATCGCCGGCATTCCGCGCGGTTTTTCAATCTGGGACCAAGATGACAGCACGCGTGCAGTTAAAAATATCCTGAAACAGCTGGGTACGGAGGAGTGGGCGCCGCGCCAAATACTTTCCGCCATCTCCCGCGAGAAAGGAGCAGGCAAATCGGTTCGCGAATACCGCGAGCGCGCGGGCAACAGCCGTGAACAAACAGTGGCGCTCGTGTGGGAACGCTACGAGAAAATGCTCACGGACGAAGGCAGCTTGGATTTTGATGACCTGCTCGTGCGCACGCTGGCACTTATGCGGGAATCGCCCGAAACGCTTTCGCTCTTGCAGAACCGCTGGCACTACCTGACCGTGGACGAATACCAGGATACAAGCGGAGTGCAGTATGAAATGATGCGCTTGCTGTGCGGGAAAAAGAACAATATCTGCGTCGTTGGAGACTTGGACCAATGCATCTACACGTGGAGGCAGGCGGAAATAAAAAATTTGCTTTCGTTTGAACGCGAGTTTCCAAAGGTAACGGTTGTCCGGCTTGAACAAAATTACCGTTCAACGCGCACGATTCTCGCGGCGGCAAATGCAGTGATAGAAAAGAACGTGAACCGCATTCCGAAAACCCTTTTTAGCGAAAATGATACGGGGGAGCCGATAACGCTTTACGGAGCGATGAATGAACGGGACGAGGCGTGGTTTGTCATGGAGCAATCAGCCGCTCTTATAGAACATAAAGTTCCCGCACAAGAAATCGCCGTGCTTTACCGGGAAAATGCGATGTCGCGCGTACTGGAAGAAGCGTTTCTCCATGCAGGAATGCCCTACCGCGTTTTGGGAACCAGATTTTTTGAACGCAAAGAGGTGAAAGACGTACTTTCGTATTTGCGTGCAGCACTTAATCCGAAGAGCAAGAGCGACCTCATGCGGATTGTCGCAGTCCCTCCGCGCGGAATTGGAAAAGTTATTCTTGAAAAAATGCTTAGAGGTGAGGAGCTTGGAGCCACGGGGGCAAAAGTGAAGGCGTTTCAGACATCACTCGCAAAAATACGCCATGCAGTGAACACGCTTCCCGCATCAGAAGCCGTGAGGTTCTGCATTGAAGAGAGCGGGATACAAAAAATGTTTCAGAACAACACGGAAGACGGACACGAGCGGCTAGGGAACGTGCGCGAGCTCGCCAACCTCGCTGCAAAATATGAAAACGACGAGCCGCCATCGGGTATTGAGCGGCTCTTGGAAGAAGCGGCTCTTCAGAGCGAGCAAGACGAGCTTGATATGAACAAAGAAAATAACGGGATTTCTCTTATGACTGTGCACGCATCAAAAGGACTTGAATTTGACGCAGTCTTCATTGTAGGGCTTGAACAGGGGCTTTTTCCGTCATTACGAAATGATGCGGACCGCGATCCGGAAGAGGAGCGGCGCCTCTTCTACGTGGCGCTCACGCGCGCCCGCAAACGTTTGTTTCTCTCGTACGCAGCCGAGCGCTCAAAATACGGTACGCGCGAAGGAGCGATGCCGTCGGAATTTCTTTCCGATATTGATGAACGGCTCACAACAAGCCCGCACGCTGATTCCCCGGAAAAAGAAGATATTATTGACTGACTAACCCGGTGGTAATTTTACTAAATCGTATGAAACGCGGTGCAAAACTGGGACAACATTTTCTGAAGGCAAAGTGGGCGGCACGCGCGCTTGCATATGCCGTCCGCATCGCGCACGGAGACACAGTGCTTGAAATCGGGCCGGGGAAGGGGGCGCTCACGCGCGAACTTCTCGCAATCGCTAAAGATGTCAGCGCAAAGGTGGTCGCCATTGAAAAAGACGAGGCGCTTGTCGCATTGCTTAACGAGAAATTCGCAAATGAAATAAAATCTGGAAAACTTATTGTCGTAGCAGGAGATATACGTGACATCAATCAAGGAGAAACCTTGAAATCCCAAAGGTCTCTCCTTGATTGGCAAAACTATGTTGTGGCGGCAAATATTCCATACTACATAACCGGAGAAATCATCCGGAAATTTTTAACTGCGGAGGCACAGCCGCGCGCAATGGCACTCTTGGTTCAAAAAGAAGTCGCGAAGCGGGTCATAAGCAACAAAGAGAGCCTTCTCTCATTATCTGTCAAAGCGTATGGGGCTCCAAAAATCGTGATGAAAGTTCCGCGGGGAAATTTCTCGCCGGCGCCGAATGTTGATTCGGCTATTCTTCTCGTTGAAAACATTTCAAGAAAGTTTTTCTCAAACATCAGTGAAGAGCTGTTTTTCAAAGTGCTGCACGCGGGTTTTAAATCCAAAAGAAAATTTCTCCTTAACAATCTCTCGGGAACATTTGAAAAAGAGAATGCGGCTCGCGCTTTCGCAGAGTGCAACATCAACCCGAAGGCCCGCGCGGAAGATGTGCCGTTGGAGAAATGGGGGTGCCTGGCACAGACATTAGCCACTAGAGTTTAGCGACTAGAAAATACGGATTTTTGATTTCCTACACCCTATACCCTAGTGGCTAGCGCCTAGCTAGATCCCATCATGGAAATCGCGATACCGGGCCACACGATGATAGGCATCACCCGAAGGAGGCAAATGTACGGAATGCTCGTGAGCCCCAATAGCCACTGCCCCCCATGCGTCGGCGGGCCGTTTGAATACGTCTGTGTCGCCGTAGTCCACAAATAAAATCCAGGGTTTGGAGGACCAATCAAGGTAAGAATTGCCTCATTGAAACAGGGGAGTACCAAACTTGTCTGGCCTCCGAATGGGAATGCGAGAGCGAGACTCGGCGCACTTAAGAAAAGCGTGGTGCACAGAATAATGGATGTTATGAAGCGCCGAATCATGCGTTACATTCTAACACCGCATCTTGTGGATGTCTGGGATATCAACAATAATCAACGGCCGTACAGAATCGTTGATATGTTCACCTACAGTGAGGCGACGCCTCACTGTATCCTCGCTGTATGAGAAGAGTTTCGTGTGTTGTTGCGACTCAGCGTTATACGCTCTACCCCATGAGATACCAAATTACGATTCCCGCACATATGTTTTGCCTATTCATCTCACGGGGTATACGCTATACGCTATACGCTATGCAATGGATTCGCTCTCATCGATATACCGTCGCGCTCATCGCGGCCGCGGTTCTCGTTGTTGTGGGAGGAGTCATGGCGAAAAATAATACGGGAACCGTATTAGAGCCCGGGGGTGTTGAAAATGTCTCGGTGGAATATCCGTACTATGCTCCGCCGATAGCAGAATCCGGCGGTGCAACAAAAGCCGCGCAGGAAAATCCGCAGAATCTAATTCAGAATGCGAGCGGTTCAACTCCTTTCGTCTTGCGTTTCGGAAGCACGGCACGCCCAAAGGAAGATTCCGCAGTGCAAACTGCGCCTCGCGTGATTCCAAAGATTGCCGACAGTGAGCCTGTAAAAACCCAGAGTCCTCAACTGAATTATGACTACGCATCCTTCTTTCAGATGCTTTCACACATCCTTTCGCCCGTCGATACTCGGACCACAGAGCAAAAAGTTCTTTTTGATTACGGCAATGAAGCGGGCGCAATAATAAAAGCTTTTGAAAATACGCATACGGATGTCGTGCGGACACTGAAAGCTTTCTTTGACAGCCGCACCGACCCCTCCAAGGCCGCTGGAATCCCTGAAATCGCAAACGTGTACGCACAACTGACTGCGGCGAGTTCCGGCATGAACCCGACTGTATCCGCCGCCACAGCGGGCGCGAACCTTCAGGCAGCCGCAAATGACTACGCGCAGTTGGGCATAACGATAGCGAGCCTGCAAAACATTCCTCCGCAAGCGGAAACGCTGAACATAAAACTTGCGAAGGGGTATGCCGACGTAGCGCAAGGTCTTGCTCGCTTAACAAAAACAGAAAACGACGCTCAATTGCTTGATGCGATACAGGCATACAACGCGACTGCGGATGAATTTATAAAGAATTATGTGGCTCTCGTACAATTGTTCTCGGCCTACGGGGTAAAATTCGGGGCTAACGATCCGGGTGCCATTTTTTCTTTCAGCATGACTGGTGGTTTGTAGCCCTGCAAACAAAATCAAGGGGAACCCTTGATTTGATAGTTCGTGGGTACCAAAGGTCTCACCTCAAATACAGGAATGTCCGAGGAGAGACCTTGGGGGTTTCCACTATTGCCTGTTGGTCGAAACTGTACTCAGTTTCGACACGATTTTTGCTCCTTGGAGTACCAAGGAAAAAATCGCCTACCCCCTGTCCTCAATTTCTTTTGCCTATTCACTGTTGCCTAGTGCCTAAGTGCCTTTTGCCTATTCATTGGGTGTTATAATTTTGGTGTGGAAAACAAACGCGCGAACGATGCGGGGTTTATTTTGCTGTGGAAGGATTCCATGGGAATTAAATTCTCTCCTATCGTCGTCACCGCCGCTTTTGCCATCATCGTATTTTTAGCGGCGCTCGGCTGGCAGGCGACGAGAAGCGTGGAGACTGTCAATTCCGGCGCTTTTTCGGCTCCCGGCACGGTATATGCAGTGCAAAATAAAAATGCGTACCAGAGCGCGGGGGTAGATGCTCTAGGCGTAGGGAGCGACGTCACATCATTGGGACCGAATGATTTCTCAAACACGCAATACGACGTGTTCGGACAGCTCCTCGGCACGTATGTCGCGCTCAAAACATCCGGCGCGTACACTGAGGAGAAGGGCACAAGCGTTGCAAACAGCATTGCCGAGGCGACAGTCGCGCCGGTTATATACACCGCGCTCACGAGTAGTGACATCAAAACAGACCCAAATGTTTCTTACAGCCGAATGCTTGCGTACAGAAGCGATCTGCAGGTGGCGCTCGCGCCGCTTCTTTTGAATTCCGAATCGGAGCTGGGGATTTTCAACGATTATGTCCAAACGCGCGACAAACATAATCTGGTGATTTTGGGAGAAGTCGCTGGACGATATCACAAAACCGTTTCATCGCTCACCGCGCTCACCGTTCCGCAAGACGCGCTTGATTACCATCTCGGCATCACAAATTCGCTTCTTGCGTTCGCGACGACGCTAGACGCGCTCATAAAAAACGCCGATGACCCGATGGCAACCTTGGCACTTTTGCGCACCTACAATACTGCCGAAGAAAACGTGTACACCTCGTTCAACGCTCTCGTATCGTACGAGAAGCGGAAATTGCTATGACAAAAACACGGGCAGATATTTTTATATGGATTCTTTTTGTTGCAATGTATGCATGGCTGCCAATCCACGCCTTAGCGGAGCCACAATGTTTCACTAGCACAGTAAATGGTGTGCCGCAGGAAGTTTGTACCGATGTTCCAACAGGCCCGACTCCAACTGCACCCGTT
Organism: bacterium; assembly: GCA_030648265.1. Lineage (GTDB taxonomy): Bacteria > Patescibacteriota > Minisyncoccia > Phycocordibacterales > UBA2100 > UBA10103. The sequence continues at coordinate 18,085 of JAUSHX010000035.1, forward strand.
TTCTCCAATGCTGTACCCGATTCGGCAATAGCGAGTTGCCGGAATGTGAACGGGGCTCTTTCATCCAGCGTCGGGGTTACCGCAGTGACAGGCGGAGCATTCGTACCCGTTAATGACGCCGCCGTCACCCTGAACACCGGCATTCTCGTCTACAAAGAATGCGTCCTGCGCCAGATGGTGGATGCGCAGCGGAAAGACGCGATAGCCCGGTTGGTAAAAGATTCCACGAACAGTTTCCTCAACGGAAGGCAAGTGTGCACGGTAGACGCGAACGGGGCGCAGACATGTACAACCGGTCCGCAGTTTCCGGAAAATCTTGCGGAAGATAAGGGGAGGTTGGCGGATACCGTTGTGGCACAAAATATAAATGGCACCGCGTTGAACCAAATCAATCCTCTATTTCAGGATCCCGTGAAGAGCGCTATTACTCGCACTTACGCCCAGCAAACACGGAACCCTGGAGCATCGCTCGCGTGTCCAAGAACATCGACGGACCTCGCCGCAATTCACAGAGGCGCATATAACGGCCCGCAGGACCTCTTTACGATAGCCAACCCGAATTGCAACCCGATAGGCGCGTTCTTTAACGCTCAAAACCTGGTCATGAGCGATGTCGCTTCGCAACAGAACGACATGCTAACCCGCCTCGGGTGGAACAACGGAGTGTACGATGTCACAACTGTTGATGCAATGGGCGTGACGCGCGTCGTTACTCCCGGATATCTCGTAGCAGGAACTATGCAACAACAGCTCGGCTCAAGTTTCCGCCAGCTTGAAAATGCGAATGACATAGGACAGATGATAGACCAGTATTTCGCGGGGATAGGAAAACAGATAATGACCGGTATGGTCGGCAACGCAGTCGGAGGCCTGCGCGGACTCCTTAGTGTCAACATCTCAACCGGCCAGAGATCTTACATGGACAATGTAATCGCAAACACCAGTGCGGCATTGCAAAGCAGTACCGCCAGCGCCGCTATGCAGAATCTCGCGGCGGCGGTTGCAAATGAAACCGCGTACCTTGCGGCAAAGAACGCAACGGCATCTCTCATACCACAAGCCGCGGCACAACTGCGCGGAGCTGAAAATAGATGCTGGGCACTTATCATTCCGCCGGTAATGACGTACGCGCAGGAAAACGGTATCTCGCGCCTAAAAATCGCGACCACGACAACGGCTTCGCAAGCGGTCATAGACAGAAACCTCGCTCTTCTCGCGACTTCTACGGTTGCGCAAATCAATATTTCTAACGCGACAGTAAACCTCATTAACGGAATTATCACTGGGGTCAACAGTGCGAACCCATCCGATGCCTACGCAAAACTTGATGCCGTTGTTGCAAGCGGGGCGCTTCACACGGCATATGACGTACAAGCCGCGCAAAAACAAGCTAAAGACGTGCAGAGCGCGCTCACGGCCGTCGTATCGGACACGATAACGGCGTGGGGCGACAATCAAGACCCGAGCGTCGGCTGGTGCAACATAAATAATCCCGCGCTCGTAGCGAGCTGGGCGAACAAGTGGTCGAAGATATGAGTACCGTCAACAGAAATAGGGGTTTTCTTTTCAGATTAATCATTTTTGTATTTTTTGTCTGCGTATTTATTGCCGTTGCAAGTCCAGTGAAAGCGTATGCGGCACTTCCTGTGTACCAATGTGTTGGTAAAGATGTCTATGTTGAGACTCCGGGCTGTACTCGAAAAGCGTTCAATGATGGAAGTATTGCCATCACCAAGATACGCCGCACGTTGCCGAGCTACGACAAAGCAGCGGGTGACGTGAATAAGCAAGCCGAACTACGAGCCGATATAGCAAATGAGCTAACAATTTTGGAGCTCCCTTTTGGCACAGACCCCGTTGCGGCCGCCCGGGCTCTCGTGACCCAGATAGTCCCAAGTCAGGAAAAAAAAGTTGCGAAACCCTTGTTGTGCGAATGGACAGACTTTTTCGTACCTACATGCTGGTTGCGCATGATTTCCGTTCTGATTGGCACCCTTCTTATTTCCATATCCGCATTGATTCTCGCAATCGCAGACATGCTGTTCAACTGGTCGGTAGATAATACGATCCTGCTATTCTCAAGTGCGGTATTTGATAGGGTGAAGGATGGGGTGAATGCCGGGTGGACGGCGATGCGCGAC
>JAUSHX010000005.1 GCA_030648265.1 bacterium
CTTGATGCAATGAACATCCTCGCGTCGAGTAGCAGTTTTAGATTCACTTCAAAGGATTTCTCCGGGATGGGTGCGTTTGTAGAGTCTATCAACGGCAAACAAAATTCCAACAACTTGTATTGGATACTCTACATCAACGGAAAATCCTCTGATGTGGGCGCTTCACAAACAACCGTTCATTCCGGCGACACCATTGAATGGCGGTATGAAAAAGGTTATTAGCAATTATTGACAAAATAATATATAATTGAACTATATGAGGTGCCTATTTCGTTCACTTTCTGGCATATTTCTTGGCTTATTTACTGCAATATTTCTGGCTTCAACAGTAGGGATAACGCCGGTCTTTGCGCAAAACGACTTTGAGTGCGGAGATGTCTGTCCGCCGCCCCCCGACCAGGTAACCTTCACAATTCGTGATGGCAGTACAATTATTTCAAGTGGGTCCGCGAACCTCCCTGCAGCGGGCACAGTTTCCATCACGCCGACAACAGGTGGTGCACATAATGCTCCTGCACGAAGCGTCTTGGCGATTCTCAAGAATATAGAGTCCGCCACGACGACATTTTCCGTTTCGGACCTGCAGTATTCAGACGCGTTCAGTTCGTTCTACCTAAATTGCATAACTGCGCCCGCGGACCTCTCAAGTCCTTTATGCGGAAATTGGCAGTATGTGGTAAACGGCGTGAGTCCCAGCGTCGGCATGGATGTACAAACGCTCTCTAGTAACGACATCGTGTATTTATACTTCGGTCCGTCGCGCCGAATCACACCGAGCTCGTCTAGTGTAACAATCGGAGTATCTTTCACGGTTCTCTCTGAATCTTATGTGGCATCATCTGATTCGTGGACACCCGCAGTCGGGCTCACAATGAGGATTCTGCAGGGCGACCCGTTCGGAAGTCCGACAATCATTTCCTCCGCCACGACAGGCGCAGACGGCAGGGCGACATTCACGATAAACAACGCGGGCTCTTATACAGCGGGCCTTGCGGAAGATTTCTATTTCCCCAATGCCGCAATAACGGCATCGGCCACGCCACAACCCGCTAGCTCACCTGTCGGTGGAGGCGTCCCGACGCGGCCGGAATTTGATATTCCTCTGGCAATCGCCTATGTCGTCGGCGGGCAACACGCGGACGGTTCATTTCCCTCCACACTTCTTTCCGACTGGGCGGCTATTGCGTTCGCCGGCGGAGGAGCTGGCGACGCACAAGAAAGACTCCGCGGTTTCTTTGCATCAAATCCCCCGACGCTTGACAGCATCACAGACTATGAGCGGCACGCAATGGCACTCCAAGCGCTTGGGGTTAATCCTTATTCCGCAGGGGGTATTGATTACATCTCACATATCATTAGCGCATTTGATAAAACACAAATTGGAGACCCGGCGCTTGTGAATGATGACATATTCGCGCTCATCCCACTCACGCACGCTGGATACGTTGCGAACGACGAAATAATCCGGAAAATAACGGCGTTCATTGTTTCTAAACAATCCGCCAACGGCTCTTGGGATGGGAGCGTGGATATGACCGCCGCGGCAGTACAGGCCCTCGCCCCATTGAATTCGCTCCCCAATGTTACAGCGGCGCTTTCGTCCGCGAAGGATTACTTGCACGCACAGCAACAGTCGGACGGCGGGTTCGGTCAGGGTTCGAGTAATGTTTCCTCAACAAGCTGGGCCATACAGGCAATTTACGCGCTTGGTGATTATATTTCAAATTGGACGAAAAACACTCTTTCGCCCATAGATTACCTCGCGGCACAGCAGGATAGAGACGGAAGCGTTCCAAAGAATGAAAGTAATATAAGTGTCCGCATCTGGGCGACCGCGTATGCAATTCCTGCAGCAGAAAGAAAAACATGGGATGCGCTTCTTTTCTCATTTTCTCGGCCCGTAATAACTCCTGCAGTAGTGCAAACAGCAGCAACAACCACAACTGCCGCTGTTGTAATCGCGGTCCCGATACAAACAGAGCCCACAAATGATGTACTGGCTCTTTTAGACATCGTCGTAAAAGACCAAAAAGCGCCTGCGGCGCCAAAAAAAGAGATACCAGCCCTCTCCGAGACCGCCACAAGCACAGAAGCAACAACGACTCCTGTGCGTATTTCCCCACAGTTTGTGCAAACATCGGCCGTGGCCATCGTATCTTCGGACCCTATTGAGTGGTTGCTCGCCGTCCTTCTTCTCATCCTAATCGCCATCCTCGCCTTGCTCAGGATCCAACACCTGTTCCGCAAACGCCGACAGTCGCAAAAATAACGGCTTTCTGAACTTATCTTGACATACCTTTATTCCGGGTAAACAACCGGCGAAATATATCCTTCTCCGGCCTGATACGTAGCTCGTTTCTATTGACCTTGTCGCAAAAATCCACAGGAGCATCTTCAATCACAGCGAGCGGTTGCCGTTCACTTCCCTCACCCATGACGAGTGCGGTGGCAGCCGCGAGGGAATCGGCAACACCGACTTGCGTCACTTTGAGCGTACGCCCAAAAATATCTGATTTCCCTCTATAATCTCTCAATCCGCGGAAGCCCGCGTAACCAAGCGCCATTCCGAAAACTCCTTTGCGCAATGGGGCGACTCTGCTGTCCGTGATTAGTACGCCCAATTTCTTTATGCGATACGTCTTCAGAAGTTCTGTCCGTATCCTTTCGGCCGCACGATAACTGCTCTTGGGCAGAAGGATAATTCTGCCATCTGCATTAGAATCATCCACGCCTGCGTTAATTACAAACGTGCCATCTTTTATCGTTAGCCACCAATTCGGATATGATTCAACAGCCCACTCGCTCTCTCTACGAATTATCTTTTCTTTTTCTTTTTTATTTTTTGGGGTGGCAGTCCGCCCTTCCGACAGTGCCACGATTTTTGACGTTACAACAAGCACCGAGCCTTCTTTTAGTTTCGGAATATATTTAAGAATGAACGGCGCGAGTTTCTCGTGTTCGTGAAAAACACGCGTCTTTACAGCTTTAACTATCATGCTGTCTTCTCGTCTCTCAACAACCGCAACCCAACGTATGAAAGAGGTGTGTAGAGGATTCCCATCAGAACTTTGAAAAGCCACCATGTAATGATGATTCGCAGGAGTACTGGGGTCGGATATACCCCCGCGAAAGCGATTGTCATGAAGATGACAGTGTCCAGAAGTTGCGACCAAAGGTTAGAAAGATTTGAGCGGAGCCAGAAATTATTCTCACCAAACCATTTACGAAAGAAAAAGAAGGAAATGACATCCTGATATTCTGCTATTGCAAATGCGACAAGCGACGCGATTGCCATACGCAAAGAAATGCCGAAAATCTGATTATAACTTTGATGCACCCACTCACCTGCCGCGTCCCACGGCAGCGCAATTGAAAGGAAGGAATAGAGAATGAAAAGGGCTGTCGCGATGAATCCGGCAAGAACAAAGAATTTCGCCATGCGCTTCCCGTAAACCTCTCCTATCACGTCTGTCGTGAGAAATACAAAAGGAAATGAAAATACCGCCACCGAGAGGTGCAAGCCGAACAGAAAAGGCATTATCTTGAGGCCTAGAGTATTGGCCGCGAACAAAGACGCGAGATAAATCGCAAGCGCAATGACAATCTTCCGGAAAGCATTATCGCTTAGTTGCGGCATGAAGAACGAATTGTACGTAATTTTACTGAATGCGCAAACTTCCAAGGAATTGCCCATACTTGCGGCATATGATAGCGTCCATAAATGCGAGTCACGAAAATCCTCAAATTCGGCGGTGCATCAATGAATTCGCCTGAAACGATTGAACGTGTAGTCAGTATAGTTAAGATGTCCCGCAAGGACTCGCGAGTGCCCGTGGTTGTGGTATCGGCCATGCGCGGAGTAACGAACCAACTTATTCAAATTGCAGAACTGGCTCCCCAAAGGAGAGTATCGTTTAGAAAACTTCTGCAGAATATTGAGAAACGTCACAAAGACTCTATAAAATCACTTGTCGGTAAACAGGCGCAAAAAACCTCTCTCAAAAATTTTGATGCCGTTTTCAGCGAACTGGTACGTGACTTGCAGGGGGTATCCTTGACTGGCACATTGAGCGGGAGTACTAGAGATAAAATCATAAGCTACGGCGAACGTCTATCGGCACGCCTGCTCGCGGACATCCTCAACGACCGAAAGGTGCCGTCCGAATACTTGGACATGCGCACGCTCATTGTCACAGATAGTAGTTTCGGTGCGGCAACCATTGATTTTAAAGAAACAAATAAAAACATAAGGAAACACTTTGGAAATCGCGCAAAACTCCAAATCGCAACCGGGTTCATAGCGGCAACAAAAGATAAACGGACGACGACTATCGGGCGCGGCGGCAGCGATTACACGGCTTCCATCATCGGAGCGGCGCTTGGTGCATGGGTCATTGAGATATGGACCGGTGTCTCCGGCGTCATGACGGCCGACCCGCAAAAGGTAAAAGATGCGGTTCCCATCCGCACCATGTCCTATGAAGAAGCGTCTGAAATATCGTACTTCGGCGCGGAAGTTATTCACCCCGCGACAATGCGTCCCGCGCTTGAGAAAAACATTCCCATACATATTAAAAACACCTTTGACCCGAAAGTATCCGGCACACTCATCGCGAAAAAATCAATCCCTGACGACATCCTCATCAAAGGCATCTCGGCCGTGAGCGGTGTCGCAGTGCTTTCTATTCATGGCATCGGCATGGCGGGCGCATACGGCATTTCCGGACGGCTTTTCAGCGCATTGGGAAGGGAAAAAATAAATGTGATATTGATTACGCAGGGGTCATCGGAATATTCAATTTCCATCGCCGTGTCGTCGCCGGACGCGAACGTGGCAAAATCCGTGATTGAAAAAGAATTCGCTCCGGAGCGCAGAGTACATGCTATAGATAACGTCGCTGTTGAACGAGAACTCTCCATTATTGCAATTGTCGGCGAGGGTATGCGGCACCAACGAGGCCTTGCCGGGCGCTTATTTCAGACGCTCGGCAGGAACGGCATAAATATCGTAGCAATCGCACAGGGTTCTTCCGAATTGAATGTGTCGGCAGTCATAAGCCAAAGGGATGAGATAAAAGCCCTGAACGCGGTACATGCGGCTTTTTTTGCGCCTGAACGAAGAACAATCAACATTTTCCAGGTAGGAGTCGGACTTATCGGCAGTGCGCTCCTAGAGCAAATCCACGAACAGAAAGATTCTCTGGCGCGAGAGCACGGGTATGCCATTCGTGTCGTCGGCATCGCTAATACGCGCACCTTTGCTTTCTCGCCAAAGGGCATTAATACCAGCTCTTGGCGCAAAGCATTGGAAAAGTCGCGGACAAAAATGAATGTCAAAGACTTCGTGGAAGCAATGAAGAAGATGGGGCTCCCTGAAAGCGTGTTTGTTGACTGCACGGCGAGCGAGGACGTGGCTTCCTGTTACGCTGATGTCCTGCGCGCTGGAATTTCCGTCGTCACCCCGAATAAGAGGGCCAACTCCGGTACGTACAAACAATACAAGGAGTTGAAACGGCACGCGCTGAAGCACGGCGTGAAATTCCTGTATGAAACGAACGTCGGCGCGGGCTTGCCCGTCATCAGCACTATCAATGACCTGACACTCTCGGGTGACAAAATAATTAAAATTGAGGCGATACTTTCCGGCACATTGAGTTACATTTTCAATAATTTCTCGGACAAAAAGGGGTTCAGCGAAATCGTCGCCGAGGCGCGGAAACTCGGATACACGGAGCCCGACCCGCGCAGCGACCTTGATGGCATGGATGTGGCGCGAAAGATATTGATATTGGCGAGAGAGGCCGGTTTCCCTCTTGAGATTAAGGATGTAAAGGTCAAAGGTCTTTTGAGCCCGCAATTGCAAAAGGCAAAATCTATAGTGGACTTCTTTGCAAAGCTGAAGTATGAAGACTCTGCATTTGAAAAGAAAAGGGCGGCTGCCGAGAAAAATGGCCAGGTCTTGCGATTCATCGCGACTCTAGAAAAGGGCAAAGCAACGGTGTCTTTGCAGGCCGTCGGGAAAACGCATCCGTTCTATTCTCTTTCAGGCAACGACAACGTCATAGCGTTTACCACCAAGCGCTACAGCACAACGCCCATAGTCATCAAAGGCCCCGGTGCCGGAGCCAAGGTCACCGCCGCTGGTGTCTTCGCGGATATTCTCCGCATCCCCTCGCGCGTTGTTTAAGGATTGCGAGAAGCAACAAACATTTAATGGTGTCTCTATTGTACCAAACTCGCACCTATTTCCAAAACAAAGTGAGGTAATGACTTCGCACGCTCCGCGTGCGTGGTGGCTTGAAACTGCTCCGTACGCTCGGAGAAAGCCCCACGCACTGGCGAGTACGCCAGCAACCCCGAAAGAAAAAACACTCCTTGCATTTATGATTTGGCGGGGGTGAAATTTTTCTTGAAAAAGGAAAGGGTGTTTTTCTTTCGGGGTTCTGCCCTCCAAGTATTCGGGC
>JAUSHX010000008.1 GCA_030648265.1 bacterium
TTCGCAATACGAACAAAATGCCTCGGCAGATTCACCCGCTTCATTTTGCGGATAGTCGCGAGCGCCGCGACGGGCCCGATTGCCTCCGTCCAATAACTGCTGGATATGAACGAGTCTTGCGCCGCCTGCATTACGTCGCGCTTGCCGATGATTGCGCCCATTGGGTAGCCGTTTGAGAGCGCTTTGCCGAAGATAGCCATGTCGGGATTGACTCCGTAGAGCAGGTGCGCCCCGCCTAGCGTTAATTTCCAGCCGACGGTTATCTCATCAAACACGAGCACGGCGCCAGCCTTGTTCGCGATTGCGCGCACTTTCTGCAGGAAATTATCCCTCGGTTCAATGCCATGGATCGGCTCCATGATGATTGCTGCGAGCTTTCCTTTATTCTCCTCGACGATTTTCTCCAACTCATCAACCTTGTTGTAGCGGAACGGGAGGATGGTACCGTAGAGATTCTGTGGAACTCCTTTCGGCTCAAGTCCCTCAAGCAGGTGGTCGTTAAGTTTATTCTTGTCTTTCAGATTGGCGGCAAGATACCAATCGGCCCAGCCGTGATAGCCGCAGAACGCGATGATATCCCGCCCCGTATATGCGCGCGCAATGCGCGCGGCGATGGCCATTGATTCGCCTCCTGTGCGGGCATACCGGACCATTTCCGCCCACGGATGGATTTTTATCAGCAATTCAGCAAGCTCCACTTCCTCGGGCACGTTCAGTGTCGTGTTATTACCTCTGTCAATTGCCTTTTTTACCGCCTTGTTCACGTCCGGGTCGGCATACCCGAGCGCGCACGCGCCGACTGCCATGATGGAGAAGTCAAGGTACTTCCGGCCGTCCAAATCCCATATGTAATCCCCCTTCGCTTTGGAATAGTACGCTGGCCAGAGGTCGGGGAGAAATCGCTCCGCCCGTTTGGAAAGCAATTGATTGCCGCCCGGGATGAGCGTCTTCGCTTTCTTCCAAAGCCGCTGGCCTTTTCCGTTGAACACATCCGACTGCTTTTTTGTGCGCTTCATAAGGACTCAATATAGCCCAAGATTGAAGCGGCGCAAAACATCCCGCCTGACAGTGGCGGCAATAGCTACTTTTTGATACCGAAAAACGTGTACCGGAACTCGCTTCCCTCTTCCCGGTAGGATGCATCGTAATAGTCTATGTATACGGGCTCGAAGAGCGAGAACTTCTTTTTGAGCGCTTTCTTATCTTTCGCAAAGTTTAGATATGTATCATATTTATACCTGTTTCCACCTGTCATGAATTTTACGTGCCAGAGTCCGTCGCCTATGTATTTGCCATGCTGGCGGAGGTACAGCGACCAACCATTATACGAAGCGTAAATCTTTGCGCCTGGTTTCATACTGTTGTAGATACTTTGTATCGCTTTTTCAAAATCACTATTGGAAAGGAAATCCAGTGTTTGGATGGATATCACAACGTCAAAGTCGCCGTCGAAGAATACTCTATTCGCGTCCGGTTTCGGATCTATGACCTGCAACTGCTTCGGCGGGATATGAAGGATGTTCTTGCGGGCAGTTTTTATGGCATTTTCTGATATATCGACTCCGTAGCAATTGAAACCCAATTTATCGAAAAAATTCAGAGCGCCACCTTGCCCGCAGCCAAAGTCGAGGACTTTCTCATGCTTGGAGCCGTCAATGCCGTAATCGAATCTCAGAATGCGACCGTACATTCTAAATATCCAGCTCTCGACGTTCGGAGCATCGTATGTCTGTTTCCAAAATTCGTCGTTCCTCTTCAAATAAGCGGGGTCTTTTTTCTTTGCAGATTTTGCCATGTAATGGATTGATTATTTTTTAATAAGTGGAGATTGTCGGCCTATTGTAATCTAAGGACATTCTATTGCAATGGCGCTTAAAACCGCTCTTTTACGATGTATCCGGTAGGGGTGTTGGCCCACGAGAGGGATTTAAGATTGACTGGTGTATTCTTGAAATATTCTGCCACTGCGTCGGATTCTCCATAGCCGCGGTAAGCGTATTCATCAAAGACAACAAGTCCGCCCGGGGAGACCAGTGGATAAAAATTCTTGAGAATAGCAATGGTGCCTTCGTAATTATCTACATCCAAGTACAAGAAACTTATCCTGAAACCGGGATTGTTTTTTGCATATTCTTTCGTCGTCTTCACGACATCTCCGGCGATAAGGTCGACATTGTCGATGCCCATTTCACGCAGGTTTGCCAGAATCAACGTGGTATTTGATTTGTCTGAAATATGTTCATCCAATACTTTTTTGTCGACTTTCTGCTTGAATTTTATCTTCCTCTCCGTGTCAAAGAAGTCAAAACCGATAATCCTGCGCTCATTGTTGGGGGCAAATAATTTCTGAAGTTTCGCAAGTGTGTAGATTCCGCTGCCTTTGAACACACCGCATTCAACGATATCTCCCGGCACATCCACGATCATTTTGAATAATTCGTAGCGTGCCAATATTTTTTGGAGACGGTCAACGCCCGTATGGGCCAGGAAGTCGTCGTACAGACCCAGCTTCGCTTGGCCGACGTTTTGCGCGTTCTTTTTAGACATGAGGCGAGCTTAGCATATTCAACGTGACCGCAAAACAACCTGCATCTTGTATCCGAGCTTCTTTTTGTGTAGAGTCTTCTCGTCAATGATGTCCAGAATCTTCCCTCCGTGCACTGCCTCGCCCAAATACGGGTCCTGATAGTTCAGATAGTTCGCGATCACCGGGATTTCAGAGATTACTGTCTCGAGGTGGAGCACATCAAACCCGTTGTTCTTTGCGAGAAGCGATATCGTAGAGGGATTGTACAAATTTACGTGCTCAATACCATCAAACATCTTGCTTTTTTCCTGCATTACTCGGGTGGCGAGCGACCCGGAATTCGGTATTTGAAGGAACAAAAGGCCGCGCTTCCGCAATAATTTCTTTGAGAAGAGCTGTAAAGTCTTGTTGCCGTTTTTTATGTGCTCGAGTACATCCCACATCACTATTGCATCAAACCTTTTTTTTACCTCAAGCGAGAAAATGGAGGTTACATGCACCTCGTGTTTTTTCCTGGCCATTTCAGCTTCTGCCTTATTCAACTCCACTCCGACTGTTTTCCAACCAGCCTCCTTTGCAAGATCGAGAAAAAAACCGCTTGAGCAGCCGACGTCGAGTATCTCGCCCGTGCGGCGAAATTTCGTGATCGCTGCAAGTCCCTTGCTGTAGATACGGCGGGAAAAATCGGTCTCATTGGCCACGACCTGCGCCTGCGTCGCAAGATTACCGGAGTAAAAATTGACGAGTGCCTTATCGGTAAACGCGGGATTCAAGTACACCATCGTGCACTTTCCACATGCGACATACCGACCCCCGCCCTTTATGAATAGCTCACGGCTTTTGGATGATGCACATACGGGGCATGGGCGAGTTTCAAGAAATTGCGGTTTGCAGAGGCCCGTTTTTGCGTCTATGAACTGGCTGTTGTATTTTTTGCCTTCTTCATACATGAATTGGCGCGCCGTATGCAGCTTTTTTGCACCGATGGTGAGCGCCATATCTACTGTAAGCGCACTCTTTTTTCCGCCCGCTCTCTTTTTCTTCCCGCTGCCCATAATGAAATTTAGGTGTTCGGAGTGTACCTTAATCGAAGTAGCTCTGCAATTTACTGTCCCGAACGGTATCCAACGTCGCACAGTGCAGTCCGCCCATGATTGTGCAGGTATTTCTGAGACGAATAGGAATAACGGTCAGCTTGTGTTTCTCGAGCTCTTTGATAAGAGCCGTCTGCCGGTCGTGCACAAGCACCGTATTTTGATCCAAAGATAGTACATTTAATCCCGCCCATGGAGAACTTATTCCATCCAGGTCACTTTCAACACCGAGTGTCTTGAGTTCCGCGTACACTTTATCGCGGACGTCTCTTTGAAAGTTCAGCTCATGGTCAGACACGGGCGCCATGTCGTTGAAATAAATAGCTTCCCATTTCTTCAAGAGCTCGGGGCAATTTCCGAGATTCACGCGTGCGGCATTCAGCAGAACGAGCCCGGGACGAAGCGGCAAAATGGTCGAATCGAGGTGCGAAGAACGATATGTCGCGGTCGGATGAACTCTATATTCGTTTCCCAAAATACTTTGGAGCCACTGTGCGCCCTTTCTATTGCCCGTACTCGAGACCAGGTAGATTAAGTCTTTGCCAAACCGCATGATATTTGCGGCATCGAAAAGTATTTCGTCTTCCGTGAGACGATGCCACGTCTCTCCCCGCCCCCCGCTGAGTTTGCGGTGCAGAATGTCTTCCTCGGTGACCAATTCTTCACCCATTTTGTAGTACGGCACCACATACGTGCCGGTGAGACGCGGCCTGGGTGCCGTAATCCAGATGAATCCCTCTTTAAAATAGTGGTACCAGATTTCGTACAGGGAATCCGGCTCATATTGTCTGGTACGAGCAGAGGTAGGGCTCGCAATCACTTTATCCCCGACAACGATATGCAAATCACGCACATTATAGAGGTCTCTGCCGGAAACGCTCCAATTCGGCGTAGTCACTAATCTTTCGGCGCCATAGGCTTTCGGGCGAAAAATGGTCGCGCCAAATTTCGTTATCACATCGCAGAGTTGCTGCAGATCTTCAGCAACTTCATCCTGATACCATTGGGGGAGCGCTTTTTTTGCGATTGTTGCAGCTTTCTCAAATTCTTCTGAAGAAACTGTTTTTCCTTCGGGAAATTCAAGGCCGATGGTCATGTGTTCGGCAGAACCCACGACGACTTCTCGCAATGTGTCCCACTCGTTATGAGAATTGATTTTCATATTATCGTGCACTGTACCATGCAGATGGGCAGTTTTGCGCATTAGCGCGTAGGTTTTGCATCAACCAACGTCCAGTCCACCGGTGTACCTTTTTTGACGTCCCGCAGCACTTTTTTCCCAAGCAGAACATCGTAAAATTTTGGAGGGAGTCCATAACTCGGACGAATACAGCGAAGATTTCCTTTCGTCAGTACGTCGCCGGCTTTCATGTCAGATGCTATATAGAGAGACCGGCGTTCTTGCAGCGACGCTTTTTCCGATGCTGTTGCGCCGTACGAAACATGCCCCAGCGATTGCCACGCACGTTCCGTTTCCACAACAAGTTCTTTCATTTCATTCGGCTCAAGCGAAAATGCCGCATCCGGTCCGCCATCGGCGCGGTTGAGCGTAAAATGTTTTTCCACAACAACCGCTCCGTGCGCAACCGCCGCTGTGGCAACCCCAATCCCAAGCGTATGGTCGGAAAGTCCGACTTCGCATCCAAACTTCTTTCGCATATCGGGAATGGTGAGAATATTCGCGTCTTTTGCCTGTGCCGGATATGCACTGGTGCATTTGAGAAGAACGATGTCGATGCATCCGGCTTTGCGAGCTTCTGCAACTGCTTCTTTGATTTCTTCTTCGGAAGCCATTGCGGTGGACATAATCAATGGTTTGCGGGTTGCGGCGGCCGCGCGAATAAGCGGCAGATGCGTTATTTCAAAAGAAGCTATTTTGTAGGCCGGAACATTAAGCGTTTCCAAAAACTCTACCGCCGTTTCATCAAATGGACTGCTGAAGCACATAATCCCCAACTCTTTCGCGCGCGCCATGATGGGCTTGTGCCACTCCCACGGGGTATGGGCGCGCTTGAAAAGTTCGTAGAGTGATTCGCCTTTCCATAAACTGTCTTTCTCCATGAGCATGAATTGCTCTGTTTTAATGTCCAGCGTAAGCGTATCCGGAGTATAGGTTTGAAGTTTCAGCGCCTGTACGCCAGAGGCGGCCGCTTTCTCGGTAATTTCGAGGGCGCGCTCGAGCGAGTGGTTATGATTGCCCGACATCTCGGCAATAATGAAAGGCCGGTGATGAGAGCCGATATACACGCCGCCTATCTGCATATCTTTCATGTTCCCTATTGTACAGGTTTTTGCGTGCAGTTTGCATTCAGAGCTACCCACTCAGGTTTCGTATCGAGAAAAGAGAGCACGTCCGGAACGTGTATGATATTTCCCGGCCTATAGAATTGCTGATATATCTTTTGCATTAAGGAATAATCCTCCGGATAGTCCACCGTCAATCGATAATTGCGGCGATACTTTTGCAATGCCTCGATTACGGGGCCGATTGAGAAAATATTTTTCTTATTCTCCCATATGTACGGCGTGACATGCTCGCGTTCATACGGTTCTTTTGCCTCAGACGCGGCCTTTTCAAGCGCCTTTCGAGAAAACGCTTCTACGTCCAAGCCTCGGGGAAATGTGGATTCATTTCCTCTGCAGCTGCTCACGTAGTCGTAATGACCGCCCCGATACGCTTCTATACAGCGGTCAATGATGTCCGGGTCAATGAGCGGGCAGTCGCTCGTGATGCGGATGATTGTATCGGCGCTGAATGCCTGTGCTGCCCGTGCGTAACGGTCAAGCACGTCATCGAGCGCGCCGCGATAGAGTTTAATGCCTCGTTCGTTGCACAGCTCCGCAACAGGGTCATCAGATGCATCCACCGATGTTGCCACAACGACCTCGGAACACTCCGCTCGCCTCACCCTCTCAACGACACGGTAGAGGAGCGGTTCACCCGCAAGGTCAAGCATGACTTTGCCCGGTAAGCGAGTGGAGCTCATGCGGGCCTGGATGATAGCGGCAATCATAGCGATCTGAAATATGCCATGTTTTGAAGGTCGTTCTTAATACCGTCTTTCTTCGGCGTCTCAAAGACAAGATCGATTTCGCCCGGTATTTCGAGAATCTTTTCTTTGACCCACTTAAAATCAATCCCGCACCCCGCAAGATCTCTGTGTTCGTCAATCGCAGTTTCTGGGTCTCCGCCGGAGATGTGAAAATACTTGGGCTGTAGCTTCTTGAGTGCATCCTCAATATATTTCTTATAATCAATATTTAAATATCGTGCAGCCTTGACCGCCTTCTCAAAATCTAAACACATCGGTTTCACTGTGCGTATTTTTCCAAGATCGTCGAGAGTCGTCGCAAACATGGGATATTCTTGCATGTCGAACGTCGCCATATTCTCGATGAGAATTCTCGGGTCGTCGATAAGTGCGAGATTCTTCCGGAACGATTCCATCGTGTGTGCACGTCCGGGATGCACAATAATTGCATGGCTACCGAGAAAATCTGCAAGAGCGACAATTTCCCGCCAAATCAAAAGCTCTTTCTCGTTAAGAATAAATTTGTGAAAATTGTCTGTGTGCGTCGCATGGATGGTTACGGGGACGCCCTTCAGTAGCATTGTGTCCGCCTCACTCACGGGAACATCCGGGTTGTAGTAGAGCTCGATGAAATCAAACGCCCCTTTCGCGTGAGCCGCGCGGGCATCTGCAAAGATCCCGACATTATTACTCCACAACTTTAAACCGTATCTGATCATAAGACAGTATTGAGAAAGTCTACGACAATCAATGCGTGCCGCGAGAGGCCGATGTGTGCTGTGTGTTCGGCTTCCTTGAAGCAAAAGAGGACAGCGCCCGGCAAGCCGTTGCCGCCAATGCGCGAATACTATCCGCCGCGCTGATTGCGGGAGTGGCTCCCGCCGCATACCCGAGATGCGCGCGCGTACCGACAATTTCGAGCGCCTTTAAAAATGCGACGATTCCTTTTTTATCCGTCATACTTTCCCCCTGCACTTGTCCGAGAGCCGTTTTGCAATCTTCCACATTGCGCACACTGATTACCCCGGGACAATCGCGGTACCAGGGGATACCGAACAATATGACCTTTCTGCCGCTCATGAGCGCTTCCCACAGAGCGCTGCCGACGACCGCCGCAATCGTTTTCGAATGCTTCATAAGGTTGAAGGTATCCGTTTCAAATGGCACAAGCCGCGTTCGCGGAATGCTTGCGATGCGCTTATAGTAGCCGGGATATCTCACGCACGAATAACGAGTTTTGCCACGCGTCCACCATTGTGAGGGGTGTTCTTTTACATATATCTCCCATCCGTCGGGCAGCGCCGCTGCAAGAGTTTCAATGGCAAGAATTTGGTCGCAATAAATACCGCCCTGAGGACTCGTTGTCCGCTCCGGCTGGAAACTGAGGGGAAAATATATGAATGGTTTGTCAAATTCTGGAGGCGCTGTAAGCCGCTCGTATTCAGTGCGCAAATTCGGTCGCAATGTGCGGGCGATGATTTCCACGAGGCGCGGGAGTGCCCGGTGCGGAGCGGCGGCAGCGATCTTCAGGCGGTGCATCCAAACACCAACACCGCGAGCCCTGCTTCGTTGTTCTTTTATATACCACGGAGTTTTATTTTTTGTGAGGTCCATGTACCACTCGTAGTACGCTCGAAGATCCTCATGCAGGTCGGCGACCTTCGTACCACGTTCCCGGGCATCTCGCAGTGCAGCACGGATCTCATCGCTGCCCTTCCAGAAATCCGTGTAGCCCAAGATTCGGCCTGCAATCCACGTTTCTTCAAAACAGTATGTGAAAATCCCCCGCCGCTTCGCCATGTCGTACACGATATTGCTATAAATACTATGGGGAACTAAGTTGAAAAGAACAGCGTCAGGCTGTACAAGTTCAAGTACATAGTTCCAATAACTAAGCATGGTGTAGAAGATGTGCTTGCGCTCATCTACCGGTGCCGCATCGTAGTGCTTATTCATCATCGTAAGAATGAGCGTCTCGGTTTCGTACATTGAGCCGATGAGAGCTGCATCGGCCGGCGGTATCTGCGCATCCATTAAGGATGCCGACCGTTTTGCATCCCATGCATCGTTGTGGTCGTGAAAGAGTGCTCCCTTCGGTGCCAAATGCGCGACCGGCCATTCACCCACCCAATACACGATTTCGTGCCCTTCTTTTTCAAGCGCATCGAGGAGGATTTTTATTTCCGGACCTCCCATGGGCCATATCAGCAGCACTTTCATAACTAGGGACGCGGGCCGCGAAGCGCATGAGCGGGGTACGCGGCAAGTATGGCGCGCAAAGTTTTTATTACCGTGTTCTGGTCTCTTTTTGAAAGAGTCGGATACAACGGAATGGAAATCTCCGCATCAACAAAGCGCTCGGCATGCGGGCACGACCCTTTTTTGTAACCGCGCCGTTCGTAATAAAGATGCCGGTGGACGGGAATATGA
>JAUSHX010000011.1 GCA_030648265.1 bacterium
ACTCCTTGGCCTGTTCGAGGTGCCTGCCCCGCCGTGCCCCGTAGCCGCTTGCGTGGTACTGGGGTAGACAGCTTGCTGTTTTTCGGGGTCTCCTCGGATATGGATTGAAGAATTGTGTATTGGTTGTTGAGGGGGAAGAAAACAAAAATAGACATAAAAAAAGGGGGGCAACCGTACCGGCCTGCCCCTCTTGAGTCGTCAGTCCCGCTATTCAGGGACCTTAATGCCGAACGCCGAAGAAGCTTCGCGAAATGCTTCCTCAAGGTCTCGAACTGTCCCAGGTTCGGTTGCCCGGGTACTGTCTCGGAGGACGCACACCAGAAAATCGGGGAATAACGTCACTGTCCCCAGATATCCGGCTTTTAGTATCGTCACTCCGCCGACGTTCTGTTGCAACATGTGTTGCAACAGGTTCGTACCAAGCGGAAACATCTGTTTCGTTGCTTCCGTCAACTGCAAGTCAAATTCCGGCATTTTTTTCCCCTCAAAACAAGAAATCTGTCGCCAAGACTGCGACGACCACCCTCCGCCCATCGGCGGATTAGGACGAGCCTCCTTTCATTTTTTCTCGTCCTCCGAATACACAATACCTTATTGAACGGGGATTGACAAGGGGGCATTCGTGGTATATAATGCCTGTTGATATGGAAACTACTAATACTCCCATTTCCAGACACCAGCGGCCGCCCGCGACCGTCTTTTTGGCCACCGTTTTTGTTGTTTTTGTTCTCGCGCTTTTAGCCGCCGACTCTGTCGGGTTTGTTCCAAACTATATAGATGGAACCGAACCTAATGCTCAAACCAATTCTGTCTCCCTCGCCGACCTTCCGCAATTAGGTGGCCTGCGCTCAATTGAGAGTATTGTCGCCGAGGTAGAGCAACCGATTGCTTTGCCGGAGCGCATCGTGATATCCGCAATCGGCATGGACCTTCCCATCCAAAATCCCGCAACAAAAAACATTGACGCGCTCACCGAGGTGCTCAAATCCGGCCCCGCGCGCTACGTGGATTCCGCGAAACTTGGAGAGGAAGGGAACATGCTTCTTTTCGGACACAGTTCGCAATTGCCGATTGTGAAAAATCAGATGTACAAAGCATTCAATAATATTTCAAAGCTCAACACCGGAGACACTATTTCTGTCTTCGGCGATGGTAAGGAGTATCTCTATAGCGTAGTCAGTGTGCGGGAAGGGGATGCGAACGAAGACGTGATTGACCTCTCGCGAGCGAAAGGCACGCGCATCACGCTCGTTACGTGCAACACCCTTGGCGAAAAGACCGCAAGATGGATAGTGGAAGCCGACTTCGTCGGTGTTGTTACTTCGGCAAACTAATCAAACTTCAGCCGCTAGTCATATCCCTATCTTGTTGCTATAGCAACAAGATAGGGATATGACCAAAATAGTTTTCTCTATTGGAAAAGCTGTATCAAGGGGAGTCCTTGATAAAAAACCATAGCCCACGACATTCCAACATTCTGCAGAATGTTGGAATGTCGGGAACCCGTGATGTTAAACCTCACGGCCTTGGGCCGGTTTTCTTTTTGGGATGCCAATAGCACTCCGGACACTCCCAGTACTCAAAATGAGAATAGGGCTTGGGGTCATAGTTGTAAACAGCCCAGTTCGGATTCAGCTTTGATTTGTGAGTTCCGCTCCGTTGCATTTTCCTAAGCTCCGGTTTTCGATATAGAGGTACTTTTCCGAAATAATGCCCTCCGCGATATTTTTTGTTCGCATAGAAAACAACATGCATGCGTTTTTCGCATATTGAACAGGGTATGTCTCGCCGATTGGTAACCCTTTTCTTTATTGCGGCTAGCGAGGAGCGAAGTGGGAGCTCGCTCACACTTCGTCCGAGTGAAGACGCAACACAGGTTCAATACCGCGCGGCTTGCCGCGCGACAGTACGAGCGAAGCGAGTTCCGACAATACCTCTCGGGGCTTGCCCCGAGGAACCTTTATCATGGAGATGTCCTTAAAATAATCCGTCTGTTATCTGCACGTTGTTGAAGTGCGGCGTTTGAGTTCGTAGACGAGCACGGTTCGCATATCTTGATAGATGCGAAACTCCACGCGGTATGAACGCACACGGCGTCGCCAGGCTTCTTCTCCTTTCAATTTTTGAATGTCGCCTGCGTATGGATTTGTGGCCAACCCGGCGAGCGCGACAGTAATTGCTTCCGCATCGGCAAGCGGAATGTTGTCCAGCGCCTTTCGCACGCTCGCATCAACGACGACTCTCCAAGTCTCGTTTGACATCGGCCAAAGAGTAAAACTTTCCTTTTGCGAACCGTTTCTCGGCCGCGCGAAGCACTCGTATTTCCGCCTTGGTGGGTACGAACTCCGGGACCGCGCGCGCTTTCAAAGACTCGTACTCCTTGCGCGGGACAACGACCAAATCATCGCTACCCGCAAGCCTTCTTGGAATCGTTATTACATTCATGCTCGTAGTATAACATACATTGAGCGCGCCCGGACCGTGAATTAAGTTATAAAAGCTGACCGGATACTATAAGTCAAAATGTGCTTGGATGATGTGCTGATTCAATACACCTCGTCGTGCGAACCAACGTTCACTAATTTGACTGCATCATCGGATAGTAGGAAAAGGATTCGATAATGATAGTTTATGTCTGACGCCCACACGCCCTTGAGTGTGCCGGAGAGCATATGCGTTTTGTTCAAGGGATGAAATGGGCTGGACACAATCCTATCGATAAGTTCAAGGGTTTTCCCTCGCAACTCGGGATGAGATTTGACGAAATTTTTGAGCCGACGGTCAAAACGAGAAGTCGTTTTGAGGAGCATATTGTTGCGACGTTATATGCCAAGCTTTCGAAAAAGCGCACGCGCGGAAGCGTGAGCCTTGGTTTTCCCCAATGTCGCCTCGCGAATACTCAAGTATGTTTCAATGAGAAATCGGTTGCGGACGGTCTTTTTTGCGGCAACATCCGACTCGCGCGCAAGCTTGCGTATATCCGCGATATTCCATTCCTGTAACGCAGTACTCATATGCCACAAAGTGTATACAAATACTAGCGGAAATCAACTTGACAAGTGCGGGGGAGGTGATATAATGTCCGCCGACTGTGAATGGCATCTTTCTAGTGGCTAAACCCTAGTGGCTACCAGCTACCCAAATTGTGTTTGCTCGAAAGCATTAGAAGATGTCTAATGTTCCCGACCCAACGCAAGTCAGTATTGTTTGCTTGGGCGGTCTTCGAAACGCTCCCAATCGGTGGGGGCAAAAACCAAGGAGAGTCAAAATGAAACGCACGTTTTTTGTTTTACTCGCGCTGTTCGGCGCGATGGTGGCTTGCCCAATCTGGGCGGGCCAGATTTACGGGAGCGTTGGGGTCGGAATCGGCTTCGGCTCCGGATACGGATATCCGTACCGGCCGATGCCAATTTTTGTGGCGCCGATGTACTACGCGCCACGCATCATCAACCTGCCGTCGACGATTGTACATGTCGACGGGGCGCGGTACCTCGGCAACGGGCGGTGCAAGGTCCTGGTCAACTCCCGCTGGTTGAGGGGAGTCGACAGGAACGGAATGTGCTATGTCGAAGATTGACATGCACGTTCCACGGGCGCGGAGGGAAGGTTTTCAAACACTTCTCTCCCGCCCAAGATTTTCTTTTCTTCACTTGTGTTTATCGGATGTAGTTCAAAAATTCGAATTTGAATTACATCGGGTCATCGCAAGGCTTGTCTGACTTGATCTTTTCTTCGCTGAACTCTATTTGCGATAGAGAGAGGCAAAAACTTATGGAGGCCATCATGGCCGCAAGAAATCCAGCAGGACCGGCAGTGCCGCCGGTACTCGGCACAATCAACGTCGGTCTCGCGGTGTCGGCGGCGCAAGCCCCGGCACCCGCCGCACCCGGGGCGCAAGCTTCGGATGGCAACCGCTGGTGGTATGCGACCCTCGCAGCTCTTGCGGGAGTCGCAATCGTCATCGGGTGGAGCTTCCACCCAGTAGTGACGAGGGTACCAGTCACACCGACGGTGGTTGCGCCGGTCGTTGTTCAGCCGGTGGTTGTTACACCGGCACCCGTCACGGTGGCACCGGCAGCTCCTGCGCCGGGGACGGCAGGCGATAAAATCAACATGCTGGCCGGCCGGCCAGTGATGTTGGCCGATGGACGTTGTCGGCTGACTGACGGAAGGATTGGTTTTCCTTCCGGCGGACTTTGCCTGGTGAAGACCAATTAGCCAGGCAGGTCTGCGGGCGGGAGAGAGGATACCAAAACCTCTCTCCCGACCCGCTATTTCAAAACACTTGACATTATCAATAACGCTGATATAATGCTTCAGAATTTAATAGATTATCAATTTATCAACTAACTGTTTATTAGGGTCTAAAAAATAAAAAACGATTATGACAAATTCATCTGTAAAAAATTCTGTCTCTGTTCTGGCGATTTTTGCGCTTTCCATAGCGCTCTTTTCGGGTGCAATTGTCAGTGTCGTGCATGCCGATGATGCACAATCTTTCGGTGGGACATTTGATGCCCAATCCTTTGGCGGAGGCGGCTACGATGCGCAGTCTTTTGGTGGCGGTGAGTACGATGCTCAATCTTTTGGCGCGGGTGGTTACGACGCCCAGTCCTTCGGTGGTAGTGGATACGACGCTCAGTCTTTTGGAGGTGGAGGGAATACGTACGATGCACAATCTTTCGGCGGAAATACGTATGATGCACAGTCTTTTGGTGGCAACACTTACGACGCACAAGCTTTTGGAGGGGATACATACGATGCTCAAGCGTTTGGCGGAGGCACCTCTTATCCGTACGGAGGTACTTATTATCCGTATGGGGGAACGTATAGCGACTACGGCGGGTATCCGAGCTACGGCTCTACAGGATACGGTTACGCCTCACTTGGTATCGGCCTCGGTTTCGGTACCGGTTTCTACCCGACATCTACTTTTTTTCCTACGACTACCTTCGTCCCTACACAGGTGGCCAGTGTCTTTCCTACGACCACCTTCGTTCCGACACAGCCGAACAACGTGTTCGTTCCGACGGTAGCTTCCGCTCCTTCTACAACGTACGCGCCTACAAACGTGTACTCCCCGACGGACACATTCACCTACGCTCCCACAAGCAACACCACGAGCGTCTACAGTCCTTCGGACAGCCACAATGTCGTAGGCCCTGTTACTACAGACAGCCACAACAACACTACAGTCACAGTTGTTTCCAACACCTCGCAGGCGGCTCCGCAGTACCCCGTGCAGTACGTTTCCTCCGGCTACTCTTATGGCGGCGGCTCGTACTTCACTCCGTCCTACTACAACACCCCGACATACTTCCCCACATACGCGGCGCCGTACTGCACGATTACGGCAAGTAACAGCGGTTACAACTACAACTACGGAAATGGGGCGACAGTACTCTCGTGGAATTCCAACAATGCCAACAGCGGCTACATTACTCCGCTTGTCGGAACTGTGGCGCCATCCGGCTCAACGACCATCTACCCAAACCAAAACACTCTCTATACGCTTACGGTTTCAGGCAACGGCGGCACATCTTCCTGCCAGACCTACACGACCGCCTACGGGAACTATGTTGCGCCCGCGACCTATCAGGCACCGGTAGCTTACCAAGCCGCCGCTGTAGCTCCCTATGTAGCACTCACGCAGATTCCTTACACGGGTTTTGACTTCGGAACATTCGGCAATGCAATCTACTGGACTCTGCTCGCACTCTTCGCAGTCGCAGTGTCGTACCTTGCGCTCTACTTTAGAGGCGGCGCGTTCGCGTTCATCGGTTCGTTGATTCGCGGAAATGGTTCCCGAGGAGTGACCTTGCTTACAAGCCAAGGAGTCACCTCGGAAGTTGCGAAGGTTGAGAATTCCCGAGGAGACACCTCTCAAAGCCGAGGAGTCACCTCGGTCGGCGGGCCGTCTACAGGTGCCGCCACAACCGGCGGTACGAAGGATTCCATGCTCTCTGTCGGCGCGACAGAAGGCGGTATCGGTCCGCGCATAGTAGTCTTGCGTTCGTAATTCATTCTTGAGGAGACACCTTGCAAAAGCCAAGGAGTCACCTCGGAAAGACAAGAATGTTGCCGTCCTTAGCGAAATCTAAAAATCCAAGGTGAAAGCAACAAACGCCGCCCGTAAGGGCGGCGTTTGTTTTGTGTATACCCAACGTACTTTTGTAATTTGTCTGTTCCTTATCACTAACGGTCGTATATAATAAGGAACATGATAAAACAGACGCCATCTGTATCAATTGAGGGTAGAGCGAAGGTGCGCGCGAAGCGACAGCGGATTCAGGATATTGTTTTGCGTTCGCTACTGCTTGCAGGGACTCTCGGTATTGCAATAGCAGCGCCGAACTCCGTTCAACTCCTACGGTACGTTCAGAAATACATTGATAAGAAGGATGCAAAACTAGATCGCAGGGTAAGCCAGGCACTAAGCCGGTTGAAAGAAAAGGGAATTGTGGATAGAAATGAAAACGGAAGATTTAAGCTGACAGTGAAAGGAGAAAAGACCGCCGCCGCGCTTGAGACGCTTGATCTTACGGAACGGCCGCTTATCTGGGATGGAAAATGGCGCATTGTGATTTTTGATATCTGGGAACGTCGCCGTGCCGCACGAGACAGGCTACGGACTATTCTGGCACGAAACGGTTTTGCAAAAATCCAAAACAGCGTGTGGGTGTATCCGTACGATTGTGAGGAATTATTCGCGTTTTTGCGCGCGCACTTATCCCTTGGCAAAGGAATCGTATATATTATTGCGAACGAAATCGAGGGTGACGCACGATTGAGGAAGTATTTCCATCTTCGTTCCTAATCAATCATGAAACTTGTGACAAACACGCTGTTCCTTATTGCTAACGGTCGTGGGGAATAAGGAACAGAGAAAAATAGACACCAGGGACCTCCGTAGGAACTTTTACAGGGCCCGGGAAGAGATTTCTTCCCGGAGCTTCCGGATAATCTCTTCCACCGCAAGTGCGCCGACTTTTCCTTTACTTCGGCTTTCCAATGTTGCCGTCTGCGCTTTTACTTCTTCATCGCCGACGATGAGCATGTAGGGAACTTTCTCCGTTTTTGCATTCCTAATGCGCTTGCCCAATGTATCGTTTGAATCATCCAGCTCCGCGCGGATACTGGAATCACGCAATTTTTCAAAAACATCTTTTGCATAGTCGGCATGCTTTTCCGATACGGGGATCACCTTTGCCTGCACCGGTGCGAGCCAAAGAGGGAAAGCGCCGTTCAAGTGTTCCAGAATTATCGACAAGAAACGTTCAATGGAGCCCATGATAGCGGCGTGAATCATCACAATGCGTTCCTTCTCGCCTTTTTCGTTAATGCAATTAAGGTCAAATAGCTCCGGCATGTTCATATCCAGCTGTATAGTTGCTACCTGCCACTCACGCCCCAGAGTGTCATCCGCGATGAAATCAAGCTTCGGTCCGTAAAAGGCGGCTTCTCCTGCGCCGTCAATTGTCAGAGCACCCTTATCTCGTGCGATGCTGGCCAAAATATCCTCCGCAATTTTCCAACGACTCTTGTCGCCGAGGTATTTTTCAGGGTGTTTCGGGTCATGAAAGGAAAGCCGGATTTTCTTCGGTTCAAATCCGAATACCGCGTAAAATTCCCGGATAATATCCCACACTTTTATGAACTCCTCCTTCACTTGAGACTCGCGGCAGAAAGCATGGGCGTCATCTTGCGTAAAGGCGCGGGCTCGCGACAGGCCGTTAAGCTCGCCGGATTGCTCGTCGCGGTAACACATGGTCGTGTTTGCGTACCTTTGGGGAAGTTCGCGATAGCTCCACTGCTTTCGCGCATAGATTTGCGTGTGGTGCGGGCAGTTCATCGGCTTCAATGCGAATTCATCTCCCTCGCGTGTAGTAATGTGAAATAAATCGTCCTTGAATTTGTCCCAATGCCCGCTCATTTCGTAGAGAGCTTTCTTGGTGATGTGAGGGATCTCCACTTTTTCGTATCCGCGCTTTTCCCGCAGTTCCCACACGAAATCATCCAGAAGATTCCGGACGAGCGTGCCCCGCGGGGTCCACAGCGGCAATCCGCTTCCCACGAGATCCGAGAAAACAAACAAATCAAGCTCGCGGCCGAGCTGTTTGTGATCCGGTGTCGGCGTTTTCCGTGAAGCATCCATAATTTCCAATATTACAGTGCTTTCGCCCGTTCAACAACAAACGATGACTCTCCGTTCCGCAATGAGAATTTTCCTTTGAGCAAAACGCAGGTGCCGGCGACGAGAAGAGGTTCATTTTCTTTGAGCATTCGGGGAAACACGACGACCTCTACACTTCCGGAATAATCCGAGAGGCGCCCGAAGACCATTTTCTCCCCGTTCTTCGTGAGGATGTATTGAAAGTTCTCAAGCAATCCAGCGATGACCGTCTCCGCCCCTTTGGGGAATTTCTCCTTCGCATCCCTGATGCTCATCTTTTGTTTCCTGAGCTTTTCTTTGTGCGCATCCAGCGGGTGCCCGGATATGTAAAGCCCAAGAAGTTCTTTTTCCCACAAAAGCCGCTCGGTCATCGTCGCGGAGGGCGCGTCGCGGAGTGTTAGTGTCACCGGTCCGAGTACACCCCCGCCGGAGGCGGGTCCGCCTTCGGCGGAGAAGAGGGAACCCTGATTGGAGAGAACTCCGATGTGCTCTCGGTGAAAACTCAAGAGCAGGTCGATGTTTAAAAGCAGTGTACCTCTTGTGTCTCCAGTCTGTGCAGGCAACGTCAATTCATCCAAAGCTCCACATTTGATGAGTGACTCCAGGGATTTTTTATTCAGGTTTTTATCGGTAACGCGGCTCAAGAAATCCGCAACGTCAACAAAAGGACCTGCGGTATATACCGCTTCCATTATGGAGTCCGCGACACCAGTGCCGAAATTCTTTATGGAATATAATCCGAATCTGATGCTCGTGTCATCCAAAGCAGTGAAATTCCCTCGGCTCTCATTCACGGACGGCGGAAGGATTTTCAATCCCATGCGTACGCATTCGGCGACAACCTGCGCCACCTTGTCCACATCGCCTGCGTCCGCGGTTAGAACGGACGCCATGTAGTCCACGGGGAAATTAGCCTTCATATAGGCCGTTTTATAAGCGAGATTTCCGTACGAAGCCGCGTGCGCCTTATTGAAACCATACGCGGCAAACGTCTCGATTTGTTCCCATAGTTTCTGTACCAGAGTTTCTTTCATTCCGTATTTGATACATCCGCGGGTGAACCTCTCCTTTTGCGCGCGCATTTCAACCGGTATTTTCTTTCCCATCGCCCTCCTGAATTTGTCTGCTTCAAGCCATGTGTAGCCGGCGAGTTTTGTTGCGATTTCCAGAACGTCATCCTGATAGGTGATGACGCCGTACGAATTTTTGAGAATTGCTTCCATGCGCGGGTCCAGATATTTGACCTGTTCCGGATGTTTCTTGCGCTCTATGTAATTCGGAATGAATGCCATGGGACCTGGGCGGTAGAGCGCCACCATTGCGTTGATGTCGTGAATACTTGATGGCTCGAGGTCTATCAGATGATTCGTCATGCCCGCGCTTGCAAGCTGAAACACGCCGAGTGTTTCCCCGCGGCCCAGCATCTCATATGTTTTTTTGTCATCCAGCGGAAGCCGGTCTAGGTCTACTTGCAATCCGAGCCGACTCTTAACGCGGTTTACGGAGTCGGCGAGAACGGAAAGGTTTGTGAGTCCCAGAAAATCGAATTTCAAAAGACCCGCGTCCTCAACTGCGTGCATGTCGTACTGCGTTATCTTCTTCCCACCCTTGGGGTCCAATTGAACTGGCACGTATTCGGTAACGGGCTTCGGGGAGATGACGACACCGGCAGCGTGTACGCCCATGTGCCGGGCGTTCCCCTCAATTTTCCGCGCAAAGTCTATGACCTCCCGCGCATCCGGATCGCGCTTGTACAGTTCTTTAAGCTCGGGAACTTCTTCAAGTGAGTTCTCGATGGTGACGGGGAATCCCTGTTTGCCGAACGGAATTAACTTTGCTATGGTGTCGCCCGCGCCGTAGGGGAGTCCGAGCGCGCGCGAAACATCGCGCACGGCCGCGCGCGCCATCATGGTGCCGAACGTTCCTATCTGGGCTACATGGTCATCTCCGTATTTCTCGCGAACATAATCAATGAGCTCGTCGCGCCGGTTATCAGCGAGGTCCATATCAATATCGGGCGGCGACGGACGCTCCGGATTGAGGAATCTTTCAAACGGAAGCTGGTATTCTATCGGATTCACCGTTGTAATACCTGATAGATAGGAGACGAGAGAGCCGGCGGCCGAGCCCCTTGTGTTGGTGAGGATGCCTTTCTCTCTCGCATGGCGGAGGAGGTCAGCGACGACCAGAAAGTAGGGCGAATATCCTTTTTCTGCGATGACAGACAGCTCGTAGTCCACGCGCCTTTTGTTTTTCTCGGTTTCTGACATGTGCCGCTCCTTGAACCCGGCGTAGGCGAGCTCTCGCAGAACCTCATCGTGCGTTGTCCCCTCCGGTACCGGAAATTCAGGGAACACCCATGTGCCAAGTTTCAACTCCATGTTGCATGCATCAGCGATGCGCACGGAGTTCTCTAACGCTTCCGGCAGTTCGCTGAAACTTTCTATTACTTTTGCGCGCGATTGAAATGAGAAATCGGGGGCGTTCTCCGCAGAGTCGCGGTCTAGGACGCCTGCAGTGCGTATTTTATCCACGAGCTCGCGCGCGACAGAGTCCTCCTTCTTCATGTAGTAGACCTCGTGCGTAGCGACGAGTCCGATGTGCGCTTCGCGCGCCAGAGATTCAATACTTTTCATCAGTTTCTCGTGGCCGTCTATTTCGGGGTGGCGAGTTATTTCCGCATAGCAGTCGGCGCCGAAGATAGAGGCATACCACGCAATTGATTCCTTTGCCCGCCCCAATGCTTTATCACGGAGTGCGCGCGAATGCTCGCCGTCTATGGAGGGCAAGATGGCTATCAATCCATCGTGGTGCATTTCAATCAGTTCGCGGTCAATGCGCGGGCGTACAAAGAACCCTTCAAGATGCGATTTTGTTACAAGCTGTATGAGATTCCGGTACCCCTCTTTGTTTTTTGCCAACAGTACGAGCCGAGTCTGTGAATCGTCAACGCGGTGTTCCTTATCGTGCCGCGTGCGCGACGCGATAAAAAAATCAACGCCGATTATTGGCTTGATGCCCTTATCTTTACATTCTCTATAAAAGGAAATTGCGCCGTAGAGATTGCCGTTGTCGGTAAGCGCGAGCGACCTCTGTCCGTCGGCGGCGGCTGCGTCAACAAGTGCAGGAATTTGAGGCAAGGCCTCAAGCAGAGAATAATGAGAGTGTATATGGAGGTGAACGAAATCCTGTTCCTCGGGGGACGACATAGGGGTCAGTATAGCAGGGGTATAATACTCTCGTGAAAAGAGCGAGATATATTATAGGAATTGACGAAGTTGGACGCGGCCCGCTTGCAGGGCCTGTATATGTCGGAGCCGTGTCTGTACCTCTCAATTTTGATTGGAAATTAGTCAGAGGAGTACGGGATTCAAAGAAGTTGACACCGCGCGCGCGGGAAAAATGGTACAAAAAATTAAATGACATGCGCCGCGCCGGCAATTTGAATTTTGCGACGATGTCTTCTTCTGTGAAGATGATTGACCGGCGGGGTATTGTTTTTTCAATTTCTGCAGCGTTAGAGAAGTGTCTCATTCTTCTTGGCGCAAATCCGGCGACGTGTGAAATTCTTTTAGATGGAAGCTTGTATGCGCCAGCGAATTTTACGATGCAAAAAACTATTATTCACGGCGATGATATTGAGCCAATAATTTCCATGGCCTCCATCATTGCGAAAGTGAGGCGCGACAGTCTTATGAGAAAGTTGGCTGTTCGCTATCCAAAATATGGCCTCGATTCGCATAAAGGATATGGTACTCCTCTCCACATAAAGGCGATACAAAGGTACGGCCTATGTGCTCTCCATCGGAAGAGTTTCTGCGGAAGACTGACCACCGGATTGCACTCGGGGAAAAAGTCGCTATAATCTCGCGATGGTTGTACGAATGCGGGCAAACCGCTCCAAGACAGGAATGCGCCGTAGCCACGCGGCCATTTCCGGCACGCGTCTTTCTAAATGCAACTGCGGAGCTAACCGGATTTCCCACCGCGCGTGCCAGGAATGTGGGAAGTATAACGGAAAGGTAGTTATTGATATTGTCGCCCGAACTAAACGCGAACAGCGCCGGACTAAAAAACACGAAAAAGAGCTGAAAGAATCCGGCAAAGAAACTAAAGAAAAAACTCCCGATAAAACCTAATAAAACTGAAGTTTTTTGCTCTTTTCAATAAGCTGTTATGAGTGAAACGAATTACAGATTTTGTGAGATTTTCCCCGCCTGCGCCGAGGCTCCGGCGGGCAGGTAACTCGCTCCGATCATAACAAAATCTAACATGGCAAACAGACATCTCGCCCGGTCGGTAGTTCTGCAGGTTCTCTTTGAACGGGATTCTTCGGGCGGAAAAATGACGAGTGAAGAAGTGCAGTCGCGCATCCTTGATTACGCCAAGGAATTCGGCGCGCGCGATTCAGACGTGCCGTTCATGAAGGAGCTCCTCCAAACCGCCATCGCGAAAGAAAAAGAAATTGATGAAGTGATACGGGGCGCGGCGCCGGAATGGCCGATTGAGAAGATTGCCGCGGTGGACCGCAACATTTTGCGGCTCGGGCTCACGGAACTTCTCTATGCGGATAAGGCACAGGTGCCCGAAAAGGTTGCGATAAACGAAGCGATTGAGCTGGCAAAAACATTCGGCGGTTCTTCTTCCAGCAGATTCGTGAACGGCGTACTCGGAGCTGTGTATGTGGAACTAGGCGAGCCGGGAAAGTCGGATGGAAAAGCCCGCAAGCAGGATGTACTGGCAAAGATGCCGACAGAGCATCTGGCGGGAGCCGTTGTGTACGCACGCTCAAAAGGAGAAATCTATCTTGCCTTTGTTCATGATATTTTCGGACACTGGACCCTTTCAAAGGGGAGAGTGGAAGAGAGTGAAGACGTGCAGGCCGGGGCTATTCGCGAGATAAAAGAAGAAATGAATCTAGACATCAAGATTGTACAGCAGCTCGGCGTGAACGAATACGTTGCAAACGACACGAAGACCCACGGAGGCAAAAAACGCAAGCGCGTGACCTACTTTCTCGCCGAGTCGCCGTTTACAGAGCTTCGGCTTGGAACGAGCGGGGGTCTGGACGATGCGCAATGGTTTCCGCTCGCCGAAGTCGGCAATCTGAATTTCTATGATGACACCCTGAAAATCATCGTGCCTGCGATTAACATCCTTGCACAGAAGGACAGGAAATAGTAATTAGCCACTAGGGTATAGCCACTAGTACAATACAAAGACACTTACACTCTTCCATTTCTATACCCTAAACCCTAGTGGCTAGTGCCTATCAAAATATGAATTTCAGCGAATTTGAAGAGAAAATCGGATATACATTTAAAAACGAACGCCTATTAGAGCAGGCCTTCACGCATCGCTCACACCTTAACGAAAATCGCGCATCCGGTCGGGAGCACAATGAGCGTTTGGAATTTTTGGGAGACGCGGTTCTTGAACTCGTGGTCACTGAATTCCTTTTCGCAAAGTATCCCGACAAGCCGGAAGGGGACTTAACATCGTATCGCGCTGCACTGGTGAACACCGTTAGTATCTCTGATTCTGCGACGAAGCTTGGAATGAATGAATTCCTTTTGCTTTCCCGCGGTGAGGCAAAAGACACGGGACGGGCGAGAGCAATCATACTTGCGAACGCATTTGAGGCGGTCATTGGAGCCATGTATCTTGACCAGGGGTATGAGCCGGCCAAGAAATTCATTGCCGAACAGCTTTTCCATAAAACGGATGAGGTGGTGGCAAAGGGCCTGTGGCAGGATGCCAAAAGCCGTTTTCAAGAAATTGCACAGGAGAAAGAAACCGTCACGCCTTCTTATGATGTTATAAGTCAGACAGGACCGGACCACGACAAGAACTTTGTCGTCGGAGTGTATTTGGGCGAAGAACGTATTGCAACGGGCGAAGGACGTAGCAAGCAAGAAGCGGAACAAGTGGCCGCGCAGAAAGCACTGGTGGCTAAGGGCTGGTAGAGGTATATCAAACATCACCCGTCAGTTACCATTAGTGTACATATGTACACTAATGGTAACTAGAGAATCTTGAACCGTTTCTTTAGAGCTGAAGCCCCGTCTACACTCCCTGCGGTAATAAAAGAGACATACTGCGTAATCCCGTAATAGTCAGATATTTTGCGCACCTGCTCTTCGCATGGGTGTGGGTAAATCCATAGTGAACGCTGGTAAAAGATTATGCCCAAATTTTGTAGATGACGGATAAAAGGTATTCGCACACTCGACTTTTCTGAAGGGATATCGAAGGCAACTATATACCACATTCCTTTCCACGATTTTGGAACCGGGATTCTTATGTCCCATAATGATATTTCACGCATGATGTTTCTCCCACGAGCGGTAAGTTCATATTTCTGTTTGCCAGTGCGAATGTAACCTTGCCGATTTAGGATGTATATCTTACGGCGCACTCGCCGTCGGTTCTCTGGCGTATCTTTGGACCCGAGCTCCTGGATGATTCGTGGTATAGCCCAGGGGGGTGGTATAGCGCCAATTCCTAGAAGAAAGACCCCAAGCGCTATCATTTTAAGAATTCGTATTGTCTGCTCGCGTTTACGCCTTCGCTGGATATCAGGCGGATGCGCCATGTTACCATTAGTGTACATATGTACGGTAATGGTAACATAGAAACGAATGGTTTGCAGAGAGTCAGTATTAGAATTAGTACATACTCGGTAATATATTTGATACAATGAGTACCAATGTATCTAAAGTCCATTGAGCTCACTGGATTCAAGTCGTTCGGGAAGAAAACCGACATTGCATTTGCTTCGCGTATTTCTTCCATCGTGGGGCCCAACGGGTCCGGGAAATCAAACGTCGCGGAAGCCTTCCGCTTTGTTTTGGGAGAGCAATCAATGAAATCTTTGCGTTCCAGGCGCGGGGAAGATTTGATATGGGGCGGGTCACCAACCCTACCGCGCTCCAATCGCGCCGGCGTAAAAGTCGTTTTTGATAACTCTACCCGTCTTTTGGATTTGGATTTCAAGGAAGTTGTTGTTGAGCGAGTTGTTTATCGCGATGGGGAGAACGAATATCTTTTAAACGGCACCAAGGTGCGCCTTAAGGACGTCATTCGCTTGCTTGCCGGAGCGAACATCGGCGGTTCCGGCTACCAAATCATTTCCCAGGGAGAAGCGGACAGAATATTGAACGCAAGCCCGCGCGAGCGCCGAGAAATGGTGGAGGATGCGCTCGGTCTCAAACTCTATCAGCACAAAAAAGCCGAGAGCGAAAGGAAGCTTGAAGAAACGGCCCACAACATAGAGAAGACCAAATCGCTCCGGCGCGAGATAGCGCCTCACCTGAATTTCTTGCGTTCGCAGGTTCAAAAAATCGAAAAGGCCCGCGAGATGAAAGAGATGCTTGCGGCAAAACTTTCCGAATACCTCGCGCGCGAGCACGCGTGGATTACCTCGGAGGACGCGCGCCTCTTGGCGCAGGCGCGCGCGGAGGAGGCTGAATTGAAAAAATTGGGGATGCTTGTCACCGAGGCGCGCGGAAAGCGCGGAGGAAAGAGTAACGCGGCGTTGCAAGAGCTGCAGAAGAAGATTGTTGAACGCGAACGCAAGCTCTCCGATTCGCGGCGCGAAAGCGAGAAATTAAGCCGCGAGCTTGGCCGCGCCGAAGCCAAGGCGGAAGCCAACACTGTCATGGTGGAGCAGATCGTTGCCGTGCCGCACGTCCGGCAATTTGCCCGCGAAGTGAGCGAGGGGATATCGGAAGCTCTGCGGAACGATGATTTGTCTTCGGTGCGCGTGCTCCTTCTGCATATCCGCGAGCGCATCCATTCATTTGTCGACGGGCTTTCAGGTGCGGCACCCGACACAAAAGAAGAATCGCAACAGCGGGTGGAAACAATCGCCGGTTCTCTGGGACGCGTTCAAAAAGAAGAAACAGCCCTTGCGCAAGAACTGGAGGCGCTTCGCGCAAAAATCACGCAGGTACGGGATGCCGGATTCGCAGCCGAGCGCGACTTGGTGGAACTGGAATCATCGGTGCGCGAGGCGCAGGGAAAATTGGCCGGAGTTCAATCCGCGCGCGCGAATGTCGCGACCCTGCGTCAGGCGTTTGAGGAAGAAGTGCGGGAGGGAATTGCGCTCGTCGGTGCCGCGATACACGATTGGCAAAAAGCACAGACGGAAGGAATGTCCGGGGATGACCGACAGGCACAGGAAAAGCGGCGGCGGGAAATAGAGCGCCTGAAAATCAAAATAGAAGAATCGGGCATAGGAAATGGCGACGCCGTCGTGCGCGAATTCAATCAGACAAAAGAGCGCGATGAATTTCTCGGGCGTGAATTGGGGGATCTTGAACGCTCCGCCGCATCTCTCAAAGACATCATCATAGAACTGGAAAAAACAATTGACGCACGGTTTACCGAAGGACTCAAGCTCATCAATGTCGCGCTCCATGATTTCTTCATGAAACTGTTCGGTGGCGGAGCAGCGAAGCTGGAAGTTGAAAACCCTAAACCGCATCGCAAGCGCGCAGACCACGAGCTTCCTGACGACGAAGACTCCGATGAAGAGGAATTGTTTGATGAGAAGGAGGAATTATATGCAGGGCTTTCAATCTCTGTTCATTTGCCGCGCAAGAAGGTGCGCGGGCTGGAAGTTCTTTCGGGAGGCGAGCGTGCGCTCACTTCCATCGCGCTTATCTTTTCCATGTCACAGGTTAATCCGCCACCGTTTTTGGTTTTGGACGAAACGGATGCCGCATTGGACGAGGCCAACAGCAAACGCTACGCGGATATGATTAAAGAGCTTGGTTCCAAGAGCCAGCTCATAGTCATCACGCACAACCGCGCGACGATGGCCGCGGCGGGGGAACTCTATGGCGTCACGATGGGAAGCGATGGGGTGTCCCAGCTTTTGTCAGTAAAGTTGGAAGAGGCAGAGAAAGTTGCTAAATAAAGTGCTTCTCGCTAGAATTGTAAATCGTGGCAATCTTTACAATAAACTTCTCCGGCATACAATGTATACGGGTTGAAACACTGGCCCGTAGTTATTCTGGTCCACTCACAGCAGGAGGATTTATGAAGAGTAAATACATGAAGGCAGAAAAAGCTCTCAGCATTAAACCTGTCGTTGATTCTGACTTCAGATTGCGGGGGCTGGACGTTAGGCCGATTTATTTCAGGTCGTTAGCAACGCCAAAGCCACGGTCGCAGAAAAAAGCGCGTGGACGCGGCAGGTGATGACCTGTCGCAAAATGCCCGATGTCACTCGAAGAGTGACACCGATTCCATTTGTATGAAAAAATCAAAAGATGCAGAAAGATTGACCTGTAAGTT
The DNA here is from genome assembly GCA_030648265.1 of bacterium. Taxonomy (GTDB): domain Bacteria; phylum Patescibacteriota; class Minisyncoccia; order Phycocordibacterales; family UBA2100; genus UBA10103. Next base: position 17,477 of record JAUSHX010000011.1, read on the forward strand.
GATAACTGTTAGAGTGTCGCAACTATGTTAATGATACGGATGCAGAGAATAGGGCGTAAAAACATGCCGGCTTTTCGTATTATTGTTGCCGAACACACCCGCGGCCCGAAGACAGGAAATATCGTTGAGAAGGTGGGAACCTACAATCCGAAAACCAAGGAAAAGCAGTTCAACGCGGACAGAATTAAATACTGGCTCTCGGTCGGGGCAAAAGCATCCGCCACTGTTCACAACATGCTCGTGTCCGCAAAAATCATTACCGGAGCAAAAATTATAAAACACCAAGAAAAGCCCGTTGTACCGATAGCAGAAGATGCAGGGGTACCGGCGGCAGAGACCGAATCAGCCCCCGCGGTTGAAGAAACTAAAATTGAAGAAAAGAAAGAGGACGCTCCGGCCGAAGTCGCGAAGGCGTAATACAGATTTCAAGTACCACACTTGGAGCGGTTCTTCATCCGTACCAAACCTATGCGGTCGCATAGGTTTGGTACGAACATTCTTGGCAAAATTTTGTTGACAAGATAGAGGGGATATGCTACTCTCAAGGGGTAATTTATTGTACTGTTTTGTGCGAATCTGCGGATTCTCGTGGGGCAGTTAAAGAGGTAAATCTGCACAATTCGCATATGTTTCGTCACAGTTCAACTGGTAAATCTGGCATTGGCCACGGGAAACCCTCATCGGGCAGGGGTTATTCCCCGCGACGCTCTTTTGGGGCACATTCCCCACACAGAGGCCCCGCTGGTCACGGCTTTCACAAAAGTTATGCGCCCAGGGGTGGATTTGGTGGCCCCCGTAAAAGCTTTTCAAGCTCACGGGGCGGGTTTCGCGGCCGCGTCGGCGGACGTGGCGGTGAACGGATAGATGTCTCGCGCTTCATCAACAAAGCCGTCATTACGGAGACTACAGAACATTTCAAACCCGAACATCATTTCGCGGATTTTGCGATAGACGAACATTTGAAGAAAAATATTTTGGCCAAGGGATACTTTGAGCCGACGCCGATTCAGGACCGTGCCATTCCGCATGTATTGCGCGGGGACGACGTTTTCGGAGTGGCTAACACCGGCACAGGAAAGACCGGCGCATTTCTTGTCCCACTTATAGACAAAGTTATTAAAGACAGAAAGAACCGCGTGCTCATCATGGTGCCGACGCGCGAACTTGCGACGCAGATTGAAGATGAATTCTGGAGTTTTGCAAAGCATCTCCGCATCGGCGCTGTCACATGCGTCGGAGGCGCCAACATCGGTCCGCAGATTTCTACATTGCGCAGAAATCCAAGTTTTGTAATCGGGACTCCCGGCCGTTTGAAAGATATCTTGGAAAGACACGCGCTTAATCTCTCAACTTTCAGCACGGTCGTTTTGGACGAAGCCGACAGAATGTTGGACATGGGCTTTATTGATGATATGAGATTCATTCTCTCTCTCGTTCCGAAAGAACGGCACACATTATTTTTCTCCGCGACACTTTCGCGAGACATAGAGAAACTCATTGGCGACTTTCTAAAAGACCCTGTGCGCATTTCGGTTAAGACTCGCGACACCGCTGCAGGCGTTGACCAAGACATCGTGCGCGTGCCGGCAGGAAAAACTAAAATTGACGTTTTGCACGACCTTCTCATCAAGCCCAACTTCGGCAAGGTGCTTATCTTCGGACGCACGAAACACGGAGTGGAAAAGCTCTCTAAGGATTTGGTACACCTCGGATTCAAGGCGACATCTATCCATGGCAATAAAACGCAAAGCAACCGTCAGAAGTCGCTGGACGCTTTCAAGCAGGACAGAATCCAAATTCTCGTTGCGACCGACGTCGCGGCGCGCGGATTGGATATTCCAAAAGTCTCACACGTCATCAACTACGACGTTCCGAATACCTACGATGATTACGTGCATCGCATCGGACGCACCGGCCGAGCAGGTGAGAAAGGCCAGGCACTAACCTTCGTGGAGGGACATCACGCCAGATAACAGAGTGTTTTTCTAGGATCTCCCAATACCCAAGGTCTCACCTTTAAATACACAATACCCAAGGAGAGGCCTTCATTCAAATGCAGTGAGGCGACGCCTCACTGCATTTGACAAGGTTTTGGGTTCTGCTAGCATTGCCCTATGAATTGTAAGTTGTCTTCCGTCCTCGTTCTCGTCGTCAATTCCGCTGGAGCGGGGGCTGTAATACTGTAATAATCAAAGTATCACAGAAAACCCGCCAAAAGCGGGTTTTCTGTTACAATACCAACCAACACTATATATGGAAAAAATAACAGGCGCCCAGGCACTCATGAAATCCCTTTTGCGGGAAGGAGTTGATACGATTTTCGGATATCCGGGCGGGGCGATAATGCCCGTGTACGACGCACTCTATGATTACAAGGATTCCGTCCGGCACGTTCTCGTGAGGCACGAACAAGGCGCCGCACATGCCGCGGAAGGATATTCGCGGTTGGCTGGCAAGCCGGGAGTGTGCATGGTGACATCGGGCCCCGGTGCTACGAATCTTGTGACCGGCATCGCCGATGCGATGTGCGATTCAATTCCTATCGTTTGCATAACGGGCCAAGTGACGGGCGAAGCCCTTGGTACTGACGCGTTCCAAGAAGCGCCAATCATCGGCATTGTTACGCCGGTAACGAAGTGGTGCTACCAGATTACGAACGCGGCGGAGATTCCGCACATCGTTGCGAAAGCATTTCATATCGCAACTTCCGGCAGAAAGGGTCCAGTTTTAATAGATATTACAAAAGATGCGCAATTTGAACTGTGCGAGTATGACGACTCTATTCAGACAGTGATGCTAAAAAGCAAACATGACCCGTACTATCAGAAAAAACTGAAACGGGCGGCGGCATTGCTCAACAATGCAAAACGTCCGTATGTTTTATTTGGTCACGGCATAGCACTTTCAAAAGCTGAAAGTGAACTCGCTCAATTTATTGAGAAGGGCGGATTTCCCGCGGCGAGCACGCTCTTGGGGCTTTCATCTCTCCCTAAGAGCCACCAGCTGTACGTGGGCATGCTCGGGATGCACGGAAATTATGGCCCCAACAAACTGACCAATAAGGCGGACGTGATACTAGCCATCGGTATGCGCTTTGATGACCGCGTGACTGGAAAGATTTCAGCGTACGCACCGCAGGCAAAGATTATCCATGTTGATATTGATTACGCGGAATTAGACAAGGTCATACCGGCGGAAGTCGCTATTCATGCCGACGCCAAGGAATTTCTTGCGCAACTGACACCGTTCATAAAATCAAAGAACCACAGCGCTTGGATAGGGCGATTCCGAAAATACGACGAAGAGGAGAGAAAGGTGGTCGCGGATGCGGAACTCTACCCGAAGTCGGGCGAGATAAGAATGGCGGAAGTGGTACGGCTCGTGAGCGAGAAAACAAAAGGGAGGGCCGTTATCGTGGCCGATGTGGGGCAGCACCAGATGGTGGCCGCCCGCTACTACGGATTTGAAACTCCCGACAGCTACATCACGTCGGGCGGTTTGGGCACGATGGGTTTCGCGCTTCCCGCGAGCGTGGGTGCAAAGATTGCGGGTCCAAGCAGGGAGGTTATCGCCATCATCGGCGACGGCTCGTTCCAGATGACCCTGCAAGAATTGGGCACCATCATGCAGGAAAAATTGTCCATAAAAATAATTATTCTCAACAACCGACATCTCGGCATGGTGCGGCAATGGCAGGAAATGTTTTTTGAGGAACGGTATTCTTTCGTGCACATGGAGAATCCAAATTTCAACAAAATTGCGGACGCGTATTCCATCCCTAATGAATTGGTACAGGACAGAAGGACGCTCTCACCAGCACTGGAGCGGATGCTCTCGGCGAAAGGCAGTTATCTTCTTGATGTGATGGTCCGAAGAGACGAGAATGTTTTCCCTATGATAGCGAGCGGCGCTGGCGTAGATGAGATACGATTAACATGAAATATATCTTAAACATAAAGTCTGAAAACGCGCCGGGCACCCTCTACAGAATTGCCGGTCTCTTGTTGCGCAAAAAAATCAACATAGAGTCTCTGCACGTGAAAGAAATAGACCGGAAACATCACATCTCCCACTTCACCATTGAGATATTTCTTGCTCCGCATTTAATGGCAAAACTTATCAAGCAAATTGACCGCGTGGTGGAAGTGACGCACGCGGAATACCATCGCGCCCCCTAGCGGTTAGCGGGTTCTATCGCCGCTTCTTGCGCGCCGACGCTTTGTGAGCGCCTGCGTTTTTCTCGCTCAAACTTTTAAGTGCCGAGATGTACGCGGCCTCGCGCAGAGGCACTTTGTATCGCAGGGAAATATCATGCACCTTCTCGCATGCGCGTTCCATTTTTCCTTTCAGTTTTTTGAACACGTCTTTCTTGCCCCAGTGTTTCTTGTGTACGTTCTGGTACCACTCAAAGTAGCTGACTGCGACTCCGCCGGAGTTCGCGAGCACATCGGGGATAACAATGATTCCCTTTGATTTGAAGATTGCATCCGCTTCCGCAGTCGTCGGGCCATTCGCCATTTCAAGGATGATGCTCGCCTTAATTTTTTTCGCGTTCTCTTTCGTAAGCGCATTTTCCAATGCGGCAGGGACCAGAATATCCACAGGCAACTCTAATATTTTCTCGGACGAAATCTCCCGTCCGCCGAGCTTTTTCATATTGCTCAAGTCGCAGACCGAGCCGATGCAGTAGCATCCCCCGATTTTCCCGCTCTTCTCTTTGCACCTTTGGACCTCGTGGATGCTCGCGATTCCCGCGGGCACATAAATCCCACCCTTTGAATCCGACAGCGCGACGACTTTCAAACCGGCCTCGTGCAAATATTCCGCGAGATAACTTCCCACGTTCCCGAATCCTTGGATTGCAACCGTGAGACCTTCCGGCCTCTTCCTCATCATTTTCAAAATGGAAAGCAGGGCATACGAACCGCCGAGCCCGGTCGCTTCCGGGCGGCCAAGCGAGCCGCCGCGTTCCAACGGTTTTCCTGTCACGACTGCCGGAGTTTCATGCCCGGCGAGTTTTGAATACTCGTCCAGAATCCATGCCATGATTTTTCCATTCGTATTGACGTCGGGCGCAGGCACATCAATTTCAGGACCGATGACGGGGAACAATTTCCGCGTAAACTCGCGCGTGAGCCGTTCCAGCTCGCCCGCGGACAGCTTTTTAGGGTCAACGTTTACTCCGCCCTTTCCTCCGCCGAACGGAACGCCCACCACCGCATTCTTGATGGTCATCCAGAACGAGAGGGCCTTCACTTCGTCCATGTCTACGCGCGGGTGATAGCGCAACCCTCCTTTATAAGGTCCGAGAATATTATTGTGCTGGACTCTGAAACCCTGATACACATTGATGCTTCCATCGTCCATAGAGAGAGGAACGGAAACTTCAACGATTCTGTCGGGGTTTTGGAGACGCGCAAGTAGCATCGGGTCAATGGGAAAATTCTTCGCCGCGGTTTGTAATTGTTTCTGTGCCCTCGTCCATGGGTTGTTGTCCGTCATCATGTTGTGATAATAATATTTTTAATCTTGCCGAGAGATTATACTGTACGAATCCGCATTTGTCTCAAAGATACGAATACTGTAGAGTCACGGTATGATCGTGGATCCCGTTAGAAGCCGAGGTATGGCGGTTCAAACAAATGGTTAAGGTGAAAAAACGAAAATCAACATTACTTATGCAGGAAAAAGCCTGCCCGCCAAAGCCAGAGCAATATAAGTAGTACCACAAACAAACGTTATGTCTTCATTAAACAATAAAGTCAGTCACACCGTAGCTTTAGGCGATGGCAGGCGGGCTTCTAACGGGATGGACACATTCATAAAAAGAATCACGATGGAGGCGGGCAAAGCCGTTTTAAAACGGTTCGGGAAAGACGGCGTTCACTATTCCAAATCAAAGCACGCATATGACGTGGTAACCAAGGCGGACCTTCTTTCAGAAAAAATGATTATCTCTGCGATTCTGAAGAAGTATCCCGCGCACAGCATTCTTTCTGAAGAAGAAGGCGAGATTAATGCCGGTTCGGATTACCGGTGGATAATCGACCCGATTGACGGCACAATGAATTTTGCCTCATCGGTTCCGCTGTTTGGCGTCATGGTTTGCCTAGCGCACAGAAATACCGTGAAGCTTTCCGCGATATATCTCCCCGTCACCGATGAATTATTTTTCGCCGAGGCCGACAAAGGCGCGTATCTAAACGGTAAAAGGATTCACTGCTCCACGACTAAGAAATTGGATGCGAGCAGCGGATGCGGTTTTGTCGGCTCCAGGAAAAGAACGCTGAATTTTGTGAAGAAACTTCTCGGCGTCATCCGGGGAGAGCAGTTATTCCTTAATTCCTTCGGATGTATTTCCATGAACTCCTGCTATGTCGCGTGCGGACGAAAAGATTGGGCGGTATCGCTCTACGGAGAAATCCATGATTTCGCACCGACCTACCTCATCCTCAAAGAAGCCGGATGTACGGTTACAAACTGCAAAGGCGAGCCGTGGAAAATGGGCGACAACGAGGCGGTTGCCGCAAACCCGCCCCTGCACCTGCAATTATTGAAGCTGACTAAAGGCGTATAAGCAATGAGAGTGCTGTATAACGCTAGCTGATGCGGCCGCATCATTGGGAGTCATAGGCACATGTCATTACGTGTGTAGACGGAATAGTCGTTTCAACCGATCCTCGTCATCAATACGATCTAGTACTCCATACAAAATGTATTGTGAAAGTCTGGACTCTGCTTTAAT